>JAZRGA010000077.1:0-20849 GCA_045643945.1 Eubacteriales bacterium | reverse complement strand
CGCCTAAAAGAGCAAAAGGAGTAACCGCCACCGTATTAGTGTACCCTAGGACGACGCATTTCGCGTCGCCTTTTTATTATATCATAAAACGTCGAAATGTCAAGAAAATTTATTTTTTAAATATAATTAATATTAATTATTGTATATTTTTTCTATTTATCTTGACAAAGCCGTTAAAATGGGGTAAAATTAAAGCAAGGTTAAAATAATTAAATAAATTTAATTATTCTTCTAATTATTAAGTAGGTAAAGAAAGGAAATTTAATATGGAACCTATTAAATATGCCGTTGTCGGAACGGGTAGAGGTAAGACCTTTATGCATCCCGGTCCGGAGCTTGGAATGAAGCTTATGGCTATTTGCGACAGAAACGAGAAGAAGCTCGCTATCTGTAAGAGCAAATATGACAATGAGGATAAGTCTGTTGAGCTTTTCACCGATTACGACGAAATGCTTGCAAAGGCGGACATTGATGCCGTTATTCTCGCAAACTATTTCCACGAGCACGCAGAATTTGCGATTAAGGCTCTCCGTGCAGGAAAGCACGTTCTTTCGGAGTGCGTTGCTATGGGAACGATTGCAGAGGGCGTTGCTCTTTGCCGTGCAGTTGAGGAAACGGGCAAGATATATATGATTGCCGAGAACTATCCCTTTACAAAGGCTCGTATGGAAATGCGTCGCCTTTATCAGACGGGTGAGCTTGGTGAGATACTTTACGGTGAGGGCGAATACTGCCATCCTATGCATGAGCCCGCAGGTATTGCTCCCGGTGAATATCACTGGAGAAACCAGATCCCCTCTACTTACTATTGCACTCACGCAATAGCTCCTATTATGATGATTACCGATACAATGCCTGTAAAGGTAAACGGCTTCGTACCGAAGATAGCAGATCAGTCCTACCGTGGAAACGAAGTAAGACTTCAGGACCCGGGTGGAATTATAGTTTGTGAGATGGATAACGGCGCAGTTGTAAGAACTCTTCAGGGCGCTTTCCGTACTCACTCTATGATTACAAGCCTCCACTGCACAAAGGGTGCGGTTGAGCAAGACAGAGGTGACGATAGAATTACCGTATGGCACGAGTCACGCGATAAGGGCGATCAGCCTAAGTTCAGACAGTACCTTCCCGAATGGCCCGCAGAGTTTGCGGCTCAGGCAGCAAACGCAGGTCACGGCGGCGGAGATTACTTCGTTCAGTATTATTTTGCTGAGGCTATCAGAAAGGGCGAGCAGCCTTACCTCAACGTATACCGCGCTTGCGCTATGTCGGCAATCGGTATTCTTGCTTGGAAGTCGGCTTGCAGCGGCGGAATGTGCTTCGACGTTCCTAAGTTTGATGACGAGGAAGACCGTAAGAGATATGAAAACGACTACTGGACTCCTTTCCGCGTAGAGGGTCAGGACGATACCGGTATGCCTCCTCGCACGCTTTCTCCTTGGTGTCCTCCCGAGGGCGCTCTTGAGGCGGCTAAGAAGGTTTGGGAAGAAAACGATTATCTCGGACTCGGTTGGTCTAAGAAGGACGTTGACGATAGCTACGCTAAGCTTAAAATCTAAAAACAACTAAAGCATTTAAGGGTTGCCTCACTTGCTCAAATAACGTGAGCGCGGCAGCCCTTACTTTTTGTAATTTATGAATTATAAAAAATGGTTAGCGAAAAATACTCAGTCGCTTAAGGGTAAAACCGTTGCAATAAGCGGAGCTACGGGCGGAATAGGCAGAGAGCTTTGCAGATTTTTTTGCTCGCTTTCGGCATCTATTATTTTAATCGACCGTAATAAGGAACGCTCAGAAGCGCTAAGACGCGCACTTTCTAAGGAGTTTTCGGGCGTGTCGCTTAAGGCGTATTATCTTGACCTTGAGGATATTTCGGCAACGAGAGATTTGGCGAGAGTCTTGCAGAGCGAAAATATAGATTACCTCGTGCTTAATGCAGGAGCGTATAAGATACCTCGCAGAAAAGGTGAGAACGGATTTGAAAACGTATTCAATATAAATTTCGTGTCGCCGTATATTCTTGCAAATGCGCTTTTGCCGAATATTAAATCACGCGGCGGTAAGGTGATTGCCGTTGGAAGTATTGCGCATAATTATTCAAAAATTAACGTAAGCGACGTTGATTTTGCTTCGAGGAGCGCACCGAGCAAGATTTACGGAAACGCAAAGCGATATTTAATGTATTCGCTTTGGTCGCTTGAGGAATATCGGGATAATATTAATATCGCTCACCCGGGGATTGCGGTTACGAATATAACGTCGCATTATCCAAAGGTTATTTATGCGATAATAAAATATCCAATGAAAATTATTTTTATGAGTCCTAAAAAGGCGTGCCTGTCTATTCTTTACGCTTTGTTTACGAATACGGGAAAAAATGAATGGATAGGACCGCGCACCTTTGACGTTTGGGGCTTGCCAACAAAAAGAATTTTAAAGACCTGCTCGAAAGAGGAGGCGGAAAAAATATCTGAATTAGCAAAGGAGATTTACTTAAAATGAGCAAATTTTTAGAGGCTTTTAAAGCAGAAATCGACACTCGCGAGAATGCAAACGTGTTCTTTATAGGTGAGTATCACGACGGAAAAATCGAAACTATGAGATTGCAGCATACAAACCCCTGTCAGGATACATATAGCGTTTCTAAGGCGTTCGTTGTAACCGCAATCGGTATGCTTGTTGACCGCGGACTTCTTACTACCGATGAAACCTTGACAGACATTCTTGCAGACGAGCTTCCCGAAACCTATAACGAGGTGTGGACAAAGACCACTGTTCATATGCTTCTTCTTCATAAGGTTGGACTTTCAGGCGGATTTCTTGATATAGATTGCTTTGACGCTACGCAGTTTGGCGATGATTACCTTGCATACGTTCTTAATGCACCCATTAAAGAGGACTTTGACCTTGTAAAGGAAACTTATACCGATGCAGCGTTCTATCTCCTTTCGAGAATAGTTGAAAAGCGTGCGGGTATGCGTACAGACGATTTCCTCTGGCAGAATCTTTTCTATCCTACGGGTTGCCGTGAGGCTGCTTGGAGCCACTGTCCTAAGGGTCACGCAATGGGCGCAACGGGACTTTATATCCGTGTTGAGGATATGATAAAGCACGGTATGATTTACCTTAACGGCGGTATGTATGAGGGTAAGCGTATCCTCTCCGAGGAATGGGTAAAGACAGTTATCGATAACGGCTATGAGCTTAAGTCCTGCGGCGGCGGAAAGGCTTACGGTAAGGGCGGTATGCGCGGTCAAAAGATGATGGTAGTTCCCGCACAGAATAGAGTCGTTGCTTGGCTCGGTTGCGGCGATAACGGATTCACCGATTTCTGCGCAAATTACGAGGATTGATTTTAATACTCAATATAAAAAAGAACTCTCAGAGATGGGAGTTCTTTTTGTTTAATATAGTAATTAATAAAAACAGTTTGCTTTTATAAGCTATAAAAAAGTAATCGTATAAAATCAAGTCGCAGAAAATGCACCTCCGGTGATTCCATACTAACCCTGCGGCTTTGATAAAAAAGATATTTTACCCTTTTAACCGATGGATTTGAATCCAAATCACGCCGAAAGGCGTTTATATCATCGATGCGGAGCATCGTATATCATCAACGGCTTGCCGTTGTATATCATCATTGCGAAAGAGGATACAGCCTGCGGCTGATGATATACACCTTCGGTGATGAGATACACGCTAAAGCGTGATGATATACCATTGCTTTCGCAATGGATAAAAAATTCGACAAGTCGAAGCTTGTCGAATTTTTGGCCTACCCGAAAGGATTCGAACCTTCGTCCTCAAGAGTCGGAGTCTTGCGCGCTATCCAGCTGTGCCACGGGTAGTTATTTTCGTTTACAGTATATTATACCATATTTTATTGCGTTTTTCAATCATTTAATGCAAAAAGCAGACCTCTTTTTTTGAAGTCTGCCTGATTTTTTGCTTTATTTTATTTTAAGCCGTTTTCCTGCTCAAATTTATGCTTTGCAACAAGCGAGTGGATTTTCTTAACGGGGTTAAGAAGCTCGCTAAGCGTAGCATCGTGATTGAGTGTATCGATAATATACGCGACGAATTTCGACATATCAACGGGAACGTACCAATCTCTTGTAAGTACCTCGGGGTTTGTGTAAACAAGGTTTGTAGTGAATACCTTGTCAATTATACCGTCTGCCTGCGCCTTATCAAAGATTGCAGGTCCGCCCGTAAAGAGTCCAAAGGACGCAAATGCAAATATTCTCTTTGCTCCTCTTGCCTTAAGCTGAGTTGCAACGTCTATCATAGATTCGCCCGAGGAAATCATATCGTCGACGATAACTACGTCCATTCCGGTAAGGTCACGTCCGAGATATTCGTGCGCTTCTATCGGGTTTCTTCCGTTTACAACAACCGAATAATTGCGGCGCTTGTAGAACATACCGATATCAACGCCAAGCACAGACGAAAAGTACATACATCTGTTCATAGCACCCTCGTCGGGGGAGATTATCATAAGGGAGTCCTTACTTATTTTTACGTCGGGTACGTTGCGAACGAGAGCCTTTATCATTTGATAGGTAGGTCTTACGTCGTCAAAGCCCGAAAGCGGAATAGCGTTTTGTACTCTCGCATCGTGCGCATCAAAGGTGATAATATTAGTAACACCCATACGAACAAGCTCTTGAAGCATAAGAGCGCAGTCGAGCGATTCGCGTGAGGAACGCTTGTGCTGTCTGCCCTCGTAGAGCATAGGCATTATAACGGTTATACGTCTTGCCTTTCCTGCATTTGCCGCGATAATTCTTTTAAGATCCGCATAGTGATCGTCGGGACTCATAGGAACCTCGCGTCCGTACATTTTGTAGGTAACACCATAATTAAATACGTCTGAAATAATGTAAAGGTCATGACCGCGGATGGATTCGTGAAGCAATCCCTTGCCCTCACCTGTGCCAAATCGGGGACATTCTGCTTTAAGGATAAAGGATTCGTCCTGATCGCGACCGCGCCAATCCTTTAAGTAATAGTCGACCTTAGAGGAAAAGTGATCGCATCCTCTCATACCTATAACACTAAGCTCACCGAATTCTTTTACGTTCATAAGTTTAAGTGTCCTCCCATTGTTTTATTAAATTAGGTTAATATTATTATAACATAGAATTATGAATTTTTCAAAGGTTTTTGCTATTTTTTTCGACAAAAAGAAGTGAAAATCAATAAAACGGAAGAATGCACAAAAAAATATGTCTGTTTTTACTTTTTTAGTGAGAATTTTAATAATAAAAAGATAGAATAATAGCGCTTTTTCGTTGGTAAATGCAAAAAGCGGTTGAAATTGCGCACGTTTTGTGGTGGAAGATATTATCCTCCCCTACAAATCTGCTCTGATTTTTGAGAAAAGCAAACTCCAAGCCTTCCCCTTGAGGTGGCGAAGCGAGTGATGCGGTTGACGGATGAGGTGGAAAAAGATTGAAATTTCGTCTTTCTCCATTCATAACGCCTTCGGCTACACCTCATCCGCCTCGACAAGCTCGGCACCTTCTCCTCGAGGAGAAGGCTTTCAAGTGTAGTGCGAACATCTATTGTTCGACCGTCGAACGCACTATGTTATTTAAATTTTCCCCGATTGAAAGTTTTTTTGCTACCTTTTTTCAAAAAGGTAGCAAAAAAATACTTGACATAAACTAACTTTCTATGCCGTTTTATGGGCTCTGCCCAGACCCGCAAGCTTTTGAAAAAGCTTGGCCAAAACTTTCCTGCGTGGGTGCAGTGCGTACATTGGCGGCTCATCGGTCGAACGCAGAATGTAAATTTAGACAATCCCCGATTGAAAGTTTTTGGCGCTACCTTTTTTCAAAAAGGTAGCAAAAATTCCTAACACAAGCTAACAATAAAAAAGATAACCGCTCAACGTAAATTTTGCGGTTATCTTTAAATTTAAGGTTTATTTATCGCTTGTTTCGAGTAGCAAAATCTTTTTTTCGAAAGCGCCTCGCTTCTCGGCTTTCTCGGCTCTTATCGCTTCAAGCTCGTCAAGTGTATGACCTCGGGCCACCGTTGCGGCATAAATTACCTCAAGCAGGTCGGCAAGCTCCTCGATGCTTTTATCGGTATGATATTCCAAAAGCTCCTCGTCAAGCTTTGCGTCTATCATTTCGATATATTCCTCGTCGGAAAGTATTCTTATTTTGCAGGTCGCTCCCGATTTTTCGATTATCTCGGGTATGCGGTCACGAACAAGCTTATTATAGATTTTTGTCATTTTTAGCTCCTTTTAAAATAATTGAATGCCTACGCCCCACATTCCGTCAAGCCATTTCATACGCTCCTCGACCCAACCGAGCAGAGCTATTCCGCCATTTGTAGCATCGGGATATTGACGGTTAAGCTCGGATATATTTTCCTCTATATACGCATACGCTTCTTGAACGATTTTTAAAAATCCAACGTCGGTATAGACATCTACCCAACGCTCACGCACAAGGTCGATAAACCATTCCTCCTTTGCGAGAACAAGATACCACGGATTTGAGCGATCCTCATATTTTTCTATAAATTTATCGTCTTGAAAAGCCGCCGCATAAAAATCGGTATAGCTTTCTATGTACGCCCAGCTTGAATCCCACGGTGAAACAAAGGTAAGCCTTTTAAATTCACTATCCTCGGAAAAGTCTACGCACATATAAAAGCTTCCCATACCGCAATCACGGTCGCAGATTATTTCGTCAAGAATATACATATTTACAACCGAATATATATCAATAACGTCATTTATCGTATCAAAGGCGTTATCTCTTTGCGAGGGGACAAGCTCGCAATTTTCATCCAAGGCAAGATAATTTCCCTTTGACGCTTCTAAAACTATCGTAAAGCAATTATTGACGTATTTCGCAATAAAATCTACCTGCTCCTGACTGTAAACGTCATTTTTTATAGAATATTTTTTCGTTGCAAAATTTAACGTCTTTCCCAAAACGTCGGTAAAGCTTTCGTTAGAGTAATCAACGAGAAAATAATTATCCTGCTCGGATGCATAGTGGTCAATTTCAAGCAGATAACCTATATCCGTACCGACATAGCCCTCCTCTGCCTCTCTTATCGCTACTCGGTTTTCATCCACCTGATTTTGCTCGGCGAGAAGATAAAGTCCCATATATTTTTTATTAACGAACACTTGAACGAAGGAGCAATCCGAGCAATAGACTCTTGAGTGCAAAACCATTGAGCCAAGCTTGAACGCCATATAATCGTTAAGTAATGTGGTATCCGCCTTAAGCAGTACCCAGCTTTTAAATTTAGCACCGTCATTAAGTCCAAGCAGATTTTGCTTTTTATCGAATTTAATTCTGTACGGAACTTGATTTTTTCGAATACTCTCAACGTCCCCGAAATACGCCGATGCGTTGCCTCGTACCCTTATTCCCGCGGCAGCCGAGGTAATAACGTATTGCTCGTCGCAATTAAAAAGCTCTACGGTGCAATCAACGTAATCCTCGCGTGAGATTATCTCGGCATTATCCTTAGTAGAAACGTGTATTGTTGCAAGGCTTACCGTTTTTTTCAGCTCCTCTAAAAAATCCTCAATCGACGGCTCGTCTATATCAGGATGTGATATTTCGGGAGCATCGGTGTCGGGTGCGCTTGTGTCGGGTGCGCTTGTGTCGGGAGTTATAGCTTCGGGACTTTCCAAATCGGTGTATTCGGTATCAAGGGGGCGATTTTCCGTATCGGTTTCGCCTTGATTTATATTTTGCTCGTTTTTTGAGCATGATGTGAAAACGCAAAGTAGTATAAGCCAAAGAAGTGACGCGGTAATAAATTTTTTCATCGAATTTATTCTCCTGTTTTATTTATAAATCGAATAAAAGATTGCAATTTGATTAGGGGTCGCTTTGATAAGAGAGTCACTTTGATATACTGCTATTATTTAATTATTTAATCTACCTTAATTCGTGTAACCTTACCCCAGGGCGGTGTGACCTTCTCGTTATTTATAAGCCAAAGAACGGGAATACCCATAGCGCTTTTTTCATCGGGAAAGGGTGCGTAGCCGTCGGTGAGTATTATTATGCTTGCGGGGGGCTTTTCCATATGCTCGGCTACATACTTAAAAATTACGGTAAAGCTCGTTCCACCGCCTCCGAGAGGCTTTATTTTTTTAACATCGTCCACGCTTCCAAAGGGTTTTGGCTCAACCACAGCGGCATCACAAAATCCAAGCCAGCCGCGAAGCTTTCCGTCAAATTGGTCGATTGCTCCCTTAATTTCCGAATATGCGGCAGCAATCATTTTATCGCTCATAGAGCCTGAGGTATCTATCATAAAGAGAATATCCTCAACGATATCGTCCTTATCGTTGAAATCGGGAAGAAAGAAAGGAGTGTCATAAAATCTTCTGTCGGGCGGAGAAAATGAATAATCGACGATATCCTCTTGAATAAAATCGTTAAGCACCGTTCGCCAATCGGTCTGCGGTCTTGTAAGCTCCTCGAGTATTCTTTGAGCAAACAACGGAACGCCACCGCAAGAATTTGATGCCTCTCGAATCGAGATAACCTCCGCCGCATTCTTTAAGCGCCCCGCCCAAACGTCACGAAGCGTTGAATCGTCGGCATATTTACCCCATTCCGAGTGGTCGTCCCATATTTTAGCGTCGCCTGCCGTGCTTGTTTTACCCTGTGCAGAGGCTTTCTTGCCGTTCCTTGATGCCGTTCCGTCAAGATTACTGTTTGCAGCATTAGGTTGCTTTTTTGCATTTTTTACAAGCATAGCATAGACCTGCTCTGCGGTATATTTGTTACCCTCCTTATCGTCGGGCGCTAAATGCATAGATACACCGTATTTTTTAATCGAAATGCTTGATAAATCCATTTTATTTTCCAAAAGAATGTTAGAATTTACCACTATATCGCAGGCGATGTTAAATATTTCGTGATCTCGGTTTTCCTCACGCAAGCAGTGCTGAAGAACAACGTGCATAATTTCGTGCATCATAACGAAATCGACCTCTTTTTCCGAGAGCGACTCTAAAAACTCAGTGCCAAAGATAATTCTTACGCCATCGGTGCAGGCGGTTTCTATATTTTCATCGATTGCAAATTTCATATGCATTAAGAGCAAGCCGAAAAAGCCGTGATTGCAGAGAATACGCATTCGCGAGGACATAAGCTTATCCTTATAAGCCTTCATTTGTTCGTTAGACAACGCCATTCAGCAACCTACCCTTCGTCGCAAGCCATCTGTTAAACTCAGGCAACGCCATAAGCTTTTTCTTATAATCCTTTTCGAAATACATATAATCCTTTATAAGAACCACCGAGAAGTCGGGCGGAAGAAATTTATCGGCATATGCTATTGAATTTCCAATGCGTCGCATATCGTTTCTGTGGTCGCGAGCATAAGCCGTCATCGTGGAAATCAGCGCGTACATAACGTCCACCTGCTTTTCGACCGTCGGACATTTACCGTTAAAAATATCCTCTACGTCGGGAAGATTTGTATATATTCTCGCCCAGTTTTCAAACTCGATAGAAATTCCGCTTCCAACAAGTCCCGCTATCATATGGCGCATTTTTGATACGTCGTCGCTTACACAGTTAAGAAGATTACTCACCATCTCCCAAGAACGGGGAGTTGCAAAGGCAAGCTCGTCGGTTGAGGCGTCAAACTCCATAAGAAATTTTCTGCGAGCCGACAAAAAGCCTATTACCTTTTCGTTTATTCCGCTTTTTACCGCCCATTCTCTCCAAGCGTCGAAGTTACTCTCAACCTCGATATGGAGCAAACGGTTTGCGAGCGCCTTAGGCATTTTAAAGGCAACGGATTTATCGGTTACTCGGTTTCCCGCCGCAATAACTATGCAGTTGTCGGGAAGCTTATGCTCGCCTACAACACGGTCGAGCGTTATCTGGTACGCCGCCGCTTGCACGGATTGCGGAGCGGCGGATATCTCGTCGAGAAAGAGAATATTTATTACGCTTTTAGATGCGTCCATCTGGAATATTTGAGGCTTTAACCATACGGCAAGGGTTTTATCCTCGTTTGCCGTAGGTATTCCTCTGAGGTCGATGGGATTGAACAAAAGAAGACGAACGTCGGTTACGTTTACCTTTTTTTTCGTGCTTCCTTCTATATGCCTCGCTATCTGTCTTACCGCTTGAGATTTACCCACACCGGGCGCACCCCAAAGCATTACAGAGGGAACTGTTGCAATAGGCAATCCCTGATTTATAACCGAGCAATAGACCTCGGAAAGCTCATTTACCACCTTGCCGACGTTCATCGAGGGGATACTTGAAATCTTTATTTCACTCATTCCTTTATTACTCCTAATTCTTTGTCTATATCGTTAAGGGTTTTCTTGTATTCTTGTATTTTTTCGTTGTAGTCTTCCTTTGCGGCAAGCTCGTTATCAATTGCGCTCTGACGCTTGCGCAGGCTCTTGAGCTTATCGGTGAGCTTTTGAAGATGCTGCTCCTCGAGCTTATCAAGGAAGTTATCTATACGAACGAGGACTCCCGATTCGTTGTCTGCAAATTCAACGTAGTATCTTCCGTTTGCAACAAGCCACACAAATGGCTTTTCCATCGTCATATTTATCGGGAGAACTATCGAAAAGCCTTGATAGCTAAAAAGTGTTCTCTCGCTCGTCATAAGGACATTATTTTTAAGAGCGGTATATATCTTCTCACGAAGCTCTTTTCTTTCATTCTTGCTATGCTCGCGACGTGACTCCTTGTAAAGCTCAATATCCGCCTTGCATTTCTTAATGATATCCTTTTGATGCTCTATTTGAGTGGGAAGCTCGTTTTTATCCTTTTCTAAGCGGATATACGCCTCGACAGATTTTGCTTGCAGAGCGTAAAGACGTGAAAGCTCGTTTGCAACCTCAACACGCCTCTTAACAAGGGGATTTCCGATAGCAAGAGCCTTTATTTCGGCATAATTGAGAACGGTATCCTCGATATCCGAGCCACTGCGCTCTGTAATATATCCCGCAAGAAGTCCGCTTATAAATCTCTGCTTGGTTTCAAGAAGCTGCCAGGAATATGCGTCAAAGCTTCCCTCGGTGATATATCGGAAGATATATACCTGCTTATTTTGGTTGCCTTGACGGAGAATACGTCCCTCTCGCTGAGTCATATCGGCAGGACGCCACGGCACGTCGAGATGATGCAGGGCGATAAGCTTATCCTGCACGTTTACACCGAGTCCGAGCTTAAATGTAGAGCCGATAAGCACGCGAATCTCACCTGAGCGTGTCCTCTTAAATAGCGCCTCTCTCTGCTTTTCGGTGGTAGCATCGTGAATAAATACTATCTCCTGCTCGGGGATGCCTCTCTGCATCAAAAGTCGCTTAAGCTCGTCGTACATATTAAGGCCACTCTTTGGCGTAGAGGAGTCGCAAAATACGAGCTGAACGCTTTTCTGCGGAGTAGTCGCTCGATAAATTTCATACACCTTCTCTGCGCATTTTTCAACCTTAGACTGATATGAAAAGGGTGCTTTCGGTACTACAAGTCTTACGTCAAGAGCCGCCTTTCTTCCGTCGGTGGTTATTTTAAGCATATTATCGACCTTGCGCTCTACGTTTCCGCTTCGTACCGCATCGGCTCTTTCGGATATTTTTTTAAGATATCCGTTAAATTCCGGTGTTTTAGCTATAAGAGTGTCATTATAGCCTAAAAAGTCGGGAATGCCCGCGCTACGGTCGACCTGATGAAAGTCGGCAATCGTGGAAAGCATAGACGTAAGCTCGGGAAGATTGTGGAATTTTGCAAATCGAGTTGCAAGTCGGTAGCTGCTTGTGTCTACGTCAATTTCAAACTCCGTCACCTTTTCGGCAAACATACCTATCCAAGCGTCAAAATTCTGCAAATCGAGCAACGCAAGCTCTCCGCTTTGGAGATATTTTTGTATTATAAAGGCATCGGTTATTGAATTGGTTATAGGAGTACCCGTAGCAAGCACAACTCCCTTGCCGTTATTCTGCTTTTGCACCAGATGCACCTTATCCATCATATCAAGGCATTTTTTCGAGCCGCCCGAGCTTATTCCAAGCACCTTTTCGGTTCGTGTGGTTATTGGAACATTTTTATAGTTATGTGCCTCGTCAACGAAAAGACGGGTAATTCCAAGCTCATCAAAGAAGGTTTCCTTATCTGCCGTGCGTACTACCTCGCTAAGCTTTTCGAGCTTCTTTTGTATATCCTTCTTTTTTCTTCTCAGGCTTGCGGTGTCCTTTTTTGATTTTCTTTCTATTTCCTCAATTACCGCGCGAGCCGCCTCAAGCTCCTCTATGTAGTAGTCGAGTGAAAGAGAAATACGGTCAAAGCAGCTATACGCCATAAGTATGCCGTCATAATCGTTGTCGCGTATCTTTTGGAGAGTTTTCTCCTTTTTTTCCTTTGTAAAATCCTTCGGCTCAACACAAAGGACGTTAGCGTCGGGATACATAGTCTTAAAGATATCTCTCCACTGACATATAATGTTATTCGGAACAACGTAAAGATTTTTCTTTGAGAGCTTCATTCTGCGAAGCTCCATACCTGCGGCAATCATAATATAGGTCTTACCGCTACCAACGTCGTGTGCAAGCAAGGTGTTGGGAGAAAATATGATGCGCGCTACGGCATTTTTTTGGTACGGAAAAAGCTCGATATCGCTTGACATCGTAGGAAATTTGAGGAACGAGCCGTCGAATACTCTTCGTCTTATGCAACCGAATTTTCTATCGAAAATATCCTCAAGAAGCTCCTTTCGCTTTCTGTCGCTCCATACCCAACGCTTAAATTCGGCAATCATTTTCTGTTGCTTTTCGATTGCGTGAAGCGTTTCGGGCTGATTTAAAACTCGCTTTGAGGTGGTGCTTGACGTTTGGTATTCGTCATAAACGGCAACGGTTTTCATATTGAGAGTATCCTCAAGAATATTCAACGCCTTAAGCCTCTGCGTGCCGTACGCCGTTGTCGCCAAAACGTTGGATATCGCATGACAATAGCCTTTTTTGGTAATCTCCCAGCTACCCGTAACCTCATCGTGAAGCGTGCCAGAGTAGTTGTTTTTTCCTAAGTTTAAAATATGGTCTACAAAGGCATCTATTACGTCGGTCGGTATCCACGGAGAGCCGAGAGTTATATAGATATCCTTTGATGATACGGTTGGGGGAAGAAGGCGTCTGAGAGCCTCTATATTGTCGCTGAAATAGCCTCTGTACTTAGAATTTGCCTTCTCCGCCGCCTTAAGCTTTTGTATAAGATTTCCCGAAAGATATTCCTCTGCGGTTTCCCAGCCTTGATAAAAAACCTCGTTCCAGGTTTCGGGATTTTGATAAATAGAGCCCTTAAGAGTTGTGATAACGGTTTTTATATCCTCGCCCGTTATCTGCGAAATATACTCTATATCGACTCTTGCAAGCTCGGAAAGTGAGAGGATAAGGGCATCGGAAATGCTCTCCGCATATACGCCCTGCGTTATGGGGTCGTCGCAAAAGGAGTTGCTCCAGTCGAGGTCGACGTCCATTCTCGTATCCTCCTCGACGTTCTGCTTTTGGCGCTCCTGATACTCGGCTTGCTTTTTTTGCTTCGCAATATTTGCTATGCGAGCCGCCTCGTCGCGTATTCTTTTTGCCTCAAGCGTCGCTCTGTGCGCTGCCTCCTCCTCGGCTCTTTTTCTTTCTTCTTCTGCCCTTTTCCTTGCTTCTTCTGCTTTTTTTCTTGCTTCTTCTGCTTTTTTCCTTGCTTCTTCTGCTTTTCTTTTCGCTTCCTCGGCCTTTCTGCGAGCTTCCTCCTCGGCTTTTCTCTTAGCCTCCTCCTCAGCCCTTTTCCTTGCCTCCTCGGCACGTCTTGCCGCTTCCTTAGCCGCCTCTGCCTGACGCCTTTTTTCTTCGAGCCTTGCGTCGGCATTCTGTAAAATAGACCTGTTTGCGGCAGCCCTTTGCTCCATTCGCTGTCTTAGCAAAAGCTCGCTTTCTCTGCGCCTTGCTTCTTCCTCGGACAGCTTAGCTTGTTGAATGCGGGCGTTTTCGTTTTCTTGCTCTCTTTTCGAGGGCGTATCGGATGAGCCTGAACGAAGCTTGTTTTTTAATGCGGCAATCTCCGAGCGTATCTTGGCGTAAACATCCTTTGGCTTTATATTTGACATATTTTTTCTCCGTTATTTTCTTCTTCTGCGGTGGGGTGACTTAACTTATAAAATCTGATAAAACCGTGACGTCGTAATTATAATGTTATTATAACAGAGGAAATGTACGCAAAAGGGGACATTTTCCATAAAATGCGTGAGCGCAGATATTTAATACGTCGCTATGCTTAGATTGGCATATTTCAGCCGCAACATATGCCTTTCAAGCATTCCTTTCGGTACAGTGAATATTATAATTTCTTTTTAAAAATCTAAATTTATAAAATACAATTTTATTGTAGAAAAATGTCGCTACAATACCATTATATCATATTTAATGTTGTATGTGTGAATTTTTTTTGAATATTGCCAATTTTTTGGAAATTTCCGAAATAATGCAACATAAATAGTGTTGGAATTATATAGTGAAAAAATGTTGAAATATCGCGAAATATATGGTATAATCTATTTAATAAATCTATTAGATTTTATGGAGGAGCTATGATAAAGATATTGTCCGTTTTTCTTATTATTTTAATGGCATTTTCCTGCATTTCTTGCGGTGATTTTGTGAAAAATAAGGAAAGCGAGGAGCTTGACATAACCGATGAAAACAGTGATTTTTCCACCGACGGTACATCAAAATTCACCGATATCACTGAATTGGAAAAAATAACCGAATCCACCGAAAAGCCTACCGAAAAGCCTATTGAAAATCCTACTGAAAATCCTACTGAAAATCCCGATTTTCAAGAACCGCCACACGTCCACCAATACATCTCTACCGTGGTTGAGGCAACGCTTGAGGCGGAGGGATATACCGAGCATAAATGCGAATGCGGTGATAGCTATAAGAGTGATTTTACGCCTAAAAAGGTTGAAATTTCATTGATTTTTGACGGCAAGGCAAACGCTGAAATAGTGTTGCCTACAAGCGCAAATCGCTATACTCTGTACGCTCGTGACAGACTTCAGCTAAGCGCTCAGAATATGACGGGAGCTGCACTTTTAGAGGAAAGCGAGGCTGCGTTTGAAATTCTTATCGGGGACACCGACAGAGCGGAGAGTGCAGAGCTAAAGGCTACTCTTGCCGAAAACGAATATGCAATAAAGCTTTATTCCGATAAGCTTGTTATTGTTGCAAAAAACGATGTCTTTCTTTATGAGGCAACGAGGTATTTTATAGATAATTACTTAAAAGAGCCTTATGCAAGGATTGATGCCGAGGCAAAAGAGATAACCTTGCTTACCGACAGTATAGAAATTAAGCGCTCGGGCGACGAGGACTCACTTCATTATAAGCTTTCTCTTACGACAAAGCCTACCGGAGTCGGGGTTGCTCTGCATACGCTTGACAATCAAAAATACGGTGTAACGAATGCAGAACCGAGAATTTATCGCCGTCAAGGTGGGTGCTATACCGGAGATTATTATTTTCAAGTATTTATTACCAAAAAAGAGGAGCTTGCGGTTATAGGAAAGAAAAATATCAAAACCGGAGAGATAACCTATTCCGAGCCTCGCAATATGGAGCATGCAAACGATGCAACCTATGACCCGTACAATAACAGACTTATCGTTGGCAGTGGGAAAACAGTTTGGATATATAACGCAGATACTCTTGAATTTATTGAGAGCATGACCTTTACGCATACCACGTCTAAATTTTCCTATTCACCCGAGCGGCATACATACGTTCTCGGAAGCTACTATTTTTACGATGATTCCTTAACCTATACAAAGCAATATTTTAAGGGTGCGCTTTCCTCGTTAGGAGTTGATTCAAGCGGCATGTCTGCTCAAGGCAGCTGTTGTGACGATACCTTTATATATTCGCTCGTTATCGATAGCATCGACGGTGTTTATAACGCCTATATTTCGGTTTACGATTGGTATGGAAATATAATAGCATTTGCCACAATTGAAATCCCCGATGACTTCGAGGCAGAAAACATAAGCATCGTCGACGGAAAGCTCTATATAGCCGCTTGCTCGACTCAGCCTGTCGCCACTCTTTATGAGGTTGTTTTATATTGATTTAAATAATTTATTTTTTCAAAAAGCAAAACAAAAATAAGCTAAACCGTTCACTTTACTAAAAGCGTTGGGTTTAGCTTTTTTATTTGCCTTATAGCTTTTATATGTACCGAATAATTCTCACTCAATTCCATTCAAAATATCGTTTGATAACTTAGAATTATAAACGGTATACGGCAACGAAGCATTACCGTTTTCATCGGGAAAGGGGGTAAGATTATCGTTTTCCCACTTTTTGCGAACACGCTCGAGCTTGAAATTAGGTATTTTTATCTGCTTTGAGCCGTTAATTGCGCTACGCCAACCGAATATTGCGACCGCTGCCATAGCGACCGCATGATAAACGTCGAGCGGCTTATATGCCTTTCCCGACTTCAATGAGCGAAGAAAATGTTTAACAACGTAATAATCTCCGCCACCGTGACCGAATTTTGCCGCCTTTGCGCGGTCGGTCTTAAATTCTGCAGTGTAAGTGCTATCCTGCTCCTCGCCCTCGGGAATGCACCACTTATTATAATGCACTCTAACCTTGCGGCTCTCGCCTCTTACGCTTTCCGCCGAGCCCTTGACACCGCTTATACGGTACCAATTTCCGTGTGTTGCGATATAAGCGCTACCGCTTATACGGAATATTGCTCCGTTATCCATTTCAACGAGCATAACTCCGATAGCGTCACCTCTCAAACGGTTATTGTTGCGCATTTCCTCCTCGGTTGTGGGAGCGCATTTACCTATAACTCGCTTGGGCATAAGTCCCGTTGCGCACATAAGCGGAGCTAAGGAATGCGAGCAATAATACGTCGACGGCAAAAATCTGCGCCAATGGTATTTTCCGTGTACCTCGGGAGAGCCGTATCTTGCCTCCTCGGTTGGACTCATAGGATGAACGTATTCGCCCTCGGCAAAGACTATCTCACCTAAATTACCCTTTTTGCAAACCCTCGTTATCTCTGTGCAAGGACGTGAAAAGGGATAATTTTCGGCAAGCATATAAACGCAACCGCTTTCCTCCACCGCGCGACAAAGCGCTACGCAAAGCGCAGGAGTTGGTGCTGCCATCGTTTCGGAAAAAACGTGTATTCCCTTTTTTAAGGCTTTGATTGCATATTCGGCATGCTCGTGAAAATAATTGCAAAGCATAACCGCATCAATGCCCGAATCGAGAAGTGTATCAAAGTCATCGCAGCAGATTACGGGATGCGAAAGCACGTCGAGCGCCTTTTGCATTCTTTCCGCGCTTTTGTCGCAGATTGCCGTTATTTCAAATTCTTCAAAGCTTTCGAATATCGGAATAAAGGATTCTCCGCGCCAAGCGCCGAATATGCCTATCTTGAATTTTTTTTGTGTATTTTTCATTTAAGAAATAATAAGAAACAGTAAAATTAATAAAATCAGTCGAGGTTCTTCTTTAAGAAGTCCATATAGTTCTTATATGCAACCTTCTCGATTACGCTCTCGCTATAATGCTTCTGCATAAACTCGATAAACTGATCGTGAATTGAGCGATTGATATCGAGAGAGGGGAGATAATCTCCGCTTACACCGTCAATATCACAGCCGAATGCGATGTTGTTGTCGCCAAACTTTTCAAGGCAGTAATCAAGATGCTTAAAGAAATCGGGAATATCTCTCTTTTCCTTGTCCTCATTGATGATTGCTCTGTAAAGGTTAAGACCTATTACACCGCCCTTGTCGATAAGAGCCTTAGCCATATCGTCGGTGAGGTTACGGGAGTGATTGCAAACCGCTCTGAAGTTAGAGTGAGTAGCGATAACAGGCTTCTTTGCAAGCTCGATAAGGTCCCAGAATCCCTTGTCGGAAATGTGGGAAACGTCAAATATCATACCAAGCTCGTTGCCAAGCTTAACGATTTCCTTGCCCTTTTCGGTAAGTCCGGTGTCCTCTCCGCCCTCGTCGAGAATTTTATTGCAGAGTGCTAAATCGTTATGACACCAAGCCATACCGAATACTCTTACACCGAAGTTATAAAATTCACGGAATATTTCGGGGTCGCCCATAATACCCGTACCGCCCTCAATAGTAAGGAGCGCTGCGTGCTTGCCCTCTGCGAATGCCTTTTCAATGTCTGCATAGGTCTTTACCTTAACTATCTTGTCGCTCTCGTTGTCGATTGCAACCGAGAAAAGACCCATATAGCGAGTCGCTCTCTTGTAGGATGCTCTTGCATCCTCTCCGGGCCAACCGCAGAACATAGCGTACATCTGAAGCTGATTGTACTTCTGGCTTACGTTGTAGGGGTTTACTAACGGATGATTTCTTGCCGCTACCTGCTGAATACTGTCACAGTGTGAATCTACTATATACATTTTCGTTATTTTCCTTTTCTGTATTTATTTTAAAATCATTAAATCAAAGATTGTTCTTTAAGAAATTGAGATAATTTCCGCCCGCAACCTTTTCTACGATGCTCTCGCTGTAATGCTTCTGCAAGAATTCAACGAGCTGATCGTGAATAGAGCGCGAAAGGTCGAAATCGCGGGGGTAGTGACCGCTTGTTCCGTCGATATCTCCGCCAAAGCCGATGCCGTTCTCTCCAAAGTTTTCAAGACAGTAATCAAGATGCTTAAAGAGTCCCGCAATGGTATGCTCCTCGGGATTTTCGCTTATAAACTTGGGGTAGAAGTTAAGTCCTATAACACCACCCTTGTCGATAAGAGCCTTAGCCATATCCTTGGTCAAGTTTCTTGAATGAGGACAGATGTCACGGAAGTTTGAGTGCGTAGCGATAACAGGCTTCTTAGCAAGCTCGATAACGTCCCAAAACGCCTTATCCGAAAGGTGCGATACGTCGAATATCATACCAAGCTCGTTGCCGAGGGTAACTATCTCACGTCCCTTATCGGAAAGACCCGTATCCTCCTCGCCCTCCTCGAGTCTGTTGCTCTTTGCAAGGTCGTTGTGAAGCCATGCAAGACCGAATACGCGAACGCCGAAGTTGTAATATTCGGTGAATATCTTGGGGTCACCCATAATTCCAGTACCGCCCTCGATAGAAAGAAGCGCTGCGTGCTTGCCTGCCGCAAATGCCTTTTCAATGTCGGCATAGCTTTTTACCTTAACTATCTTGTCGCTCTCGTTGTCCATAGCTATCGAGAAAAGTCCCATATAACGGCTTGTTCTCTTGTAGCACTCTGCGGGAGTTTCGTGAGGCCAGCTACAAAACATAGCAACCATCTGAAGCTGGTTATATTTTTGACTCATATTGTAGGGGTTAACAAGCGGAAGCTGTCTGCCGTCAACCTTTTGAATACTGTCACAGTGTGAATCTACTATATACATTTCTTTTCCTCCGTAAAAATATTGCGCGAAGCAGTAAAAAAACACCGCTCCAATTATCATTTTAACCCTTTTTTCATACTTTGTCAAGTATATAACGAAAAATAGCCCTTAATTTATTGACATTTAAAAAAAATTGATATATAATATTTTTATTATATTATAAAAAAAGGACTAAAAGCTATGATAAGAATAGGTATTTACGGCTACGGTAACCTCGGACGAGGTGTTGAGTCGGCAATAAAGCAAAATCCCGATATGACGCTTGCGGCAGTCTTTACAAGAAGGGACCCCGCATCGCTTAAAATTCAGACCGAAGGCGTTCCCGTGCTTCACGTCGACGATGCTCCGTCTATGATCGGAAAAATTGACGTTATGGTGCTTTGCGGAGGCTCGGCAACAGATCTTCCCACACAAACACCCGCTATCGCATCGCTTTTTAACTGCGTTGATAGCTTTGATACACACGCAAAAATCCCTCAGCACTTTGCAAACGTCGATGCGGCGGCAAAGGAAAGCGGTAAGGTCGCTATGATATCGGTCGGCTGGGACCCGGGACTTTTCTCGCTTATGAGAGCTTATACGGGTGCAGTTCTCCCTAAGGGTAAGGATTATACATTTTGGGGCAAGGGCGTAAGTCAGGGACATTCCGACGCCATTCGCCGCATTGAGGGAGTAGTTGACGCGCGCCAATATACAGTTCCCGTTGATGAGGCGCTTTCGGCAGTCCGTTCGGGTAGCGCACCTGAGCTTACAACACGTCAAAAGCATACTCGCGAGTGCTTCGTCGTTGCGGCAGAGGGGGCGGATAAGGCTCGAATAGAAAATGAGATAAAGACAATGCCTAACTATTTTGCAGATTATGATACGACAGTTAACTTTATAACGCTTGAGGAGCTTCGCCGCGACCATAACGGTATTCCTCACGGCGGATTTGTTATAAGAAGCGGAAAAACAGGATTTGAGGAGCAGAGTAATAATATTATCGAATTTTCTTTAAAGCTCGATTCAAACCCCGAATTTACATCGTCGGTTATAGTAGCTTATGCAAGAGCTATTTATCGACTTTCAATAGAGGGAGCAGCGGGAGCAAAAACCGTACTCGATATTCCGCCCGCATACCTCTCCCCGCTTTCAAATGAGGAGCTAAGAGCATCATTGCTTTGATTTAAAAGCGCGAAAATATAATTTTTAATTAGGGGCTGCGTCATTCAGATGCAGAAGTCGTGATTTGGTTCTCGTCGGCGTACAAAGGTACGCCAGAGGGTCAAAGCGCGGCTAAAAAACACACATAAAAATGGAATTTGAGAGATTTTTCTCGAAAATTCCTACAAAAACAGCTTAAACAATGCTTGTTTTCACTGTTAAAGCTGATTTTTATTTAATTTTATTTCGTGTGTTTTTGTTCT
>JAZRGA010000076.1:0-4787 GCA_045643945.1 Eubacteriales bacterium | reverse complement strand
AAGCGCGGCTAAAAAACACACATAAAAATGGAATTTGAGAGATTTTTCTCGAAAATTCCTACAAAAAACAGCTTAAACCATGCTTGTTTTCACTGTTTAAGCTGATTTTTATTTAATTTTATTTCGTGTGTTTTTGTTCTGCGCTAAATGGCGCAGCCCCTTTTTATTTACATATCTTTAAACGTCTTTAAGCGTTTGCCTCGTCGTTCTCGTTCTCGTCATATCGAAGCGGAATTCCGTATTCTCTTTCGTAAATTTCCTTCCACACTCTCGAGTTCTCGTTCGCCATCATTTCAGCATTAACTCCCGTTCTTACGCCCTCCTTAGGATATATCGGCTCTGAAACGTGAATCGTATATTCCTGAATCGGAAATCCGTCCTCGCCTATAAGCTTTGTATCCTTCATCGTAATAAAGCAAGGAAGCACGGGCAGCTTATTCTTTGCCGCAAGGTAAAATCCTCCCGGCTTTACGGGCTTCGGCTTTCTATAATTCCACCACATACTCTGTTCGGGATAAACAAGCACGAAATGTCCCTCCTTAAGCAACGTATCTGTTGCTCTTGTAAACTCCTTCATTGCGCTCGGATTTGAAGAAAGCGGAAGCGTATTACAATGGCGCATCAAATAACCGAAAAATCCGGGGAACGACGTATAATTTCCCTCTCTTATAATTCTATAAAACTTTCTCTTTTTATGTCCCGAGCTTTCATAAGCCACCTGAATTGCAAAGCTATCAAATGCGTTGAAATGGTTACAGGTGATTATCGCTCCGCTATTTAAATTTGCAAAGTTTTCAATACCGATGATATCCTTAATTATAAGCTTTTTATCCTCGATGATACTGTTCAAATATCTTCTTGCCAATGAATAAGCGAATTTCGACTGTATTCTGCTTCTCAGCTTTTTACCGAGGTAATCGACCTCGCCCGGCATTATCTCTCGTCCGGGAGGATCATCCTCAACGTCCTCGTCAAAGCGTCCCTCGCGCTCAAATTGCGCTATCTTTTCTACTATTCTGACTCTATCCGACGCTCTTTCCTCGGAAATTCTCGCCATATAATTATCCTCTCTGACAGTTTCATTTTTTGCAAGCTCTGCAAGCTTTTCTGCCGAGCGGGCATCTCTTTCCCTCTCCGCATCTGTATAATTATCAAGTATTGCCTTTATTTCGTCATAAACCTCGGTCTGCTCTGCATATTTCCAGAATATATCTCCGCATCTGCAATCGGTATAATGCCAAGGCTTTGACACCATAATATAATGAATTATATTTGCCTCCTCGATAGGATAAAGCAGCTCTCCAAACATTTCGGTATTCCACGTCTGCGGCAGCCACAAAACGTGGTCACGGCAAATTATATTAAGATAATCCTCGTCCTGCGTTACACGGAAATCGTAAATTCCGAGCAACCGTACAAAATCATCAAGCACGTTCTTCTCTCTGAACTTCTTACAGTTCAAAAGCAGAATACCTGCATTAAAATAAGCGTTTCTATCTATTCCGAGGCATTTTTCAACGTAAGTACCGTAAACGTCGGCTTGCACCATAGCCTGCTCGTGGCACGCGCCTATATCGTATTCGGTTATGTCATAATCGTAAAGCCTTGAAATGTCCCCCGTTACAACGGTATCACTGTCAATATATATCGCCTTATCAAGCTCGGGATACATATCGGCAATAAACATACGGTAATAAGTTGTATTTGAATAATAATCTCTAAGCGGCAATCTTTCGCAAAGCTCGGTAAGATAGCTGCTTACGTTATCAAAGGTTATCTCAAAGCACTCGTCCGCCATTTTAAGCATTCTGCTTTGCGTTTCGGGCGTTATATTTGTATGCAAAACGTGGACGTGGTATTTTTTATCTCTTGAAGCGTTTTGCTTCATAGACTCAAAGGATACCATAGTAAACTTTACGAAATTATCGTCGCACGCATAAAAAATATGAATTTTACTCGTATCTAACATCAATATTTACTCCTAAATTCCTGAATTAAAGCAGTATATTCATCAAGAATATCATCGAACTGCGTATATTTAAATATCTTATGTACCTTTTCAACGTGCCACTGCTTTATATTTGCGGTATGCGGATAAGGCAACCAGAAAAGACGCTTGGAAAAATGACGTACTACAGTATGCTTATGCAAAAATTTTTGATCGTTGAACCTTTGCGCAAGCATTTTTTTCTTTGTGGTCGAGCGAATTATTGCGCTTTGGTCGGCAAAGGTAAGCTTTTTTTGTCTTATAAGCTCACGCGCCTTAACCAAAAGTCCCGTTTCACGCATTTTTTTCATATTCCACAGCATAACGCCCGCATTTACATAATTCGGATTTATCAAATACTTTCCGTAATGATCTCGCGCCGCCGCATATTCTACGTCACTCACGTCGATATTATATAAAAGCTGCACGTCGCGATTAAACATTACGTCGATATCAAGATAAAGAATTTTATCGGGAATACCGTCTACTCTATCGGCAAGCAATCGAATAAGCGTATAAGGCGAGCAATAAGCGCTCTCATTGGGCGAGCCTGCAAATTCCTCCTCGTAAAGCTTGGTTACGTCTATTTTTTCAACCGAATTTTCGGGATTGTACCTTTTAACCACGTCCTCAAAAAAAGCCGTCTGCTCCTCGGATATCGGCAGATATTCGGGCTTTATGTGACTGACGTCCATAGTAAGCAAATAAAATTTAAGCGGCTCGGAAAGCTTACTGCGCTTCATTATCGAAAGCGCGCAGGTCAAAGCTCCGTCAAAAACCTTGTCATTACCGCAAAACATTATATTTATCATATACCGTTATTTTCCTTAATAGTCTTAATAATTATTAATTCTTAATTATTTTCCTTTTCCTGTGCGGGAATATACTTTATCCACTCTACGTTTGACTTTTTTGCTCTTTCGCACATCGCCATATAAACCTCTGCACGCAAGAATTTTCTTTGCTTACGAAGCGGCAGACTCTTATCGGGATAAAATGGTCCGTCGATATAGGTAACTATCTGCGGATGCTCGCTTTTTCCCTTTTTTTGATAGGTATTCGTAAAGCAAAAAACAGGTGTATTCTGCTTTATCGGATAGCTGAATGAAGCATCGCCAAAGGGTCTTATATTCGTGTAATAAGGCCAGATATGAGCCTCGGGATAGATAAATACCGCAGCTCCCTCGTCTATTCTTTTTTCAATAGCCGCCGTAAAATTTCTCGTTGCCGCCATATCGTCGGGTAGAGGCAAGCCACCCATATAAGGCGTTACTCTGCCGAGATAAGGCATAGATACGTTGTTTGCATGCACGATTATATACGCCTTTTTAGGAAAGCAAACAAAGGACGGTATAAGCGGGTCGCCTAAAATCTGCGTATGATTTCCGTAAACGAAATATCCCTGCTTTTCAAAGCCCTTAAGCTTTTCCCTGCCGACTATCTTATGCCGATATTTTATTTTAGTGTAAAGAAAAGCAAGCGGAGTCGCTACTATTCTATACCAAAAAAAAGAGAGAGCACGGTTTCGTAGATATTTCCACGAGCCGTCTATCTTCTTTGCTTCTATCTGCGCTGTCGAAAATTCATCATTGAGCAAATCGTTATAATAAATAACCTCAGGCTCATTGCGTTTCTTTTTTAAGCTTGGCATCCTGCACCTCCAAGCACTTAAATCAAATGTAGTATTGAATACTATATTACCACAAATATATGAATATGTCAATAGATTTTTTAATTTTTTCGCCCGAAAAGCCGTTTTTTAAAAATTCTGTATAAAAGCAAAAAATACGGCAAAAAATATAAGTACGCAGAGTCTATTGATAAATAATTAAGAAAAGAACTAAAAGAATAACAAAAAGGAGTCAGAAAAATGCCATCATCTTTTAATAATAAGCAAGGCTTTGACGAAAAAGTACAAGACGAAAAAATTCGCAAATCCTATATACTCACCGCAGTAGCGATATGCCTTGCGCTTATTATAATTACCGTTTGCGCGGTAATCGCAAACCGTTCAAGGGACAGTGAAATTCCCGAGCAAAAGGAAACCGAAAAATCAACGGTAAAGCTTGACGAAACAGAAAAGCCTACCGAAAGTGAAAAGGCGACCGAAACCGAAAAGCCTACGCAAAAGCCCTCGGGCGGCTCTACCAACGTAAGTACAGGTCTTCCCTCGTTTACTCTGCCCGTAAGCGGAACTCTTACGAATAAGCACGACCCCGAGCTTCAGGTGTTTTCACCCACTATGCAGGATTACAGAGTCCACCTCGGAATAGATATTCAAACCGCAGAGAACGCTCCCGTTTACGCCGCGGCTGACGGCACAGTTTCAAAAATATGGGTAGATACCCTTATGGGCTATTGCGTTGCCGTTAAGCATTCGGGAAATTGTGTTACCGTATATAAAAACCTTGCCGCAAACCTCCCCGAGGGAATAGCCGAGGGCACATCAGTCCGTTCAGGTCAGCTAATTGCAACGGTGGGAAACAGCGCTATGGTTGAGGTTGCAGACGAGCCTCATCTTCATTTTGAAATGACGGTTTCCGACCTTGCCGTCGACCCCCTCGAATACTTCGACGATGAAGCATTAGGGGCTATTACTAAGGAATAGATAATTATGTTTTATTTTCGCGGGGAAAACTTTCTTGGGAAGAAAGCTTTTCCCCGCACCCCTTTCAAAGAACTCTCGATGTGGAATTTTATTTTTTGCTATAATGATTGCGTTCGACCGACGAGCCAACAGTGTTCGCACTGCACCCACGGAGAAAAGTTTTGGTCAAGTTTTTTCAAAAGCTTGCGGGTT
>JAZRGA010000075.1:0-3171 GCA_045643945.1 Eubacteriales bacterium | reverse complement strand
GTCAAAGAAAAAGCGGATAAGGAAGTTAGATTGTGTTAGGAATTTTTGCTACCTTTTTGAAAAAAGGTAGCGCCAAAAACTTTCAATCGGGGAATGGTTTAAATAACATTCTGCGCTCGTCCGTCGAGCCGCCAATGTTAGCACTGCACCCACGCGGGAAAGTTTTGGTCAAGCTTTTTCAAAAGCTTGCGGGTTTGGGCAGAGCCCATAAAACGGCGTTTCTTTTTGCGAGCCTTTTTCTTTGCGCCTTGTGTGTCAAAGAAAAAGCGGAGTAGGGAGTTAGTTTGTGTTAAGAATTTTTTGCTACCTTTTTGAAAAAAGGTAGCACCAAAAACTTTCAATCGGGTGAGATTTAAATAACATAGTGCGTTCGACGAATGAACGCACTATGTTCGCACTATACCCACGCAGGAAAGCTTTCCCCGTAAAAAATCACAAAACAAACCCCTAACCAAAGCTATCCAAGCAACCGATAAAGAGGCGAGCGCTATATTCCTTCGACGATATTGAGTCAATCTGCGACCGAGTGGCGTAGCGAGGGTCTACAAGGTCGATATTGAAATGAAGCGCAAGAAAGGGAACAACGGCATTTGCAAAGCTATCCTTGTAAAGCAACAAAGTCGGCTTGCTTGGACTTGACGTCACCGATAAAACTGAATAGTTTCCACCGAGAAAAATTGCGTATTTATCGGCAGTGTCGAGCTTTGAAAAATCATAAAATCCGCAAGAGGTCTTATTTGTATCAGGGGCGGTTAGCAGTATGCTTTCATCGCCATTATATCGCCATAGCTCAATCGTGTCGGGCTTGCAGATGAATTTAGGCATACGGGATTTAAAAAACGCAGTGCCGTAAAAATCGGTACATACAGTCTGCTTTTTGAAGTAGCTTTCGGGATAAGGCTTGATTTTTAATTTTTCGCACGCCTCAAGATAGAGCAGATAAGCTCCGTAGGTTGTTCTGTGGTGGTCGGTGTTATAGTAGAGGTCAAGATTTGGACTATTTTGAGTGAAAAGTGTATATTTACTATCGACTAAAACGGCGGGCACTGTTAGATTTTTATTTTCATCATTTTCTTTCGTTGAAATCGCAATAAGTTGCTCACCGTCACAAATAACGCCCCCGACCGTTTTTTTACCCATAGCTCGCTCGCTTATTGCGTAGGTGGCGGTCGCAATTTTTCTAAGCGGAAATTGGTCCTTATAAAAACTCGATATTTCCTTTGCATAGTCTCCCTTTAAAAGCGAATTAACAGTTGGCTTGGGCATTTTTGAGAGATATCTGTTTTCGCTTTCGGAAAAATCCTTTTGCGGTAAAATAAAAATAAGGCTTCCCACTATTAAAACGAACGCCGTAAAAATAGAGAGAAGCGCTATATCTGCTTTTTTCATTACTTGCCTTCTCCTTTTTTATTAGTATAACCAAGTCGGCAAGAAATAAATAAAAAATGGGGAGGAAATTTTTTAAGATGATTTCCTCCCCATAAGGGTATAACTGTTAAATTAGTTTTCGGTGTTTTCTACGGATTTTGAAACGTTTACCGTAATGATAACGCCGTCGATATTGTTTCCGCTTATTTCATAGCTGTAATTCTTAGGCACTGTTACGTTGGAGATAGGACAGTAGTAAGCGATATAAGAGCCGCTTGCGTCGACCTTCATAGGCGACTCGGGTGTTGCGCTCTTAAGCTGATTTAAATACTTATCAAACGTGAGTCCCTTCATTTTAGCCGCAGTTGCATGAGTTACGCCAACGTATCTGAAAATATTCGAGCTTGAGGAAACGGCAACGAAGCCGTACTTATGAGCATTAGAATAAATCCATTTATAGGTATCAACGCTTGCAATAGAGCGCTGATCGTTTATGCCGTTGGTTGCGTAATCGTGGAAATAGCTGAGGGCAATTGCCTCGCCACTCGAGAATATTGCGTCCTGAGTGTCTACCTCGGTAATATCGTATGCGCCCGAAATAAGAAGATTATCGTCCTTCTTTGCCTCGTAGAATGCGGTAAGCATTTTATTGAGAGCGGCAGCGGTAGCCTCGGTTGCGTGATATTTTTCGCGAACTGCGCCAAGCACCGAATATGCGTTTTCGCCGCTATCGGTTTTGGGACGGTCCTCTCTCTTTTGAAGATTTACTACGTCTGCGTTACCTTTATAACGTGCCGTAGAGTTAAGCGTAAGAAGATTTCCGGAATAAATAGCGGTATCCGAAAGCTCTTTTGCGGTGGTTTCACCTAAATTAACCGTTTCTTCCTCGGTGTCTTTTTCTTTATCTGAATTATTGTTAGCGGTAGCATCGACTACCATACATATAGAAAAGGCGATTAAGGCAATAAGCAAAAGTATAACGGTTACTATTATAGCTATAAAGCATATCTGCTTTTTCTTTCGCTCTTGCGGATTGCTTGCCTCAAGTATAGTATCTACAAAAGACATTTTGAAATCCTCCTTATTTGTTTTTATTTGGGGCGGAATAACCGCCCCTATGATTGTTTTTAATTAGTCGGCATCCTTGATAGAGAAGTCCATACGGCCCTTCTTATCAAGTCCCATAAACTTAACCTTAACCGCAGAGCCTACGTCGATGCCTGCGTCGGTTACCTTGTTTATTCTCTTGTTTGCAATCTTGGAAATGTGAACCATTCCCTCCTTGCCGGGAGCGTACTCAACGAAGCATCCGATATCCTCGTTGGGCTTATCCTTGCTTGCAAGAATCTTTACAACAGTTCCCGCATAGGTTGCGCCTACCTCGGGCTCAAATACGATAGCGTCAATCATAGCCTTAGCCTTTGCAGCCTTTTCTCCGTTGGGAGAAGCGATGCAGATAACGCCCTCGTCGTTGATGTCTACCTTAGCGCCCGACTCGGCAACTATCTTCTGAATTACAGAGCCGCCCTTACCGATAACCTCTCTTATCTTGTCGGGGTCAATCTTGAAGCTTGTCATCTTGGGAGCGTACTTGGAAACCTCTGCTCTGGGAGCTTCGATTGCCTTAAGAATAACCTCGTCGATGATGTAATCACGTCCGATGTGTGTCTGTGTAAGCGCTGCCTTGATTATTTCGGGAGTAAGACCGTCAACCTTAAGGTCCATCTGAATAGAGGTAATACCCTTGTGAGTACCTGCTACCTTAAAGTCCATATCGCCGTAGAAGTCCTCAAGACCCTGAAT
>JAZRGA010000074.1:0-12564 GCA_045643945.1 Eubacteriales bacterium | reverse complement strand
AACCCGCAAGCTTTTGAAAAAACTTGACCAAAACTTTTCTCCGTGGGTGCAGTGCGAACACTGTTGGCTCGTCGGTCGAACGCAATCATTATAGCAAAAAATAAAATTCCACATCGAGAGTTCTTTGAAAGGGGTGCGGGGGAAAGCTTTCTTCCCAAGAAAGTTTTCCCCGTGAAAAATCAAAAATTCCTACCACAAACTAACGCCTACAAAACACAGCCTTAGCTTTAGACAAGTGAGCGAGGTCGCGCAGAAGCGAGGTATTAGAAAAGCGCTCCGTCCGCAGATATATATCGCACCGAGGCGCAAAGCTCAAAAAATAACGCTCAAAAATGGTGAGAAGCTCCTTTTTAAGGGCTTTTTCTTTTTTTATTATATTATCCGCAGAGGTCGAAAAAAGCGAAGTAAGGAGAGCATCTAAATTAAAAATCAAGAAATCGGGATTTTCGACGGGAGATTTTTTCATAAGCCAAATAGGCGAGGAAACAGTTATACCGCGCGGCAGATAAGCATTAAACTCACGCCCCTCGGCTTCAAGCACGCAAAAGGCTTTGTGCAAGATACGCATAGCGCTCAAAAGCTCTCGGTCACCGTCAAAATTCGACACCGAAATCGCAATACTTCCGTATAAAGCGGCTCGGTAAATACTCTCGGCAAGCTCAAAAAATGCACGCTCGGATTTTTCATCATCGGTAGGAGCGGAAGCGTCAAAAATCAAAAGCTCAGGACAGCTTCTCTCCCAAAGTCTAACCGCTAAATCAAGCGCATCGCCGTTAAGAAGCGAGGCATCGGCAACGCAATACTCCGCCCTCAAAAAGCGATTTTTCGAAGAATTAACCTCTTTTATTATTTCGCCAACCGTAATTTCCGACGCAAGTAACTGCTTTTTACTTTTAGCCGAATAAAGCTCAAGCGTATCAATCGACGGGTCAAGCATCATCACACCTCTCTCGGCATCAACAAGAGCCACCCTGCCCTTAAATTGCTCACAGCTCTCCGAAAGTCCGTCAAGCAAAAGGCATGGCACGCCAAGCGAAAGTATTTCATTTAAATCATTAATTCCGTCAGAAAAAAGCGCAACGGCAATCGGCGGACAAAGCAAAAGCGCATCTCGATCAAGCGCGTCGCCGCCTCTCACGCACAAAATTGAGCCCTCGGTATAGCTCTCATCAAAAAATTTAACCCTACCAAATGCCGACAAGCCTCTACCCGACAAGACACGTCCGCTAATTATAATTTCCGAATTTTTCTTCCTAAATCCTTCCAAAATCATCGCTCCTATGCTTTCTTTGTCTTATTTTTAACAAAAAAATCCTTTTTATGTAAATTTTTTTTCAAAAACCTCTTTATTTTTTGAAAAAATGTGGTATAATATACCCGTAGATCAATCATTTGATCGGAAATTTTTTCTATTGGAGGAATAAACCAATGAAGCTTATAGTAGCAAAAAATTATGATGAAATGTCGGCAGAAGCCGCAAAAATAATGGCAGAGGTAATCAAGAACAAGCCCGACTGCGTACTCGGTCTTGCAACAGGTTCTACCCCCGTTGGTATGTATGCGTGCCTCGTTGATATGTACAACAAGGGAGAGCTCGACTTCTCCGCAGTTAAGTCTGTAAACCTCGACGAGTACTACCCCATCGTTCCCGAGCACGATCAGAGCTACCGTTACTTTATGAACTACAACCTTTTCGATAAGGTAAACATTAATAAGGACAACACATTCGTTCCCGACGGAACCTGCGCTGATCCCGCTGCGTTCTGCAAGGCATACGATGAGAGAATAGACGCTATGGGCGGTACCGACGTTCAGGTTCTCGGTATCGGCAGAAACGGTCACATAGGCTTTAACGAGCCCGACTCCGAGCTTCTTTTCGGAACTCACCTTACCGACCTCACCGAGGATACAATCGATGCAAACGCAAGATTCTTCGCATCTGCAGACGATGTTCCGAAGCAGGCTCTTACTATGGGTATGGGTCCGATATTCAAGGCTCGCAAGATAATTCTTCTCGCTAACGGCGCAAACAAGGCAGAGGCTATTAAGCAGACTCTTGCAGGTAAGGTTAGCACATTGTGCCCCTCTACCCTCCTTATGCTCCACCCCGACGTAACAGTTATCTGCGACGAGGAAGCTTACTCCTTGGTTAAGTAATTTAACTTTTAAGCAAAAGCCTTTTACTAAGGATTTTTGCACACACAATACGCTCGACCTTTGAAATATAAGGCTCGGGCGTATTTTTTTCGAAAAAAAGGCTTTTTTGAAAACTATTACATTGAATTTAAAAGCGTCATAAAGCAAAAAATAAAAGTGCGAGAGAAATCTTGCACTTATTTTGTGTCAAAAATTTAAAAAATATAACAAAAAAAGAGGAAAGATATGAAGAAACAGAGCTTTGGAAAAAAAGCGATGCAGGCGTCGGCGTGGTATTTCCGCTTTGCTACGTTTATGCTATCGCTTGTAATGGGGTTTTCATTTGCTTTGTGTCCGACGACGTCAAGCGAGGCTTTAACGGTATCGCAGACCGCATTTGGAGAAAGCCTTAGCGACGTTGATTACAAGGCGGTAATGAATGAGCCGACAGCGCAAAACTCAAGCCTCGGAGCGTCACTCACAAAAGCCGAGTTAAAAGCCAAAAAGCTTTATCCGGGCGGAATACCGTTCGGAATAAAATTTATAACCGAGGGCGTTTTAATAGTAGGCTTTTGCGATTTTAAGACTCAAGGAAAAACGCAAAACCCATCGAGCGCGGCAGGGCTTAAGGCGGGCGACAGAATAATATCGATAAATTCAAGACCGCTAAGCTCGGCAGAGGAGCTTACAAGCATCGTCGAGCAAAGTGGCGGAAATCCGCTTCAAATAGTTTATACACGCGACGGAAATAAAAAGGAAACCGTCTTAACGCCCGCTTACAGTGATAGCGAGGGGACTTATAAAACGGGAATTTACGTTAAGGATAGCGGAGCAGGTATAGGAACGGTAAGCTATATCGACCCCGAAACGCTTGAATTTGGCGGACTCGGACACGGAATTTGCGAGGGAGATAGCGGAGCGCTTATTCCAATCAGTAAGGGTAGCGTGGTAGACGTAACGATAAACGGAATAAAAAAAGGCGAGGTTGGCGCACCCGGTGAGCTTCGAGGATATTTCAACTCAGGCAGAGTCGGCTCACTGCTCGTCAACAACGATTGCGGAGTTTTCGGAGCATTTGCAAAGATACCGAACGGACTTCCAAGCAAGCCACTTTCAATAGCGCTTAAGGATGAATTAAGAAACGGAAAAGCGTATATTTATACAACACTCGACGGTTGCCTGCCGACACGGTACGAAATTGAAATCTCAAATATCAAGCTAAGCGAAACACATGGAAAATGCTTCACAGTTAAGGTTAGCGATAAAGCACTTTTGGAAAAAACAGGCGGAATAGTTCAAGGAATGTCAGGCTCGCCCATAATCCAGAACGGCAAGCTCGTGGGAGCGGTGACACACGTTTTAATCAATGACCCAACAACGGGATATGGGATATTCATTGAAAATATGCTGAATGCAAGTCAAGCAAACGTGATGCCAAAAGCGGCGTAGCCTCAAAAATCGTAAGGACAGGCGTCCTCGACTGTCCAAAAACGCACAGATGCACTTTATTTTCAATCGAACCCGTTTTCTATAATAGATTTTTTCAACCTTTTACTATTTTCTATTCTAAAAACTAAGGCAATACCGTTTTTTGTGGTATTGCCTTTTGATATAAAATTAATATTTATTCATTATTTATGTATTTTTATTCACCGATTACTCGTTTTCGATTATCCACTCGAGCAGCTCATTATATTTCATTTCACCCGCCGCAACGGCAAGACCGACACGCGCGACCTCTGCGTTTGTGGGTCGAATTTTTACTCCGTTCACCTCTAAAAAAACGAGCATAACGTACATTCCGATTCTCTTATTTCCGTCGACAAAGGCATGATTTGATATAAGTGAGAATCCGAGCCTTGCGCCCTTTTCCTCCCTCGTTTTATAAAGCTCCTCGCCCCCAAAGGTAGCAAATGCCGACTCGAGCGCACTGTCGAGCAACGCCATATCACGAATGCTCGGACTTCCACCCGTCTCCTCGGTAATTACCTCGTGCAATAAAAGCACCTTTTCCTGACTTAATTTAATCATTTTGCAAGCTCCTCAAACGCAGGTCGATAGATTTTTAAAATCCTCGCCGCCACAAAATCTATTTTTTCATCGTCGGTCATTTCAATCGAGGTATCCTTTTCGATATCTATAAGCTTATACTTCGGCTTATTATTCTTAAAAATAAAGACCTCGCCCTCCTTTTCGGTCATTCTCGCAACCCTTGAAAAGTTTTGATTTGCCTCGGAAATAGACACTATTTGACTTGTTTCTATCTTCATTTTCGCCATCTCCCTCTCACTTTTATAGTAATATTATACACAAATTTTAGGATATTGTCAACCTAACTCGCACATTATCATTAAATCCTTGCTATTCAAAAAACAAAGATACCCTATTTTTTAAAATATTTTAGGCATATTTTTTCGATATTCACCCTATTTTTTCTATCTATATTATAATAAATCTTTAAAAATATATTGACAACATTTTATTGCTATGATATAATTTTAAAGATAGAAAACGTACGGGAGGGCAAGAAAATGATTACTCTTACCTTTGGCAAAGCTTCTTTTGCTTTAGATAGCTCCCACATTCAAAATCAAGAAGCGCTTTCTAACGCAGGCATTACCGGTGACCACGTTGTTTGCTGCTAAAAATAAGCTCTGTTCCCGGTTTCGTTGATGTACCCGTACATTATCGCCAGCCGGGCTTTTATTATTAAAAATACTTTACATATACAAACAGTTACAAACTGATACAGACAGAAAGAGGAAAACATATGGCAAAAAGAACAGATATCAAAAGAGTAATGATAATCGGCTCCGGTCCTATCGTAATAGGGCAGGCGGCTGAGTTTGACTATGCCGGCACACAAGCTTGTCTTGCACTTAAGGAGGAGGGATATGAGGTAATACTCGTTAACTCAAATCCCGCAACCATAATGACCGATACGGCAATCGCAGACAAGGTTTATATGGAGCCGCTTACTCTTGAATACGTTGCCAAAATTATACGCTACGAGCGCCCCGACGCAATCGTTCCCGGAATTGGCGGACAGACGGGACTTAATCTCGCTATGGAGCTTGAAAAGAAGGGAGTTTTAAAGGAAACGCACGTTAAGCTTCTCGGTACTTCAAGCGAATCTATCGAGCGCGCCGAGGACAGAGAGCTTTTCAAAAAGCTTTGCGAATCTATCGGCGAGCCGGTTATCCCCTCCGAGATAGCTAATACCGTTGAGGACGTTATGGCGGCAGCAGAGCGAATAGGACTTCCCGTAGTTCTCCGTCCCGCATTTACCCTTGGAGGCACAGGCGGAGGCTTTGCTTACAACACCGACGAGCTTTACGAGCTTGCGGTTGGAGCGCTTGCCGCATCCCCCGTTAATCAGGTTCTCGTTGAAAAGAGCGTTCGAGGCTTTAAGGAAATAGAATTTGAGGTTATGCGTGACAGTGCCGACAACGCAATCACAATCTGCGGAATGGAAAACATCGACCCCGTCGGAGTTCACACAGGCGATAGCTTAGTAGTAGCGCCTATTATGACGCTTGACGATCACGACCTTAAGATGCTCAACGATAGCGCAATAAAGCTTATTCGCGAGCTTAAAATAGAGGGCGGCTGCAACGTACAGTTTGCGCTCAACCCCAACTCATCGGAATATTATCTCATCGAGGTAAACCCCAGAGTTTCAAGAAGCTCTGCTCTCGCTTCAAAGGCATCGGGATATCCTATTGCAAGAGTAAGTGCAAAGATAGCGCTCGGTATGACGCTTGACGAAATTTCGGTTGCGGGAACAAAGGCAAGCTTTGAGCCTCAGCTCGACTATGTGGTTGCAAAGTTCCCCCGATTCCCCTTTGATAAATTCACCTCCGTACCCAACAAGCTTGGAACACAGATGAAGGCAACGGGCGAATGTATGGGAATAGGCTCAAATCTCGAGGAATGTATCTTAAAATCGGTACGCTCGCTTGAGATAGGCTGCTGCCATATTTATATTCCTAAATTCGACAGCTACACCGACGCTGAGATACTCGAATACATAGCGGAGTTCCACGATGACAATATATTTGCAATAGCTCAGCTTCTCCGCCACGGTCATACGGTAAGTGAAATTGCGGAAATAACTAAAATAACTCCCTACTTCCTGCACTCCTTCAAGAAGATAACCGATATGGAAGCAAAGCTTAAGAGCAATAAGCTTAATTCTAATCTTTTAGCGGACGCAAAGGAAATGGGCTTCTCCGACAAATACATCGCGCGTCTTTGGGATGTAAGCGAGAACGACGTATACGCTATGCGCCGCGCGAAAAAGCTTTTCCCCGTCTTTAGAATGGTTGACACGGCTCACGTCGGAGCATACACGCCTTACTTCTATTCCTCCTATCAAGGAAAAAATGATTCAATACTCACCGACCGCAAAAAGATAATAGTGCTTGGCGCAGGTCCTATCCGTATAGGTCAGGGCGTTGAGTTTGACTACTCCACAGTCCACGCGGTAAACACTATACGCAAGTGCGGATACGAGGCAATAATTATAAACAACAACCCCGAAACCGTTTCAACCGATTACACCACCTCCGACAAGCTCTACTTTGAGCCTCTCACCGTCGAGGACGTTATGAACGTAATCGAATTTGAAAAGCCTCTCGGAGTTATAGCGTCGCTTGGCGGACAGACCGCAATAAATCTTGCAGCTCCTCTTGCGGCTAAGGGCGTTAAAATAATCGGCACAGATTGCGAGGCAATTGACAGAGCCGAAAACAGAGATGCGTTTGAAAAAATCCTTACCTCGCTCGGTATTCCTCAGCCCTCGGGTCATGCGGTTACCAAAATCGAGGACGGAGTTAAGGTTGCCGAGAAAATCGGTTATCCCGTTTTGGTACGCCCGAGCTTCGTTCTTGGCGGACGTGCAATGCAGCTCGTTGCAAACGAAAATCAGCTTCGCACCTATTTGCGCACTGCGGTTGAAATAGACGAGGACAAGCCCGTATTGGTTGACCACTACATTCAGGGTAAGGAGGTCGAGGTCGACGCTATCTGCGACGGACAAGACGTTTTCGTTGCGGGAATTATGGAGCTTGTTGAGCGCACAGGCGTTCACAGTGGCGACAGTATAAGCGTTTACCCGCCTTACAGTATTTCAAACGAGGTAAAGCAAAAAATCCTTAATTATTCAAAGCAGTTAGGACTTGCTATTGGCATTGTCGGACTCTTTAATATTCAGTTTATAGTCGACTCAAAGGACGACGTTTATATAATCGAGGTAAACCCCCGCTCGTCGCGTACAGTTCCCTTCCTCTCAAAGGCAACGGGATACTCGCTTGCAGACATAGCAACCGAGGTAATCTTAGGCAAAACGCTTAAGGAAATGGGACTTTGCGAGCTTTATCCGCCCGAGAAGAAGCGTTGGTACTGCAAGGTTCCCGTATTCTCCTTTAGAAAGATAAGCGGAGTCGATTCCTACCTCTCCCCCGAAATGAAATCAACGGGCGAGGCAATAGGCTATGACAACACATTAAATCGCGCGCTTTACAAGGCTATTCAGGCATCGGGCACGGTGGTTGCAAATTACGGAACAGTTCTTGTCACGGTTGCCGACGAGGACAAGGAGGAGGCGCTTTCTCTTATTCGTCGCTTCTACAACCTCGGCTTTAACATTGAAGCCACCGAGGGAACGGCAAAATTCCTCCGTCAGCACGGCATTCGCACGCATCAGCACCGCAAGATAGGTCCTGATAATCACGATATTGTCGATGCGATGAAGCAGGGTCACATCACCTACGTTATCAACACAAGCAGTGTTAACGCCGATTTAACCAATCAGCAAAAGGACGGCTTCGAGATACGTCATAACGCAATTGAAAATAATATAACGCTTTTCTCGTCACTCGACACGGTACGCGCCGTTCTCGACGTGCTTGAGGAAATCACGCTTACCATATCAACTATTGACAGTTAAAACAATCAAAACAGTTAAAACGGTTAATATAGTTAAGATATTGCATTTTCTCAAATGCCGCGAATTTGGCAAAGCTGCCGTCAAGCGATTTTCATTAAAAAATCAAAATAAAAAATATTATTAAAGGAGTATTTATTATGAATATTGCGAGCAAATTGGGTTACGTTGTCGTAACCGATTACATAGAGGCTAACACGGGTACCGACGTATCCGATGCGCTTCAAAAAATTATTCTCGACAATCCGCACAGAACGATATATTTTCCCGACGGTGAATATATTCTCGCAAAGCCGATTTGCACTCCCGCAAATCCCGCAAATGCCGTTCACCTCGTTCTTTCAAACTTTGCAACCATTAAAGCAAGCGACGATTGGAATGACACCGAGGCGCTTATCCGTCTTGGCGCGGCAGAGCCCTTTAACGATATAAACGCTAACGGCAGTAACTACGGTATCGAGGGCGGTATTATCGACGGTAACGGCAAGGCTAACGGTATTTCTATTGATAGCGGACGTGAAACAAGCGTTCACAACGTATCTATCAAGCATACTATGATAGGTCTTCACATCAAGTGGGGCGCTAACAACCGCTCCTCGGATGCAGATATCCACACCGTCAACATCGTTGGCGCAGGCGTTCCAGGCACTATCGGCGTTCTCGTTCAGGGACACGATAACACCTTTACCAATATGAGAATTGCGAGCGTTATGACAGGCTTTAAGCTCGAGAGCGGAACGAATATTCTTCGCAACATTCACCCCCTCTTTATCTTCGAGCCTGCGCTTGAGGGACTCTTTACCGAGAGCGTAGCATTCCTTGACGAGGGCGGCACAAACTGGTATGACAACTGTTACAGTGACCAGTTCTCGACGGGCTTTGAGGTTGGACACCGCACTCTTGCATTCTTTAACGATTGCTTTGCTATGTGGTACACCAAAAAAGGCGGCGTAAACACTGCTATCAAGGCGCGCGGTCCGTTTAACGCAATATTTAAAAACCTCAAGGTAAACTTCTTGCACGATAACGAAAACGCATTTCTTAAGCTTGCTACCGGAGACACCACAGGTAACGGCTATATCCAGACCCCCGTTTTCCAAGAGGAGCTTGTTCAAAATAAGGATTACAAGCTTCACCTCAAGGATAGCGTTATGTGGCGCTCGGTTAAATAATAGTTAGCTTGTGTTAGGATTTTTCGTTACCTTTTTTTGAAAAAAAGGTAACACCAAAAAACTTTCCGGCGGAAAGCTTTTGGTTTACATAGATAGCTCAACCATTGTATAAATTAAATCTTATGCCTTACACGAGTATATCACTCACAAGCATTAAACGCACAAAATAGTGACAAAAAAACAAAAAATACAAGGAGAAACAGACCATGAACGAGAGAAATCTTGGATATCTTATAGTAACAGACTATGTAGAGGCAAATAGCGGAAAGGACGTATCCGACGAGCTTCAGAAGCTCATACTTGACAATCCTAACAGAACGCTTTACTTTCCCGACGGAGTATATCTCATTTCTAAGCCGATTTGCACGCCTGCAAACCCGATACACAGTGTATCGCTTGTGCTTTCCTGCTACGCAACTATAAAGGCAACCGACGATTGGACCGATAGCGAGGCGCTTGTTCGTCTTGGCGCGGCAGAGCCCTTTAACGATATCAACACAAACGGAAGCAACTACTTCTTTGAGGGCGGTATCCTCGACGGTAGCGGCAAGGCTAACGGTATTTCTATTGATAGCGGACGTGAAACGGCAATAAGAAAGGTATCTATAAAGAACACCGTTATCGGTATTCACATTAAATGGGGCGCAAATAGCCGCTCCTCCGACGCAGACGTTCGTGACGTTAATATCGTTGGTACAAACAAGGTTGGCTCTTGGGGCGTTCTCCTTGAGGGTCACGATAACACCCTTACCAATATGCGTATAGCAAGCGTTCACAAGGGAATAGTAGCTCATAGCGGCGGTAACCTTTTCCGTAATCTCCATCCCCTTTACATTTACGAGGGCGAGCTTGCAGACGAGGCAAATTACCTCACCAGCGTAGGCTTTGAGGACGAGTGGAACGATAACTTCTACGATATTTGTTACAGTGACAACTTCTGCACAGGCTTTACAATGCAGACAAGCTCCAACAACATTTATAATAATTCCTATATTATGTGGTACTCCTCGGTTGGCGGAATTGAGGTTGGATTTAAGGTATTTGGACAGTTTAACTCTATAATCCGCTCACCTCGCGTAAACTTCCGTCGCAGAACCCAGAACGCACTTCTCACCGTATCCGAGGAGGGCGGCGCAGGCTTTATCGAAAATCCTATGACCGACCCCACCATTATCGCAGACAAGCAGTATGAGGACTATCTCGTTGGTAAGGTAGTTCCCAGAATAACCGACTAATAATATAGCGGTATTTAATACTATTATGAAAAAATTTCTTATCTTAGCATTGGTTGCAGCCTTAGCGCTTTCCTCTCTTTTATCCTGCACAAATGGCGAAACCGATGAAACTAATGAAACTAACGAAACAAATCAAACCGAAGAAAAAGGCGAAGAAGTCACTCGCCTACCCGCTCAGGACGTATCGGGAGAGGGATTTGAATTTGCTCTCTCCGAGGATAAAAGCTACTATATTTTTTCGGGCAAGGGTACTTGCGCAGACTCAAAAATGACAATTCCCGCAAGCTTTAACGGCTTAAGCGTAAAGGCTATTGCAGAAAATGCGTTTGCGGCTTGCGAGGGTATTACCGAAATAACGGTTAGCGAGGGAATTACCTCTATCGGTAAAGGTGCGTTTGCTTATTCAAAGGATTTGACTAAGGTAACGCTCCCCGCTTCGCTTACCGAAATTTCCGAGCGCGCCTTTTACGAGGCATCTAAGCTCGAGAGCGTTATATTCGGAGGCGCAACAACTAAAATAAGCGACTCGGCATTTGAAAATTGCTCGGCTCTTAAGGCTATTTCACTTCCCGACTCGGTAAAGGAAATCGGAGCGGCGGCGTTCTATAATTGCACTGCTCTTTCCGACGTAAAGCTTGGCAGCTCGATTGAAAGAATAGGATATTCGGCTTTCGACCTCACCGCTTTTTCGTCAAATACGCAAAATTGGCAGGACAAAACGCTTTATTGCGGAAAATACCTTTTAAAGGTCGCAAATGATAAGGCAGATGCTCTTAACGTCAAGGACGGAACACTCCTTATCGCAGAGCAAGCCGCAAAAAGAAGCGCAATTTCTTCGGTTAATTTTCCGTCAAGCCTTAAATATATAGGCACTGCGGCATTTACCGCTTGTCAAGGGCTTACCGAAATTAAGATAAACGAGGGCGCTTTGAGCATTGGCGATAACGCATTTTCGTCATGCGACTCACTTGTATCGGTAGACCTGCCAAGCACGCTACAAAGCATTGAGGCCTTTGCGTTTTATCATTGTTCTGCGCTTAGAGAAATAGTTATTCCGAGCGGAGTTACTAAAATCGCAGACCAAACCTTTAACGAGTGCGCTTCGCTTGAAAGCGTAACCTTCCACGATAAGCTTACCGATATCGGTGTATATAGCTTTGCAAATTGCTATTCGCTTCAAAAAATAGTCTTTCCCGAGTCGCTTACCACGATAGGCGAGAGCGCATTTTATAAGTGCTATAATCTTTTAAGCATAAATCTCCCGAAAAGCTTGACAAAGCTCAGTGATTGGGCATTCCAGCACTGTCAAAAGCTTGTCGACGTTAAGAACGAGTCCTCTCTTGAAATAGTTGCAGACTCAAAGAACACCTCAAACGGCTACGTTGGCGTTTACGCAAAGGAGATACATAACGGAGATAGCAAAATCGTAGAGCAGGACGGCTTTTTGTTCTATACCTTTGACGGCAAGAATTATCTTATGGGATATGCCGATATGAAGAACACAGAATTAACGCTCCCCGAGGACTTTGGCGGAAAAGGTTACATTATATATAAATATGCATTTTCCTTTAGACCAAATCTTCAAAAGGTAACAATATCCGCAGGCGCTACGGCTATTAACAGTAATGCGTTTAATACCTGCGACAATTTTGCGGAGCTTACCATTGGAAAGAGTATTACCACAATTTCACAAAATGCGGTAAACGTCTGCCCTGCGTTTAATAAGCTTATCTTCCTCGGAACTGAGGCAGAATTTAACGCTATAAACCTATCTGCAACAAACGCTCTCATTCACAATGCTCAGAAAGTGTATAATTAATAAGTAATTAATGTTTTACACGGGGAAAACTTTCTTAAAAGAAAGCTTTTCCCCGTACCCCTTTCAAAGAACTCTCCACGGAGGGTTTTATTTTTTTGCCATAATTAGTGCGCTCGATGGATGAACAATAGATGTGCGCACAAATTCGACTGTAGGGGAGGATATCATCCTCACGTTTTTAGTAGTCATTGCGAAATAACGCCTTCGGCTACACCTCATCCGCCTCGCAAGCTCGGCACCTTCCCCTCAAGGGGA
>JAZRGA010000073.1:0-16589 GCA_045643945.1 Eubacteriales bacterium | reverse complement strand
CCGCCACCTTCGCCTTGGCAAGGCGACGCTCTACCAAATGAGCTAAATCCGCATTGGTGCCTCCGGTCGGAATCGAACCAACGACACGAGGATTTTCAGTCCTCTGCTCTACCAACTGAGCTACAGAGGCATACAGCTCTCACTGTATTTTATTGGCGACCCGAAGGGGACTCGAACCCCTGACCTCTAGCGTGACAGGCTAGCGTTCTAACCAACTGAACTACCGGGCCAAAAATGGTGGGAACAATAGGGCTCGAACCTATGACCCTCTGCTTGTAAGGCAGATGCTCTCCCAACTGAGCTATGCTCCCATTTCGTCACCTACTAACTTTCGGCGACTTGTATATTATACCACGTTGTTTTAACTCTGTCAATACCTTTTTTGAAATTTTTTTAAAAAATTTTATTTTTTTATTTTTTTAAAAAAATACCGAAAAAAATATCTTAAATGCGTTACCCTTTTTATTGATTTTTTACTCATTATATGCTATAATTTATATATTATATTGTAATATTTTAAAGTACATATTTTTCAGAGGTGCTTATGAGTCAGAATAAAAATCCGCAAGACTGTTTATCAAATTCTTCAAATACTTTATTCGAAGAAAAAACCATATCATCTAAGCTTATCTTCGACGGAAAGGTCATTCATCTTCACGTTGACGATATTCTCCTCCCCAACGGCAACACAAGTATACGAGAGTATTGCACTCACAACGGAGCGGTATGCGTTATCCCTATAACCTCCGAGGGTGAGGTCATATGCGTTCGTCAATACCGTTATGCTATCGGCAAATCAATTCTCGAAATCCCCGCAGGCAAGCTCGACTCGGTAGATGAAAACCCCGACGATGCCGTTCACCGTGAGCTTCGTGAGGAAACGGGAGCGATTTCGGGTAAATTGACTTATCTTGGACTCTATTACGGCTCTCCCGCTCTCCTGAGTGAAAAAATCTATATGTATCTTGCAGAGGACCTTTCCTTTGGTGATTGTGACCCTGATGACGATGAATTTTTAGAAATTATAAAAATACCGCTCGACGAGCTTGTCGATATGGTTCTCAAGGGCGAGATAGAGGACGGAAAAACTCAATCTGCTGTTCTCCGTGCCCAAGCAATAATTTCAAAGAGGTAACGCTATGCTTTCAGCTATTATAACTATCATTTCGCTTATAGTAATTATTTCGGTTATTTACATTTTCCTCACTCTCCCCAGAGTTTTCGACCAAGCAAATATGGACTTGCTTAAGGTAGACTATGCGCACAGAGGTCTTCACGGAGGCGATATTCCCGAAAATTCTCTTGCCGCATACAAAAACGCTATCGACAACGGCTACGGAATTGAAATCGACGTTCAGCTTTCCTCCGACGGTGAGATATTTGTTTTTCACGATCCCGACGCCAAAAGAATGTGCGGTGTTGATAAAAAGATTTTCGAAATGACAGCAGAAGAAATAAAATCTCTCCGCTTAAATAATACCGACGAGCATATTCCCACGCTTGCCGAGGTTCTTTCACTTGTCGACGGCAGTGTTCCTCTCCTTATCGAGATTAAATATTACGCGGAAACGATGAAGCTCTGCGCATCACTTGCGGAAATGCTTGACCCATACTACGGCTCGTTCGCAGTTCAGTCCTTTGACCCTCGCGTGCTTCGCTATTTCAAAAAGAACCGTCCTCGCTTTGCAAGAGGTCAGCTCGTAGCAAAAACGCAAAAGCGCTCCGAGCGTTCAAAACCAAAGGACTCCAACGCGCAAAACCCAATAGTTTCATTTTTACTCAATCATCTTCTTTTAAATGTTCTCTCTCGCCCCGATTTTATTTCCATTCAAAAAAATCACACGCGCGAGCTTGGGTTTGTTCTTGCAACCGAGGTCTTTAAGGCAAAGGCCTTTATCTGGACGGTAAAAAGCGAAAAGCATTATGAATTTTTCCGCAAGCAAGGATATTTTTCAATATTTGAAAGCATAAGACCCGAATAAATTTAGGTTAAAATCAAGTTTAAATTATATTGTGAAAGGAATTAATATTATGAATAAATCAAGCAGATGCTTCAAAAGCGCAGATATTTTACTTCCCGATTTTAAATCGGTTGACGCAAAAAAATGGGCTGTCGTTGCGTGCGACCAGTTCACGAGCGAGCCTCACTACTGGGAGGCGGCAGACAAGGAGGTGGGGGATGCGCCCTCAACCTTAAGAATGATATTGCCCGAGGTATATCTTTCGCAGACCGAGGAAAGAATACCCGTTATAAACTCCACTATGGAAAAATATTTCGGTGAGCTTCTCATTTCTCACCCCGACTCTATGATATACGTTGAGCGCACTCAATCCGACTCTACGGTAAGACGCGGAATAGTTATGGCAATCGATCTTGAGGCGTATGATTTTACAAAGGGCGCTTCATCGCTTATCCGCGCAACAGAGGCAACGGTTATCGAAAGAATCCCTCCAAGAGTTGCTATAAGAAAGGATGCTCCTATCGAGCTTCCGCACGTTATGCTACTTATCGATGACCCCGACAAAACGGTTATCGAGCCTCTTTGCGCCGAAAGCTGCCCCGATATTGCCTACGATACCGAGCTTATGCTTAACGGCGGAAGTATTGTAGGAAGATTTTTAAGTGAGAGCGCAAAATCTGCCGTTTCAAGCGCTCTTGATGCTCTTATTACTCCCGAGGCTATGGAAAAACGCTACGGCGATGCTTCGCTTTCTCCCCTGCTCTTTGCAGTAGGCGACGGAAATCACTCGCTTGCAACCGCTAAAACCATTTATGAAAGCCTCAAGGCATCTATCGGTGATGAGGCTTTGACTCATCCCGCCCGCTTTGCTCTTATCGAGGTTGTAAATATTCACGACGAGGCTATGAAATTTGAGCCTATATACCGTGTTGCGTTTGGAGTTGACACCGACGATATTATCAATGAGCTTAATAAATATCTTAATGCGCTTTCGGGCGATGCTCAATCACAGAATATAGATTATATCTGCTCCGACAAATGCGGCACTCTTACCGCAGAGCATCCGATAAAGCAGCTCACCGTCGGCACGCTTCAAGATTTTCTTGATGCTTACATCGCCTCTCACGAGGGAGCAAGCGTTGACTACATTCACGGTGAAGGCTCGGTAAAATCACTCGTTTCCGAATCATCCGTCGGATTTTTGTTTTCGGGCATGAGTAAATCAGAGCTATTTAAGACGGTTATTTATGACGGCGCTCTCCCAAGAAAGACCTTTTCAATGGGACACGCAGAGGACAAGAGATATTATCTCGAATGTCGCAAGATAAAATAAATTATGGATATACTAAATCAAAGCCCTATATCAAACGATACTTGGGAAAGTCTTTATAGCGAATGCTCTGCTTGCACCGCCTGCAACCTTTCCGAATCGCGAACGAATTGCGTTTTCGGCGCGGGCAGCAAAAGCGCCGATCTTCTATTTATCGGTGAAGCACCCGGTGACAACGAGGACAAAACAGGTGTTCCATTCGTAGGACGCGCGGGAAAGCTTCTCAACGAATATCTTTGCGAGGTCGGAATAGATAGAGAGCAGGTCTACATCGCTAACATTCTAAAATGCCGACCGCCAAAGAACCGTGATCCGCTACCGAGTGAGGAGGACGCCTGCATTGACTTTTTAAGTCGCCAGATCGCCCTCATTAAGCCAAAGCTTATAGTCTGCCTCGGTAGAGTATCGGCTAAAAGACTTATTTCAAAATCCTTTAAGATAACCACCGAGCATGGCGCTTGGTTTGATTATAACGGTATTCCGATAACGGCAGTCTACCATCCCGCTCTGCTTCTGCGTGACCCAAGAAAAAAGGGCGAGATGCTTATTGATATGCAAATGATTAGCGACCGACTTAAGGATTTATAAAATTATATTTAAAACAAAATTTGGAGAATTACCTTGGACTTTTCGGGATTTTTTAATATGGTAATAACTATGTTCATCGTGCTAATCGTAGGATTTATCCTCGGTAAAACGAAGATCATAGACGAAATTTCATCAAAGGGGCTATCAAGGCTTATAATTATGGTTGCCCAGCCTGCGCTTATAATCGGCTCGATAACCTCAAAGCAATACTCGCTTGAAAATTTAAAGCTCGCTCTTATAGGAGTCGGACTTTCATTACTCTTGCACTGTGCGATGGCTCTTGTATCACGGCTTCTGTGTATGAAAATAAAGGATTTTGACGAAAGAAAAATAACCGAGTTTGCGCTTGTTTTCGGCAATACGGGATTTCTCGGCATTCCTCTTTTTTCGGTTCTTTTCCCCGAGAACGGAGCCTTTGTAAGCTCGTTTTTCATTGTAGGCTTTAACGTACTGCTTTGGATAATAGGGCTTGGAATTATCGCTCGCGGACGTGAGGATATACGTCTTACGCCAAAAAAGATTATAATAAATAAGGGTACTGTCGCAAGCCTTATAGGATTTATTATATTCCTTATTCCCGCAATACCCGTTGCCAAGGACTTTGTTCTTCCCGTATTTATAAGCACGGCAATAAATTATATAAGCGGACTTTGCACGCCGATTACTATGCTCCTTGCGGGAGCGCTGATAGCGCGCAAGAGCTTAAAGAGTATTTTTTCAAAGGCAAAAATATATTATCTTTTAGCGCTAAGGCTCGTTATTATGCCTATAATCTTTTGCTTTATCTTTAAAACAATCGGATTTAGCGATTTCTGGGTAATATTCCTAACAGTTGCATTAGGACTTCCGTCGGCAACCTCAACGATAACCTTTGCCGAGCTTTACGACACATCCCCCGAGTATGCCGCGCAGTGCGTAGGATCTACAACGCTTTTTTCAACGGCTACAATGCCCTGTATCGTTCTACTCGCACAATGGGTATGTACGCTTAATATATCGATTTTTCATTTTTAATTTTTTAATTTTTTTAATTTTTTTCAAAAAGGTACTTGACAAATGCTTTTCCGAGTGCTAAACTTGTTTTATCAAATCAAAGGAGATAGGTAATTTATGAATCGCAATTTCGCAAACATATATTTTAGCCTTTATTTTTATTACTTTAGCTGTAATAAATAATAAGGGTGTTTTGTTGCGGAATTTGGTAAATTCAATGCTTACCGTCTTTAAAAATTTGAAATCTTATTGATACGATAAAAGATAAAATTTTTAGAGCCTCTCGGACAAACGCCGAGAGGCTTATTTTGTTTTTACCTCGGCGATTTGCGGGAGCGGAAAAGGAGAAGAAAATGATTGCGGTACTTAAACAAAAAACAAGCGAAAGACAGATAGAAGGCCTTTCAAATTGGCTCAAGGCGCAGGGACTTGACGTTCACATATCCAAGGGTAGCGAGCATACCGTTATAGGTCTTATCGGAGATACGAGCAAGATTGATGCCGAGCTTCTTGAAAGCCTCGAGATAGTTGATAGCGTCAAGCGCATCAGCGAGCCCTTTAAGAGCGCAAACCGTAAATTTCACCCCGACGATAGCATAATCAAGGTAGATAATACCTCTGTTGGCGGAAGCATCTTCGCTATTATGGCAGGACCCTGCTCGGTCGAAAGCGAGGAGCAGGTTATAAATATTGCTAAAGCAGTAAAGGCGGCAGGCGCTACTATGCTTCGCGGAGGCGCATTTAAGCCAAGAACCTCGCCCTACGATTTCCAAGGTCTTAAGGCAGAGGGAATTGAATTTTTACTCGAGGCAAAAAGAGAAACGGGACTTCCTATCGTTACCGAAATTATGAACGCCAACCACTTACCTCTTTTTGAGGAGGTCGACGTAATTCAGGTCGGAGCGAGAAATATGCAAAACTTCGAGCTTCTTAAGGAGCTTGGAAAAACCAAAAAGCCGATTTTGCTAAAGCGAGGACTTGCAAACACTCTAAAGGAATTTCTTATGTCAGCAGAATATATTATGGCGGGCGGAAATGAAAATATAATTCTTTGCGAGAGAGGAATACGCACGTTTGAAACCTACACGCGCAACACTCTCGACCTCTCGGCAGTTCCTATGCTAAAGGAGCTTACACACCTTCCTATTATAATCGACCCCTCGCACGCAACGGGAGTTGCAAGACTCGTAAAGCCTATGGCTCTTGCGGCTGCGGCTTGCGGCGCTGACGGACTTATGATAGAGGTACACAACGATCCGCCTCACGCACTTTGCGACGGAGCGCAATCTCTTACTCCCGAAGCGTTTGCCGACGTTACCCGTTCGGTAAGCAAGGTACTCAAGGCTATTTCGGAGGACTGAAAAATGACTGTTGGTATTTGCGGACTCGGACTTATAGGCGGCTCTATGGCAAAGGCATACAAGGAGTCGGGACACACCGTTTTAGGCTACGATAAGGATGAAGCAACGCTCGGCTTTGCAGCTCTTGACGGTACGCTTGACGGAGTGCTTAACGTCAACACAATAAGCAAGTGCAATCTTATTTTTATTGCGCTCTATCCCTCTCAAGCAATAATATATCTAAACGAAATCGCTCCTCTGCTTTCACAGGACACTACGGTAATAGACCTCTGCGGCACAAAGCAAACAATTTGCGAATGTGGATTCGCGCTTGCAAAAAAGTATGGATTTACCTTTGTGGGAGGGCATCCGATGGCAGGAAAGCAATTTTCGGGATTTAAATACGCAAAGGCAACACTCTTTAAGGGCGCTCCTATGGTGCTTGTTCCGCCAATTTATGACGATATAGCCTTTCTCGACCGAATAAAAGAGCTTCTCGCCCCCGCAGGGTTTGGTAGGCTTTCAATTACAACGGCAGAAAAGCACGATGCTATGATAGCATTTACCTCTCAGCTTGCCCACGTTGTTTCAAACGCATATGTAAAAAGTCCAACCGCTCAAAATCACAAGGGCTTCTCGGCAGGCAGCTACAAGGATATGACTCGAGTTGCGTGGCTTAATGAAAATATGTGGACAGAGCTTTTTTTAGAAAATAAAGAGCCGCTTCTCTTTGAGCTTGAATACATAATAAGCTCGCTAAACGAATATAAGGCGGCAATAGAAAATAACGATGCCGACACCTTAAAGGCTCTCCTGCGCGACGGACGAATCGCAAAGGAGCAGGTAGACGGCTAAAGCTAATAAAACTACTAAAATAAAGGAAAACGAATTTAAAATGAAAGCAGTAACAGTAAACGCATCAAGCTCCTATGATATTTTAATAGAAAAGGAAATCCTTTGGAATGCGGGAAAATATATAAAAAGGCTTCTCGGTGACAAAAAGCTTTGTATCGTTACCGACGATACCGTCGACGCCCTTTACTCGAAGCCGCTTGAGGACTCGCTCAAATCGCAAAAGCTTTCCTTTATAAAATTTGTAATACCTCACGGTGAAGCATCAAAAAATGCAAGCAATCTCATCTCGATCCTCGAGTTTTTGGCAACGAACCGTATGACACGCAGTGACGCTCTTATAGCACTCGGAGGCGGAGTGGTAGGCGACCTTACGGGATTTGCCGCGGGAGTTTACCTTAGAGGCGTAAAATTTATACAAATTCCGACCACGCTTCTCGCTATGGTAGACTCCTCGGTGGGAGGAAAAACCGCAATAGACCTTGAAGCGGGAAAAAATCTTGCGGGAGTATTTCACCAGCCCTCGCTGGTTTTATGCGACCCCGAAACCCTCGATACCCTTTCCGATGAAATATTTGCAGACGGGTGCGCAGAGGTTATAAAATACGGAATTATCAACGATAAGAATTTCTTTAATCTTTTAAAATCGGGCATAAAAAATAATATAACAGAGGTAATCGAGCGTTGCGTTAAGCACAAAGCCGAAATAGTTGAGCTTGATGAGTTCGACCTCGGCAAGCGACAGCTCCTAAACCTCGGTCACACAATAGGTCACGCAATCGAGCTTTCCTCAAATCTTTCAATCTCACACGGTAGCGCAGTTGCTATCGGCACTGTAATAGCAACGAGAATTGCGGTCCGCTTAAAGCTTTGTCCCGAGCAAGACCTTAACGAGGTAATAAGCCTTTTACAAAACGTAGGACTTCCTACAAAATGTCAATACTCTGCCTCAGAGCTTTATTCGGTTGCAAGCGCAGACAAAAAGCGCTCGGGCGATGCTATAAGTCTTATACTTCCCTACGGTATCGGAAACTGTCAAATATACAAAACGGAGATTTGCGAGCTTGAGTCACTTATCGAGAAAGGATTAGAGGCAATATGAAAGTAACGATTTATCCATCGGTAGCCTCGGGAAGGATTCGAGCAATAGCCTCAAAATCGGTAGCTCACCGTATGCTCATTTGCGCCGCCTTTGCAAACGGTAAAACGGTTATACAATGTGAGGAAAGCAACGAGGATATTGCGGCAACGGTAAGCTGTCTTAATTCGCTTGGCGCAAGCATTGTTCGAAACGGCATTTTTTACGAGGTTACTCCAATCGAAAAGCTAAACAAAAACGCTATACTTCCCTGCAACGAAAGCGGCTCTACTCTGCGCTTTCTATTACCGATATGTGCGTGTCTTGACGGTGATTTCACGTTTGAAATGAGAGGGCGACTTCCCTCCCGTCCGCTTTCTCCTCTTAAGGAGCTATTAGAATCAAGCGGTGTAATTATAACTAAAAAAAGCGAGAACACCCTAAGCGTCAGCGGTTTGCTTTCCTCGACATCTCTTGAAATTGCGGGAAACGTTTCCTCACAGTTTATAACAGGTCTGCTTCTTGCTCTTGCGATATTAAAAAAAGAGGCTACTCTAAAAATAACCACAAAAATCGAATCCGAGCCATATATAGATATCACGCTCGATGCCCTATCTAAATTTGGAATTAATATTTTCAAAAAGGAAAATACCTTTATATTAAAAGAAAATCAAGCGTTTATATCGCCAAAAAGCATCTCGGTCGAGGGTGATTGGTCAAATGCGGCATTTCCCCTTGCGCTCGGAGTTATAGGCAAAGCCCCTATAACTGTTGAAAATCTTTATTATAGCTCAAAGCAAGGCGACAAAAAAATTGTCGATATCCTGCGCTCATTCGGGGGGAAAATCGTCGAAAACGAAAATAACGGCTCTTTTACCGCTTACCCATCAAAGCTTTGCGGAATAGAGCTTGACGCCTCAAATATACCCGACCTTGTTCCTATAATTGCAACGGTCGCCTCGGTTGCCGAGGGAACTACGGTAATTTTCGGAGCTTCACGTCTTAGATTAAAGGAAAGCGACCGACTTATGAGCATTTCGAGCGTTCTTTCAGGCTTGGGCGCAGAAATATATCAAACCGACGACGGACTTATTATAAAAGGAAAGAAAAGTCTTGCGGGCGGTGCGGTCGACTCATTTTGCGACCACCGAATTGCTATGAGCGCATCTGTTGCCGCGTCTGTTTGTCAGAGCAAGGTAACCGTTGATAATGCCGATGCAGTAAATAAATCTTACCCTCTCTTTTGGCGTGATATCAAGCAATTGGGTGTTTCCTGCACTGAAAATTAATACTAAAGAATAAGGCATAGCGAGGTATATAAATATGTCAACCGAATACGGTAAAAATCTTAAAATCTCAATATACGGAGGCTCTCACGCCGATTGCATAGGCATTCACGCAAGCGCATTACCAAAGGGCTTTACCTTTAGTCTTAGCGAGCTTCTCGAGTTTCTCACAAGACGTGCGCCCGGAAAAAATGAATTTTCAACCCCTCGAAAGGAGGCGGACACTCCCGAATTTTTGTCGGGCGTGAATTTTGACGGTGACAGATTAACCCTTAACGGCGACGAGCTTCACGCAATCATAAAGAACACCTCTCAGCGCTCCTCGGATTATGCGCAGGAGTCATTTATCCCTCGTCCCTCGCACGCAGATTTTACGGCAAGAATGAAATACGGCAAGGACGTTGACCTACGCGGTGGCGGTCACTTTTCGGGCAGACTCACCGCGCCTCTGTGCATTGTTGGAGGAATTTGCCTGCAATATCTCAAAACGCTCGGAATAAGTGTTAAAGCCCATATATATTCAATAGGAGGCGTAAAGGACACTCCGTTTGACCTTGCAAATCTATCAAAAGAGGATTTTGAAATTCTTAATGAGCGCAAGGATTTTCCCGCCCTTTCACTCGATGCTATTGATTTAATGAAAAACGAAATAAACTCGGCTCGAATTGAGGGCGATTCGATTGGCGGAATTATCGAATGTGCGGCTCTCGGACTTCCGATAGGTCTTGGCGAGCATATTTTCTACGGTGTGGAAAACCGTATTTCCTCTATAATCTTCGGTATTCCCGCAGTAAAAGGAATTGAATTTGGCAACGGCTTTGAGTGCGCCACGCTGCGTGGAAGTCAAAACAACGATTGCTTTGAAATAGCCGATGGAAGCATCAAAACCTCAACCAATAATTGCGGTGGAATTTTAGGAGGAATGACAAACGGAATGCCTCTCGTTTTCCGTGCGGCTATTAAACCGACTCCCTCAATTTTTAAAGAGCAAAAAAGCGTTGATATGGTAACTATGACGCCAGCGACGCTCACTATAAAGGGGCGACACGACCCCTGCATTGCTCTCCGTGCCGTTCCCGTATTTGAGGCGGCAACCGCTATTGCAATATGCGATATGCTTTTAGATAACTAACCCAAGGAGTACCAAAAAAATGAATCTTGAAGAAATAAGAAACGAAATAGATTCTATCGACAAGGAGCTTGTATCGCTCTTTATCCGCAGAATGAACTGTGCGGCAGAGGTTGCCGAATACAAAAAGCAGAACAATCTTCCCGTGCTTGACGCTTCACGCGAGCGCGCATTACTTAGCAAAATATCCGAGCTTTCGGGAAATGAATTTGAGGAATATTCCCGAACACTGTATTCTACTATTTTATCTCTCTCGCGCTCATATCAACACAAGGCAAGCAACGAAAGCTCAACTTTATACAAGGATATCACAGAGGCTCTTGAATGCACCTCCAAGCTTTTCCCCGAGCGCGCGGCGGTTGCATGTCAGGGCGTTGAGGGAGCTTACTCACAAATTGCCGCAGAGCGACTTTTCGGCGCTCCCGATATAGTATTCTTCTCAAGCTGGGAAAAGGTATTTTCGGCTATCGAGGCAGGACTTTGCCGCTACGGTGTTATACCGATTGAAAACAGTACGGCAGGCTCTGTAAAAAAGGTCTATGACCTTATGATAAGCAAAAACTTCAAAATAGTCCGCTCGGTCAGAATAAAGATAAATCATTCACTTCTCGCAAAAAAAGGCACGAAGCTTTCGGATATTACCGAAATTTTCTCTCACGAGCAAGCGATAAATCAATGCTCGACGTTCTTAGCTTCACTTGGAAGTCATATAAAAATTACTCCCGTAGAAAATACGGCTCGCGCGGCTCAAATGGTTGCCGAATCGGACAGAACCGACGTAGCGTCGCTCTCATCGCATTCCTGCGCCGCTCTTTATTCACTTGAAACTCTGGTAAGCTCGGCTCAGGATAACGGAAATAATCATACTCGTTTCATTTGCATTACAAACAAGACCGAAATATATCCGGGAGCAGACCGCACGTCACTTATGATAGTAGCGCCCCACAAGCCGGGCTCGCTTTATAAAATACTCTCACGCTTCAATGCCCTTGGAATTAACCTCTTAAAGCTCGAATCCCGTCCAATTCCCGACCGTGATTTTGAATTTGCATTTTATTTCGACCTTGAGGCATCGGTATATTCACCCAAGCTTGCCTCCTTACTTGCCGAGCTCGAGCGTGAATGTGATGAATTTACCTACCTCGGCTCATACTCGGAGGTAATCTAATGAAAAAAGGATTTTCGCAAATGAAATGCGGACTTCTCGGTGAGCGCTTGGGTCATAGCTTTTCACCTATAATACATAATATGCTCTCGGACTATGAGTATAAGCTATACGAAATAAAGCCCGAGGACCTTGAAAATTTTCTCAAGGGCGGCAATATTGATGCCTTTAACGTCACTATTCCCTACAAAAAAGCGGTCATTCCCTATATCGACGAAATATCACCCGAGGCAAGCGCAATAGGAGCAATAAATGCCGTAGTGCGCAAAAACGGTAAGCTTTACGGCTACAATACCGATTATTTCGGCTTTGAATATATGCTTGACTCGGCAAATATCAACGTAAGCGGTAAAAAGGCGCTCTTGATTGGAAACGGAGGAGCGGCGGCAACCGTTAAAGCCGTGCTTGCCGACAAAAAAATTGGAAAAATCGTAACGGTAGACTCAAAAACAAACACTCCCGAGCTTCTCTCCTTGCACAAGGATACGAATATAATAATAAATGCATCCCCCGTCGGAATGTACCCACATAATCAAACCTCCGCTATCGACCTTTCACTCTTTCCAAGCTGCGAAGCGGTGCTTGATATCGTTTACAACCCACTCAGAACAGAGCTTATGCTACAAGCCGAAAAAAGAGGAATTTGTGCGGTTGGCGGTATTTCTATGCTCGTTGCGCAAGCGGTACGCGGATTTGAAATTTTTACGGGGGAGAGATGCGAGAGCGGAATTATTGAAAAAATAATCGACCGCATACTCCGCGACACTCAAAATATAATACTTATCGGTATGCCCTCCTGCGGAAAAAGCACCGTCGGAGAGTTACTTTCAAAAGCCCTCTCACGTCATTTTTTAGATGCCGACCTTGAATTTAAAGGTATGCACTCGATAACCCCTGCAGAGGCGATAAAGACCCTCGGAGAGCCTATTTTCCGAGATATGGAGTCAATAACCCTCGCAGAGCTTGGCAAGCGCAGCGGAGCTATCATAGCCACGGGAGGCGGTGCGGTCACCCGCAGCGAAAACTATCCGTCACTGCATCAAAACGGAGTTATAATTTATATTAAGCGAGATATTGATAAGCTTTCCGACGAAGGCAGACCTCTATCACAAAAAGGCTCTATCAACGAGCTTTTCAACAAGCGCAAGACACTGTACGAAGAATTTGCGGACCTCACCGTAGAAAACAACGGCTCAACCGAGGAGGCGGCAAAAAATATAATTACCGCCTTAGAAAATTTTTCGTTTTCCTGCGTTTTCAACGTCAAAAAAGGAGAATAAGATAAGATAAATGAAAATACTGGTTATAAACGGTCCTAACCTCAATATGCTCGGAATACGCGAGCCCGACGTTTACGGAGCGCAGAGCTTTGCCGCTCTTGAAGCCTTTATCAAGGAGTCGGCAAAGGAGCTTTCTATCGACGTGACCCTCTTTCAGTCAAATCACGAGGGCGCAATCGTCGACGTAATTCAAGGGGCATATAACGTATATGACGGAATTATTATAAATCCTGCCGCTTATACACACACAAGCGTAGCAATTCTTGATGCGCTTAAGGCGGTAAGCATCCCCACCGTCGAGGTGCATCTATCCGACATAAACGCCAGAGAGGAATTTCGCAAGCACTCGTTCGTTTCACTCGTCGCTAAGAAAACGATTTGCGGACTTGGATTTAACGGTTATTATGAGGCTCTCAAATATTTTTCTAACAAAGGTGCGGAACAATGATAGTAAATTACTTAAGCATAACAGAGGACGAAGCGTATCTTATAGGCTACAAGCTTAAGCTTTCTCCAACCGAACGCTCAATTCTACTTGAAATTTCAGAAAAAGGTGAAGCATCAATTGATACGCTAATACCAATTCTTCCCGACGGTGTGAGCCGTGGAAATATTGCGGTACATATAAATTCAATAAATAAAAAGGCAGATGCGGTAAGCGGAAGAAAACTCGTTCTTTTTGAAAATGACAAATATATTTTAAATCCATATATGTAAATATATGCAAAGAGGAAAATCGTGGAAAATCAAAAAATTAAGATAAATTATTCTCTCATACTCGAGGATACAATTAAAAAAGCAGAAAGAGAGGGAAAGCGCCCTACATTACTTTTACACGCTTGCTGCGCTCCCTGCTCGAGCTATGTGCTTGAGTATCTTTCCAAAAGCTTTGATATAACTCTGCTTTTTTATAATCCGAATATCTCCCCCGAGGAGGAGTATATATTCCGTGAAAACGAGCTTCGCCGACTTATCGGCGAAATGCCTCTACCAAGCGGAATAACGGTAATATCTCAAAAATACAATCCGCAGGAGTTTTACGATATTTCAAGCGGACTCGAAAATTTAGCGGAGGGCGGAGAGCGCTGCAAAAAATGCTATCGCTTAAGACTTTCGAGAACGGCTAAAATAGCAAGCGAGGGCGGCTTTGACTACTTCTCTACTACTCTGTCGATAAGCCCGTACAAGAATGCCGAATGGCTTAATACGATAGGCGCGGAGGAAGGCTCTAAATGCGGTGTAAGCTATCTTTTTTCCGATTTCAAGAAGAAAAACGGATATAAGCGCTCTTGTGAATTATCCGAGCAATACGGCCTTTACAGACAGAATTATTGCGGTTGTGAGTTCTCTAAGAAAGCCGCAGAGGAAAAAAGCAAAAATAAAGTATGAAAAAATTTCTAAACTATTTTTCAAGAGGCGAAATAATTCTCTGGCTTTGTGAGATTATTCTCATTATAACATTTTTCTGCATTTTTGACAGAACAGATTTTTTAAACCTTATTGCCTCTCTCGTCGGAGTTACCGCGCTTATCTTCTGCGCTAAGGGAAACCCCATAGGTCAAGCGCTTGTTATATTGTTCAGCATACTTTACGGAATCATCTCATACGGGTTTGCTTACTACGGAGAAATGATGACCTACGTCGGAATGACACTCCCTATGGCGGTTATTTCACTTGTTTCTTGGGTAAAAAATCCAAACGGCGAAAATCGCTCGGAGGTAAAAATCCGCTCGCTAAAAAGAATTGATATAATCATTCTTATTCCTACAACGATATTAGTAACGGTTACGTTTTATTTTATACTGCAAGCGCTCGGTACGGCAAGTCTGTTAACAAGTACAATATCGGTTGCAACAAGCTTTGCGGCTGCATTCCTTGCATTCAAGCGAAGTCCGTATTATGCGTTGGGATATGTATTTAACGATATCGTTTTGATAGTGCTGTGGTCTTTTGCCGCATTTGAAAGCATATCTTATCTTTCGGTAATAGCTTGCTTCGTCGCTTTTTTGATAAACGACGTTTACACCTTTGTAAATTGGAAAAAGATACAAAAAAGACAAAAAGCTTAAAAAATAGACTATCTCTTTTAAGTTAGAGCCAAGCAAAGCTCCGTAGCTTAATGAGATAGCCTATTTATTTTTTGAATTAATACACAAGACAGTAAGCATTAAATCTTGCCAACGGCGAGTATGGAATCAAGACGCAGGCAAATATTTATAGACGCTTGCGCGTGATGCCATGCGCCTTCGGCGATTCCCTACAATGCGCATTGATTACATACCAAGCCTGCGGCTTGGATAAAAAAATAACATCCGAACTAAAAAATTCGGATGTTATTTTTTGGTGAGCCAATATCAAGCTAAATCGAACTTAGCTTGTCCCACCCTAATTGAATTGGAATTGTGAGAGTTTAATCCACCCGAAATTAAACTGCTCGATAAATTGGAATTTGACGTTATTTCATTAAGTTATCCTCGATGTATTTTTCGATAATATCAAATGTACCATGAGATTGATATAAATATCTATTACCATTTTCATCGGAATTGTAGCAAAGGTTAATATGATACTCAATATCACCTTGATGCACAATAATCCATCGCTGATAAAAATCTATATCCCGATCATCAGGATAATCCTTCAGCTCTGTGTTAAATACTTCAGTCATTATTTTATTAATTGTTTCTTGATCTTCAATGACAAATTCATACGTAGTAAACTCTCCCTCAACATAGTCATATACCACTTCGATAGATATAGTTCCATCTATTGTCATTGTAGAATATTTTTCAAGTTCCACAAGTTTTGAGGGGGATTGATTTAGGATATCGCACCCTACCGAAAATAACATTAGCATTACTATTAAAATAAGTGCTGTCATTTTTTTCATAACAATTACCTCCATTAAACAAATTCTTATTTATCGGTGAGTTTATTATATCATATTTTTCATCTAAAGTCAACCGTTTGGCACCATAGCGTGTGCTTGTCCCCAAACAAGTCGGCGTCGCTACGCTAAAAAGAAAAGCAGGACGTTATTTATCCTGCTTTGATGTATTTATAGAAGAAATAAGCATTACACGAATGCTTGTGCAAGCATTATTTAATGATTTATATGTATTCTCGTCAATATAATTCGTTTTGAATAGTAATTCAAGCCAATATCCCGTTTCATTTGCTTCTTTAAGAGCAATTTGAAGCTTTGCTATAAAATCAGCTTTTCCGTGAGCATAGTGAGCCTCGCGAATATTTGCACCGATACTTGTTCCGCTTCTACCGATTTGATTGGAAATGATGGACTCTCGCTTTTCTTTTAAGGATTTTACAAGTTCAATTATTGAAACAGCAAAATCCATAGATTGTATTGACAATTTATCTTCTTTCATAATTTACCTCTTTAAATGAAGTAATCACTTCGTGATTATGAAGTAGTTGCTTTGCAACAATGAAGTACTCACTACGTTCGTATGAAGCGAAGCACACAAAAAATTAGCGAAGCGACTTCATTAGGCGAAGCCATCTTCATTAGCGAAGCGTCTTAATACACCGAAAGGTGTGCTTCATTCAAAAAACAAAAATCGAACACC
>JAZRGA010000072.1:0-32843 GCA_045643945.1 Eubacteriales bacterium | reverse complement strand
TATTTGTATAGGAGGACGTATGATTCGTTTTATATACGGAGATCACGGTTACGGAAAAACCGCAAAAATTTTAAATATGATCAAAGAGGACACGCAAAACGGCAAGCACGTCTTTTTGATAGTCCCCGACCAAGAAGCTCTGCAAGCCGAGCGTTTGACTCTTTCAACACTTCCCGAATCAAGTCAGCTTGAGCTTGAGGTACTCGGCTTCTCACGTCTTTACAACCGTGTTTGCAGAGAATACGGAAATATTTGCTACTCCTACATTACAAAGCCGATACGCTATCTGCTTATGTGGAAGGCGCTCCGTGAGCTTAAAGGAAGCCTTGATGTTCTTGGGTCGGCTACAAAGAAGGATATTGCGCTCGAGGATATGCTTATATCGTCAATCAACGAGTTAAAAATAAACGGAATAAGTGCAAAAATGCTTGAGGATGCTGCAGAAAAGCTAAAGGTTAGCTCTCCCGAGCTTGCGGCAAAGGCATCCGACCTCGCCTCGATATATACCTGCTTTAATTTATATGTAAACGAAAAATTCAGTGATTCCGCCGACGATCTCTCGCGTCTTTACGACGTTCTCTCGACCCACTCGTTTTTCAAGGGTGTTAACGTATACATAGACTCCTTTACCTCCTTTACATCGGTCCAACACAAAATAATCGAGCAGATATTTAAAAGCGCCGACAACGTAACTGTAACTATCCCCTCTTGCAAGGAAAATCTTAACGGAATGGATGCGAAAAATATTCGTTCTTCCGAAAACAGATTACTTGCCTCCGCGCGTGAAATTTGCGAGCCGACAGTTGAACAATTAAGCGCTCCAAAATCTAAAAAGAGCGAGGCGCTTGAATATATTTCAAAGAATATTTGGCGACTTGACGTTGGAAAAAGCGAGGATAACCTCAATGACGGAAGTGTCATTCTTGAGGAGTGTGAAAATCCTTATACCGAAGCCCAAGCGGTAAGCGCACATATACGCTTGCTTCTTTCTCAGGGCGCACGTTGCCGTGACATAGTAATTATCGCTCGAAACGCAGAAAATTACAGAGGAATAATCGACCAAGCGTTATCTAAAAGCAATATCCCGTTCTATTTTTCAAGCAGTAACGACCTCTATTCAACCGCCGCCGTTAAGTTTATAATAAGCGCGCTGAGAATAAAGCTTTACAATTGGAGAAAAAACGACGTTATATCCTTTGTAAAAAGCGGTCTGTGCAATATTGCCCTTGAAGATTCATACCTTTTTGAGGAATATATAAATACTTGGAACATAAACGGAGCAAACGCTTACGCTGAGGAGTGGGCTATGAATCCCGACGGATTTTCCGCAAACAAGCCCTCCTTACGCGGAGAAAGCATTCTTGAAGCGGCAAACCGAGTAAGAAAAGCAATAGTCCCCTCTCTTGAAAAGCTTTTTATTCTACTTGATGCCCAAGAGGATATAGGCGGAATGTGCAAAGCGATATATTCCTATATAAGCGATGCGAAGCTTGAGAAAAAGCTACTCGAAATATCGCAAAAATGCGCTCTCCGAGGCGATTACAAGGGTGCGCAGGAATATTCTCGCATATATGGCATAATAATTCGCTCGCTTGCCGACATAGGTACTGCTCTAAGCGGCGAAAAGGCAAGCATTGACGAGCTTATAGTAATAATAAAATCGGTATTTGACAAAACAGAAATAAATACCATTCCTACCTCGGTTGATGAGGTAATGATAGGCTCGGCAAATATGCTCCGCACGTCAAATCCAAAATACGCCTTTGTAATGGGGCTTTGCGAGGGTAAATTTCCTGCCTCGGTAAAGAATGAAGGAGTATTTTCAAATGCCGACAGAACGGCACTTTGTGAAAGCGGAATAACCTTTGACTCAAACAACGAAACCCGCGCGGCGGACGAGCTTATGTATGTAAAGAGAAGCTTTAGCGCTCCCACGGAAAGGCTATATGCCCTCACTCACGTTTCCGAAATAAGCGGCTCTAAGTGCTTCAAATCGCTTGCCTTTTCAAGAATAGAGGCATTACTGAAAATAGAGCCCCATAAATACGTTCAGGACGATTTTTCTTACCTTATTCCCTCTCCTAAAAATGCGGCTATGAGTCTGCGCTCGATAAGCGACGAGCAACAAAACGCTACCCTAAGAAAAGCGCTCGCACCATATGTAGACGGAGTTGAGGTCAAGGCAACGCAAAGTATAAAAACAGAAGAATGTCATACCTCGCCCAATCCGATATCCTCAAGCCTTAGCGCAAGCTCGTTCGAGCTTTACGCAAAATGTCCGCTCAATTATTTCTGCAATTACGCATTAAAGCTTCGTGATAAAAAAACCTCAAATTTTGGAGCAGACAATGCGGGTACGTTTATACATGCAGTTCTTGAGGACGTTATTAAGAATCTTGTACCGAAATCCAAGGACGAGCCTATTGCCGCCGAGGAGGAAATTCTCGCCCGTACCGAACACGCAGTAGAAAAATATCTTAATGCCGTTTGCCCACCGCAATTGGTCATCTCAAAGCGCTTAAAGCATCTTTATTCCAAGCTCAAAAAGCTTGCGCTTCTGCTTGCTCGCAGTATCGTCACCGAATTTGCCGAAAGCGACTTTTATCCTGCGGCATTTGAGCTTAAGATAAACGGACGTGACGGCGCTATCAATCCCTTGACAATTACCCTTACAAGCGGCAGAGAAATACACTTTAACGGCATTGTAGACCGAGTTGACCTTTATAAAAAAGGTGCAGACGTCTATGTAAGAATTGTCGACTACAAAACGGGTACTAAGGAATTTAGCCTTAACGAGCTGCAATACGGATTAAATACCCAGATGCTACTCTACCTTTACAGTATATGCAAGAACGGTACTACCTTTATTTCAGGCGAAACCGACATTGAAGCGCCAAAAATACTTCCATCGGGTATCGTTTACCTTTCGTCGGGAATATCCACCCTCGCCAAATCCGACTATGAATCTGCCGAATCGGTTATTTCAGATGCCGAGAATGAGCTTTTACGAAGCGGCTTAGTGCTTGGAGAGCAGGATATTTTGACCGCTATGAATAATTCTTTAAACTCAAAATATCTTCTCGGTGCTAAAATAGACTCCAAGGGTAACATCAAAGGCTCTGCTACCGTCAGTGCCGATAGGTTTAATGAAATATTTAAGGAGCTTGAAGGCGTTATAATCAAGATAGCCGATAGGCTCGAAGGCGGAGATATAAGCGCTAAACCGATAAAAACCAAAAATTCACCCTGCAAATATTGCTCTGCAAAGCCAATTTGCAGAAACATACAAAACTAAGCTAAGGAGGACAGATAATGTCGCAAACATCTAATACGCCTACCTGGACCGACCAACAAAAGAAAGCCATTGATGCACGAGGCAAAACTATTCTCGTAAGCGCCGCGGCAGGCTCGGGTAAAACTGCTACTCTTACAGAGCGTATAATACAACGAATTACCGTCGATAACGCCGATATTTCCAATATGCTGATAGTAACCTTTACACGCTCTGCCGCTGCCGACCTTAAGCTTAAAATCTTTAACGCAATTACCAAGGCGCTTGCAAGCGTTACCGAGCCTGCGACCGCCTCTAAGCTTTCAGCTCAGCTTGCAAATATAAATAACGCAAGCATCTGCACGATAGATTCATTTTACTATGAGCTTATAAAATCTCACTTTACCGAATGTGACGTTTCTCCGACCTTTAGAATTATCGACGAGGGAGAATACAAGCTTATTGCAAAAAGCACGGTAAACGAGGTTATTGATGAGTTTTATGAAAACGAGCCTAACTTTTCTGCCTTTGCCGATTGCTTTGCAAGCGTTAAGGACATTAGTGGACTTGGCGACAAGCTTCTAAAGGTCTACTCTATGCTCTCGTCCTCAACCGAGGGAATTGAATATTTAAAAAGATACGCAGAAATTACAAGCTCCGACTGCAAAAAGGATATAATGCAAACGCATTTCGGAGATTTGCTAAAGGAAGAAAGCGAGCGCTTTTTCTCTCACTATCTTAAAGTCTTTGAATATGCAGTAGCGGAAATTGAAAAGGACGAGGGACTCTTAAAAAAATACAACGATTCAATGACCGCGAATCTTTTGATTTGCAGCGAGGTCCTTAATGCCCTAAAGAAAGAGGACGTTACCTACCAAGATATACAAGCAATTCTCAACGGCTTTGCAAAAAAAGATGCCGCTAAAAACCGAATACCGAAAACCGAATTATCGGAGAAATTAAAATCCTTGCGTGATGATTTCCATGGCGATATAGAATCGCATATAAAAAAATACTATCAAAGCTCGCCCGAAACAATATCGCGCGCATTTAGGGAATCTGCGCAATATATTGCTATTCTCTATGCCCTGCTAAAACGATTTGAGGATAAAATGAACGAGCAAAAGCGACGTCTTGATTTTCTCACCTTTAACGATATTAGCCGAAAGACCTATAATCTGCTTGTAAAGGACAATGCTCCGACGAATGTTGCAAAGAAAATATCCGAGGAATACAGTGAAATATATATAGACGAATACCAAGACGTAGACCCGCTTCAAAATGAAATCTTCGCAGCAATCTCCACTCCGACTAATCGCTTTATGGTTGGAGATATTAAGCAAAGCATTTACAAATTTAGAGGAGCTGAGCCTTCACTCTTTTCCGAGCTTAGAAAATCATTCCCCGATATTTCTCGCTCCGAGGGCTCAAGCACAGCAACGATATTTATGTCAAACAATTTCCGTTGCGACAAGTCTGTAATTGATTTTACAAACCTCGTTTGCTCCTCGATATTCAAGCAGATAGGCGGAACTGTCGACTATGCCGACGGAGATAATTTGGTATGCTCTAAAAAAGCAGACGCTCAGCTTACCGAAAAGGTAAAGGTTAGCATTATATCGTTAGCAACAAACAAAGGCTCGGCTAAGTCAAAAAATAAAGACTCGGATATATCAACTGAAAAAGTCGAAGAAAATGCCGTTAATGGTGAAGAAGTACAAAAAACAGACTCTACCCCCGATATAAAGCTCGATGCTCTTGAATGGGAAAGCGAATATATTGCATCGCAAATAAAGGAGCTTCTTACAAGCGGCAAAAAAGCAAACGGCTCGCCTATAACGCCGGGTGACATAGCAGTTCTTTTCAGAAAGCAAAAAATAGTGCCCTATCTTTCAAGCGCACTTCGACGCAGAGGAATTAAGGTTGCCGAAACCGAAGCAACACAGTATTTTGAAAATCCCGACGTGCTTTTAATGCTTTGCGTGCTTAATACTATCGACAATCCCGAACGGGATATATACCTTGCGGGCACACTTCGTTCACCGCTATTCGACTTCACCGCCGATGAGCTTTTGATAATACGTCAGGATTACCAAGACCCCTCATCGCTTTTTCATGGTGTTTGCTCATACGCAAAGCAAAAGGATGACGAGCTTGCCGAAAAGTGCAAAAATTTCTGCGAAGCCCTCTCCGACTGGCAAAATACGGCGCAATCCCTGCCGATTGACAAGCTATTGCTTGCTCTCTTTAACACCGACAGATTTATAGCCTCGGGAATTTTATCTAACCAGGCTAACGACGGTGACGGAGGAAACGTCCTTCTTCTCTATGATTACGCAAGATGCTTTCAGGGTAACGGATTTAAAGGTCTTTATGAATTTATTGAATACATAAATTCTCTTATAGACGAGGAGCAAAGCTTCCCCGCTTCAAGCAAGCGAGATGCCCCCGACCGTGTAACTCTTATGACTATTCACGGCTCAAAGGGACTTGAATTTCCCGTTTGCTTCCTTGCGTTTTGCGGAAACGCCTTTAACAACGAGGACGCAAAGCAAAATCTCGTTATGTCCTACCCCGATGGAATAGCGATGAAGCTTATTGATGAAAGCGGATTTTCGCTTATTTCAACGCCTATGCACGCTTTAATTGGCTCAAAAATGTACCGCGATTGCGTCGAAGAAGAAATACGCATCCTGTACGTTGCCCTCACCCGTGCGCGCGAGCGACTCTTTATAACGGGTACTTCGAGAAGCACCATTGACTCAATAAAGCTTCAAAGCTCCTACCGTTTGGAATTTATCGATAAATACACGGTGTTATCGCAGTGCAACAATTATCTTGATTGGATACTGCTTGCGCTAAACGATAGCGATAACGATTTTTCAATTCTTGAATACCTAACTCCCGCCGATATAACGCTTGCTCTCAGCGAAAAGGAATTAGCGGCATTATCCTCGGATACACCCGTTAGCGAGCAAGCTGCTCCTATTACAGTTGATGAAGCGCTTTACGAAAAATTGAGCAAGGCATTCGCATTTGAATATCCCTACGCGGCGCTTTCGAGAGTTCCGTCAAAGCTTTCGGTATCCCGACTTTATCCCGATATGCTCGATGAAAACGATACAAGCTACGACCTCTTTGTCGACGAGCGGCCCGCAGATATTCCCGAATTTTTCTCGGACGGCAAAAAAAGCTCTAACGCCGCAGAACGTGGAACTGCAACGCACTTATTCCTTCAATTCTGCAATTTTGAATATGCCGCAACTCACGGAATAACAGACGAGCTTGACCGCCTTCTCTCGCTTAAATACCTACCATCCAATATAAAGGACCTTATTTACGTTGATGAGCTTGAAAAATTTATTGAAAGCGACCTTTTAACTGAAATCCTTAAGGCTAAGCGCATTATCCGAGAGCAAAGATTTAACGTGACGCTTCCGCCTCAAAGCTTTACGAGCGATTATTCTCTTATTCAGAAGCTTCAAGGTGAGGAGCTTGCCGTTCAAGGCGTTATAGACCTTATAATTATAACGCAAGACGGAAAGATAAAGCTTTACGATTACAAAACAGACCGCTTAACAAAGGAAGAATTAAGCTCCCCTACTCTTGCAAAGGCAAAGCTTGAGGAAAGGCACGCTCAACAGTTATCCTACTACGCCAAAGCGTGCGAAAGGCTTTTCGGCAAAAAATGCGACAGTGTGGAAATCTATTCTACCCACTCCGCAAAGCTTTATGAAATCACAGTTTAATAACATAATATAATTTATGCTCACATTTTCTATCCTTGACATATAATTATATTGAGAACGCCGTGCAAGCATTGCGCTCGCACGGCGTTCTATTTATAACCTTAGGAGTAATGACTATGCCAACAATAGAAAATTTTGCCACTGTCAGCTATACCTCGGGCGGTATCAGTGAAACAAAGGTTTCTAATATTGCCGAGATTTTAGTTGAATCTGCCGTAGGCTTTACTAAAACAAGCCTTGGCAATACCTATACCGACAATTCTGTTCTTACCTATATTCTTACAATAACCAATTCCTCGGGAGCGGCAATAACCGGAAGCACAATAACCGATAATCTCGGCGCTTATGCTTTTGGAGCAACAGAGCTTATTCCCCTCCAATACGTTGCCCCTGCCGTTCTCCTTATCAACGGTCAAGACGTAAGCAGTCAGTTGGGCGTTGACGTAAGCGTACCTGGAAATCTTATCTTTACAATTCCAAGTATTCCTGCAGGCGCTACCGCTAACGTAATATACAAAGCTCAAACTAATGATTATGCTCCCTTAGCGTTAAATTCAACAATTGTAAACACATCAACCTTTGAGAGCAACTCCGAATGTGCCGATACAAGCGCAAGCGCTACCGTTTCGGTTGCCAATGCGGCAAATATTCAAATTATCAAGCAGATGTGTCCCAACCCCGTTATCTGCGGTGATACTATAACCTATACGATAAAAATATATAACTACGGAAATACCGCCGCTGAAAACGTAACCCTTGTCGATGATTTTAACCCCGCCCCCACTAATATAACGGTATCCCGTGACGGAGTGCTTCTTCTCGGAACAGACTACACCTACGTCAACGGTGTTCTTACAGTTCCCGCTTCATCGGGTGAAGCCGTTACAGTGCCTCCCGCAACCTTCACTCAAGACCCGGTTACCGGATTTATAACCGTTATACCAAGTGTTGTTGAATATACTATAACTGGAACAATTTAAATCAAAAAAATAACCGCTTTAGCTCCTAAAAAGGTTAAAGCGGTCAATTTTTGTAATTAAATTATTTTTTCATAACTGCAAGAGCGCACCAACCGTTTTCATCTATACGCTCAACAACCTTAAATCCGTGCGCATCAAATGCCGAAATAACGTCATCACTTCGCTCGATAATTATTCCCGATGCCAAAATCACAGAGTCATTATTCATAAACGCTCCAACGTCGGGCATCATACGAATAATTATATCCGCAACTATATTAGCGCAAATAACGTCATAAGGCTTGCTCTTATCTACCTGACGCAAAAGGTCGGACACCTCGCATGTGACATTTGACTGTCCGCTATCCTTAATATTTTCGTTAGCGACCTTCACTGCCACAGGGTCGATATCATACGCCTTACACTCGTTAGCACCAAGCTTTGAGGCACATATTGCAAGTATGCCGCTACCGCATCCAACGTCGGCTACACGCATACCGTTCTTTATGTACTTTTCAAGAAGTCTTATAACGAGTCTTGTAGTTTCGTGCGTACCCGTACCGAATGCCATTCCGGGGTCCATTCGAACTATTATCTCGCCCTCCTGCTGCGTATATTTTTCCCAAGCAGGAACTATTACTATCTTTTCGCCGATTTTTATAGGCTTATAATACTCCTTCCAGGAATTTGCCCAATCTTCTTCGTTGACACCGCTAACTGTAATATTAGCATCAATAGAAAGCTCGGAAAAGCGTTCACGGAGAAATGCGAGTGTATCGTTAGTGCTACCGTCAACCGAAAGATAAACAAGCACCGAGGCTACCGTCTTATCTGCATTAAGTATGCTCTCGTCGATAAGATCTCCGTAGCAGGTCTTAAGGTCAATATCACTGTAATCCTCGATTTGAAGGTAATTTGAAACCATATTCATTACGGCAACGGTATCGTCGAGCCTATCAAGCTTAACGGTAACCTTAATTTGTACCCACTCGTTTTCCTCGCCCCAATCCTCGCAGGTATAATCCTTATCTATCATCATTTTTTATCCTTATCAAATATTTTTTTGAAAAAGCTCTTCTTTTTTGAATAAACATTATCGTTGCAAGCCTGAGCAAAGGCTCTCATAGCATCCTTTTGCTTTTCGTTAAGTCCCTTCGGGATTTCAACCGTAACCGCAAAAATCAAGTCACCTCTGCGATTTGAGCTGTTAACGTACGGTATTCCCTTTTGCTTCAAGGTGAATTGAGTACCTGTTTGCGTACCCTCGGGAATAACGAATTTATGCTTTCCCTCAAGCGTAGGAACTTCGATTTCCGCGCCCAAAACCGCCTCGGATACCGTTATCGGCACTTCACAGTAAATATTCACACCGTCGCGCTCAAAATAAGAATGATTTCTTACGTTAACTTGAATAATCAAATCTCCCGCAGGACCGCCGTTTCTTCCGTCGCATCCCTGACCGCGAAGCGCTATTCTCTCTCCGTCATCTATACCGGCGGGGATATTAACGGTAAGCGTTTTATTTACCTTAACGTATCCCTTTGAATTACAGTTTGAGCAGGGCTTCTTAATTATTTTACCCGTTCCTCGGCAGGTATCGCAGGTTGTAGTTGACTGAAAAGCCATACCGCCAATTCTTTGAGTAACACGCCTTTGACCACTTCCGTTACATACTCCGCAGGTATCAACGCTCGAGCCCTTTGCCGCTCCGCTACCCTCACAATCGGGGCATTTTTGAATTCTTTGGAAGGTTATATCCTTCTTAACTCCAAATGCCGCCTCCTCAAAGGAAACGGTTATGCGGGTCATTACGTCATCTCCACGCATAGGAGCATTTCGATTTTGTCTTGTCGAGCCGCCAAAGCCTCCAAAGCCTCCGCCGAATATGCTTCCGAATATATCACCGAGGTCACCGAAATCTGCTCCGAAGCCTCCGCCATATCCACCTGCTCCGCCTTGCTCAAAAGCCGCATGTCCGAATCTATCGTACTGTGATTTCTTATCGGCATCAGAGAGAACGGCATACGCCTCGTTTACTTCCTTAAATTTTGCCTCTGCTTCGGTGTCACCCGGATTCATATCGGGGTGATATTTTTTTGCCATAGTACGGTACGCCTTCTTTATCTCGGAGTCGCTCGCACCCTTTGACACACCTAAAACCTCATAATAATCTCTTTTATCCGCCATATATTCCTCTAAAATTTTATAATCAAAAAAATGACTTTCGGGACTGCCGCATCTCCGCTTCAATGAAGGCGACAGTCCCATTTTTTATTTAGTCATTCTTAGCCGTTGGTCTTATCCTCGTAATCGGCATTGTAATAAGTGCCGTCACCACCGTTAGCTCCTGCATTGGGATCGCCCTGAGCGCCCTGAGCACCGCTTGCGGCATAAAGCTTTTCGGAAAGTGCGTAGAACGCCTTTTCAAGTGCCTCGCTCTTTGCCTTGATATCATCTATATTACCGCCCGAAATTGCAGTCTTAAGCTCCTCAAGAGCCGCATTTACGGGAGCCTTATCAGCATCGGATACCTTATCTCCAACCTCTCCCAAGGTCTTTTCGGTCTGGAATACAAGCGAGTCTGCTCTATTCTTAGTATCAACTGCTTCCTTCTGCTTCTTGTCCTCCTCGGCAAACTTCTCAGCATCCTTAACTGCCTTATCGATATCTGCCTGCGACATATTGGTAGAAGAAGTAATAGTGATATGCTGCTCCTTACCCGTTCCAAGGTCCTTTGCGGTTACGTTTACGATACCGTTTGCATCAATATCAAAGGTAACCTCGATCTGAGGAACTCCACGGGGAGCTGCGGGAATACCGTCAAGGTGGAATCTACCGAGAGTGGTATTGTAAGCCGCCATCTCACGCTCTCCCTGAAGAACGTGGATTTCAACAGAGGTCTGACCGTCTGCTGCGGTTGAATATACCTGACTCTTCTTTACGGGGATAGTTGTATTTCTATCGATAATCTTATTGAATACTCCGCCGAGTGTTTCAATACCGAGCGAAAGAGGAGTAACGTCGAGAAGGAGAAGGTCCTTAACGTCGCCACCGAGAACACCGCCCTGAATAGCCGCACCGAGAGCTACGCACTCATCGGGGTTAATTCCCTTAAAGGGCTCTTTACCGAGATTCTTCTTTACTGCCTCCTGAACTGCTGGAATTCTTGTTGAACCGCCTACGAGAAGTATCTTATCTACCTGCGATGCGCTTACGCCCGCATCAGAGAGAACCTGACGTGTAGGAGCCATAGTTGCCTCAACGAGATCTGCGGTAATCTTCTCAAACTCTGCTCTTGTGAGAGTTGCATCAAAGTGGAGAGGTCCGCTTGCGGTTGCAGTTATGAAAGGAAGGTTGATATTTGTGCTTGACATACCCGAAAGCTCGATTTTTGCCTTCTCCGCAGCTTCCTTAAGTCTTTGCATAACCATCTTATCGTTGCGAAGGTCTACGCCATTCTCAGCCTTAAATCTATCTGCCATCCAATCGATAATTCTCTGGTCGAAGTCATCACCGCCAAGACGGTTGTTACCTGCGGTTGCGAGAACCTCGAATACTCCGTCGGAGATTTCAAGCAAGGATACGTCAAACGTACCGCCACCAAGATCGAATACCATTATCTTCTGGTCATTCTCTTTATCCATACCGTAAGCAAGCGCTGCTGCGGTAGGCTCGTTGATAATACGGAGCACCTCAAGTCCTGCAATCTTACCTGCATCCTTGGTTGCCTGTCTTTGAGCATCCGAGAAGTATGCGGGAACTGTAATTACCGCCTGAGAAACGGTTGTTCCAAGATATGCCTCTGCATCTGCCTTAAGCTTTTGAAGAATCATCGCAGATATTTCCTGAGGAGCATAGCTCTTTCCGTCGATATTCGTCTTGAAAGCCGTACCCATTTCACGCTTTATACTGATAACTGTTCTATCAGGGTTGGTAATAGCCTGACGCTTTGCAACCTGACCTACCATTCTTTCTCCTGTCTTTGAAAATGCAACAACAGAAGGTGTTGTTCTTGCTCCCTCGGGGTTAGGAATAACGATAGGCTCGCCACCCTCAAACACCGCTACGCAAGAGTTTGTTGTACCTAAATCTATACCAATAATCTTTCCCATAATAATTTTCCTCCTTATTTATGGTTAAATATTTTTATTTTTAAAATTTAATTTGCTACCTTTACCATTGAAAAGCGAATTACCTTATCGTCCTTTATATAACCCTTCATAAAAACCTCGGCAATCTCATTTTCACCGAACGCCTCGTCCTCAACGTGCATAACCGCATTATGAAGATTTGGGTCAAATTGCTTTCCGAGAGCCTCTATTTCAAAAACTCCCATTTTGTTAAGCGCCTCAACGCAGCTCTTTATAGTAAGCTCTATTCCCTTTGCCATAGCTGAGTCGGGATCGTCCTTACTGTACTGTGTTGCTCGTTCAAGATTATCTATAATAGGCAATATCTGAGTTACCGCATCGGAATAAGCATCTGCGTATATTCTCTCGCTCTCCTTAGCGGAGCGTCTGCGGAAATTATCGTATTCGGCAAAAAGTCGCATATATTTGTCCTGCTCCGACGCAAGCTCTGCCTTTAATCTTTCCACCTCTGCCTCTGCCTTTTTTAATCTCTTTTTATCCTTATGCTTCAAAGGAGTATCGTCCGCTTCACTATCCGTTGCGCCGTCTGTTGCTTCTACCTCATCGACTACCTCGGCTTCAACATCGCTCTCAACCTCATTTTCGGTTTCTTTTTCGAAATCTGCCTCTGCATCAAGCTCTGTTTGAGTCTTGTTCTCGTCCATCTTTCTTTTTCCTCCAATTACTGTATTTTCATTTTATATCTTTAAACAACTTAATATTTATCAAATATTCAATTAATAGTTTTCAATTAATCGTTTTCATTAATCGTTTTCATTATCACCGTAAAATCCGCCGTCACCAAGACTCAATTCACCGTCGCCGATTATGCTCGAAATATTGCCGCTGATATCGCCAAGAGTCTTTAAAACCTGCTTATAATTCATTCGTCTTGGACCTATAACTCCGACAACGCCAAGCGTTCTTCCGTTCTTCCTTATAGGAATATATACAAGCGAAGAATCATTCATAACCTTTACCGAGCTTTCCGAGCCGATAAGCACGTTTATTCCGTCACTGTCAACGTCAGATACAAGATTTAATATAGTATCTTGATTTTCAAGCGTTCCAAGCAGCTCAAAAAGATTATCGTTATTTGAATACTCGGGGTATTTAAGCATATGATTGATACCCGTAAGCTTCATATCACCGCCATCGATATCGTTCATTACCTCATATATGCATTTAACCGCGGGGTTTACCAGAAAAGCATCAACGCCCATTTCTTCCTCAATTCCCATAATAATAGGAAGATTTATCATATTCGCGCCAAGTCCGCAAATTCTTTCATTAAGAATATCCGAAAGCTTTTTCAATGCGCTATCGCTTACTGCTCTGTCTGTATTTACCTTTTTAGTCTTTACCGCCCCGCCCGACGTTATCATAACGATTGCAAAATTATTAGGGTCAATCGATATAAGCTCAAACCTTGTCATCGTTACCGTGCTCATCTTAGGCTTTATTGCTATACCGGTATAATTCGTCATACTCGAGGCTAAGCGTGAAGCCATATCAAGGATTTGGTCTATTTCATCCATCTTGATACGCAAAAGCTGATTAATGCGCGCGACCTCGTGCGTAGTTTTTGCGTACTGCTCTACAAGAGAGTCAACGTAAAACCTATATCCCGCCTCGCTTGGCACTCTGCCTGCCGAGGTATGCGGCTGCATAAGATATCCAAGCTCCTCAAGCTCTGCCATCTCATTTCGAATGGTTGCGGACGAGCAGGAAAGCAAATTGCTTTGCACAATAGATTTTGACCCAACCGGCTCGCCACCGTCGATATGAGCTTCAACGACAGCTTTAAGTATTAACTTTTTTCTCTCGCTCAACTCGTTGTGCTTCACAAGCGCCTCCTATTTTTGTTTTTTATTTTTAGCACTCACAACCTTAAAGTGCTAACCTTATGTATAAAATATACCACTAAAAATCAACTTTGTCAAGGGTTTTCACTATTTTTTTATTAATTATTTTTAAAAAGTGCTAAAAAATAATCATTTTCTGCTAAAAAAGAAAAAATATGCCGAAGAACGTCACAACACGTCGTCGGCATATAGTTTAATTTTCAATTTAATATTATTTAGCGGTGATACGAATGAAATTAATAGACTTAACCTCTCCGTTCTCGATACCGAATTTTAGGATAAGCGAGCCGTTTTCATACTCTATTTTAGTATCGTTTTTTACGGTAGGCGCTCCGTAAGCCTTAATAACGTCATCTGCGGTATCTCCTACACAAATTCCCTTAGGTGTTTCAACCAAGTCACTTGCAAGAGATATCTGGTCTATCGTTTCTCCGCTATCATTCTTTACAGTGTAGATAACTAAATTATCATAAGTATATCTGGTCTGTAAGCCAAATCCGCCACAATCTCCGAGAGATGCCTTATTTTTTGCCTCGCCAAGCGCCGAAAGAACCGAATCCGCCTTTTTATCAAGCTCTATCTTAGTTCCCTTATAGTTAACGTAATATTCAACCTTAGTTGCGCTACCGTTGTTTTTATCGTTATCCGCTCCTCCGTTCTCTGCGCTACAAGCCGCAAAAGCCGTGATTACGCAAAGCATTGTGAGAAGCAACGCCAATATTCTTATAATATTCTTCACTTTTTATCAGCCTCCGTTTTCTCCATTATTTCTTTTCTGCTTTTATATGCTTGAACTCTCAAATCCCATTCGGTCGATAACTGCTCATTATCCCTTTGACTCGGAATTTGATGCTCCTCCAAAAATATTTTTCCAAAATACTCTGTCGTCTTTTCGGCTCCGTATACGTTTAAGTGAAATCCCTCGTCATAGGTATCGACATTCCAATCAATTCCTATCTCGGCTTCACTCTCTATAAGATTATAATATCTTAAGCCGTTACGGTCCGCATACTCCTCTACCTGCGCCTCATATTCGTCATACCAATAATAATTCCATGAATTAGTCGGCGCTTTAACGAGTATAAGCTCAATACCATTGGAACGGCAAAGCTCCTTCATTTTATCAAGATACTCGAATGCCGTCTGCGAAAAATCATAATCGCGCAGCTCTCGGGGGTCTTCGGTTTGCTCGGGGCGCGGTGCTATTCCGGTTTGCATAAGATATCCGCTATCCGAAACATGCTCAGGCTCTTTAAACCAATATTTAAAATCGTAACTGTCAAGCTCGCTTATGCGGCTGTGATATCGCAAAAGCGGGAAAATATAATCGACAATACTTTCCTCGTCTGTCATAGAAGCGAATATCGCATCGAATTTCGCCCTCGACCACTTCATAGTATCAAAAGTCATTCGGTTAAACGCCTCGCTTTGAGGTGTTCCGTATTTTAATGAATATACGTTAAAGACCACCGCCCTCGGCGTTTCATATTTAAGAGTTTCCTCCAATATATAATAAGATTGCCAAATTAACTGCTGAGCGCTACCTCTCACATATGAGGAGATACCGTATTTTTCCCAAAGAATAGCGGGTACAAATGTTTCATAGACCTCGCAATCTCCAAGAAATATAACGTCGTTACCGCTTGACTGCGAGTAATATTCACCTGTAAGTCTACCCTCGGGATTAGTTATATATTTTGGAGCGAGAAGCCCCGAAAAAAGCGCAAGCACCGTGGCTATAATCAAAATCGCGGCTATGCTTATAATAATCTTCTTTTTCATCTATATTTTATATCCCAAAAGTAATTTAATAATTAAAATTGATTGTAAATAAATTGCGATGCATCGTATCCCATACCGTAAGCGCCGAGCAACAATACTACAATTAGCATTATACCCGTGAGCGTCCACGAAAGAGCGGTCTTACCAACGAGTGCCTGACGAAGATCTCGCTTTTGACCAAGCTTTGAAACTACGAACACCGTTAAAACTCCTATGCCGATTATAACGTAATCGACCGCCTTAAGTCCAAGCGAGGATATTCCACCGTTAAACAACTCGTTCCAATTAAATTTGGTAAACATACTTCCCCACATCGCAAATGTGACTCCTACGTTTCGATAGCAATCGAGCGAGCGGATAAGTCCCATAATCAAAAAGGTTCTCGTTGCCTCAAAGCAATGATACGGATATGAAGCAACAAGCCTCGGATGCTTATTTCTGAATTTTCTGTAAAGCGGCTCAAGCTCCTGCGATACAAGTATCACAAGACAGTTTAGCAAGCCCCAAACTATAAAGTTCCACGCCGCACCGTGCCAAAGACCTGTTAAAAACCACGTCACAACCGTTGCCGTATAAACGGGTATTCTCTTGCCTATTGCAACAGATACTCGCGAGCCTTTTTCTCTTACCCTTTTGGAAAGCTTCAAGAGCGTCGGAGAAAGCGAAAGCGGCATAAATATGTAATCGGTAAACCAGCTACCCATTGTGATATGCCAGCGATTCCAATACTCCTTGGTCGTTCGTGACGAAAAGGGTCTGTTGAAGTTTTCGGCAAGACGCATACCAAGCGCCTCGGCTATACCTATCGTAATATCTATTCCACCTGTAAAATCGGCATATATCTGTATCGAATAAAATATTATCAATAAAAATACGTAAGCACCGTCATATGTACTGTCAACGCTTATAAGCGGCTTTATTGCCACCATAATTCTGTCGGCGATAACAAGCTTTTTAAAAAATCCCCAAAGTATTCTCTGCAAGCCGAATTTGAATTTTACACCGTCAAAGCTATGCGGCTCGTAAAGCTGACTTGCAAGGCTCGAATGTCTTGAAATAGGTCCTTGAACAAGCTGGGGGAAAAATGAAACGAATAAAGCAAATCTTGCTATATTCTTTTCGGCAAAGGTCTTTCCTCTGTAAACGTCGATAATATAAGCAACGCTTTGAAAAACAAAAAAGGAAATTCCCATCGGCAATATAAGCGTAGGAACGCGAAGCGGCTCTGCTCCGAAAAGTCCGAGCAAGGAGTTTACGTTAGTGATTGCAAACGCCGTATATTTTATGACCGCAAGAATACCGATATTAACGGTTATTCCGACGGCAAGCACCGAAAATCTGCGTTTCTTGCTTTTTGCGCGATATTGCTTGCGCTCGTCCTTCGACCATGTTGCTCTGTTCTGCTCTACCTCGGCATCCTCCTTTGCTTTCATTCGAGCAAGGATTCTCGCTATAACGTAACAACAAACTGTTACCGAAAGAATAAAAGCAAAATTCCAGACTCCCGAAAAAGCATAAAAGACATAGCTTGCCGCAAGCAAAACAGTCCACTGTCTTTTTGGCGGACACAAATAATAAACAAGAAATACCGCTGCTAAAAAAGCGATAAAGCCGTATGATGTAAAAAGCATTATTCGTCGTCTATCTTATTTATGAGCGCCATAATAAGCTTTGCGGAGTTGAAGTTCTCGGGGACTATCTCCTCGGGAGGAATAGTAACGTCAAACACCGAATAAACCTCGGTTGCTATCATACCTATATCGGTTGACGACCAAATACCGTCATCAACAAGCGATTCATTTGTTTCAAAATCAATATCGGGACGAATTTTAGTTAAAATCTTTAAAAGCTCTTCCATTTTTTAATTCCTTTATAATTTCTTATTCTTTAATTATAAGTCTTTTACCCTTTCCCTTAATCCCTTACGGTCTATCTTTCCGTTGGGAGTCAAAGGCATAGCGGCAAGCTTTATTATAGCCGCAGGGAGCATATATCTCGGTACAAGGGTCTGCAAATGAGCCCTCATTTCAAGCTCGGCTATACTGCCTGTATAAAACACTACTATTTTTTTTGCATCATAATCGTAAACGCAGCAGGCTTGATTTACATTCTCGGACTTAAGAGAGGCAAGCTCTATTTCTCCAAGCTCTATTCTGTGTCCCATATGCTTTATTTGAGAATCTCTGCGACAAAGAAAAACAAGCTCTCCGTAAGCGTTATATTTTCCAATATCACCCGTGCGGTATATTATTTCACCGTACGCCAAATTTAATGGGTTTTGAACGAAAGCCTCCGCCGTTTTTTCGGGGTCATTATAATATCCCATAGTAACGCAAGTGCCTCGAATAGATATCTCGCCCTCATCGGACTCCTTGCCGTTTTCATCAAGCAAAATAATATCGGTATTGTCGAACGGTCTGCCTATCGGTATAGGCTCGTCCTCGGCAAGCTCGCGCGTCGCCTCCCAATAGCAAGACATGCCCGTTGCCTCGGTTGGACCGTAAAGATTGAAAAATCTTGCATTAGGCAAAGCGGCTCTCCACATCTCATATTGCTTGCGCGGGAAAAGCTCACTTCCAAAGCAAATAGTTGTTAAATACTTAGGAACCTTGCACGCTAACGCTCCGAGAGATGATATCTGCACGAATGCCGACACCACCCAGCACACGGTATTTATTTTATATTCATCAAGATACTCAATAAGCCTTACAGGAAACGAGAAAAGCATCTTAGGAGCAAAATAAGTAGTTGCTCCGAGCTTTATAGTCGGCATTATTTCCTTTAGCGGCGCATCAAAGTAAAGCGGAGTTTGATTTGCGAAAACGGTTTCCTCACTAAAAGGTAGCGCATCGCAAAGCGCCTCTGTATAATCTATTACCGAGCGGTGACAAGCCACAACGCCCTTTGGAGTACCCGTAGAGCCCGACGTAAACGCAACATAAATAGCATCGGTGCTGCTCTGTCTTCTTCTTACGTCTGCAAGCGCACTCACGTTCTCACGGTAATTTACTATATCGTCATAAAGATATACGTTATCAATTCCGAGAGAGGATGCAAGCTTTTGATTTTTTGCATCGCAAATTATTGCCTTGGGTTGAAGCTTTTCGAATATAGCAAGAATTCTCGCCTGCGGCATCATTTCGTCTATACAAGCGTAAAAGCAGCCTGCGTAAACAGTGCCCCAGAATGCGGTTAACGTATTCGGGTGCTTATCCATTATTATAGCAATCGGTTGACGGTAATAGCCGTTATCGGACAAAAAACTGCCTATCGCGCGTGAGCGGGAGTAGATTTCTCCAAACGTGAGCCCCTCCTTACCCGTTGAAAACGCAAGCTTGTCCTTATGCGTAACCGCCGTTTTCTCCAAATATTCGAGAATATTCTTTTGCATCATTTTCAGATATTTCTCCGTGTTTTAAAACTAAAAATCAGTGAAGCTTTTCTTTAGAAATTGCAGGGAGCGAATTAATTCCGCCGGCGCTCGAAAAATCAAGGTATGCCGCCTGCTTTGTCATAAGGTAGAAATCGGTTGCGCCCTTTGATGTCTTATGTGTGTTCAAGGTTTCCTGAGTGATAAGACAAGCAGAATTAGAGCCGTCGCCAAAGCTTCCCGCAAGGCGCGTTGCGTCGTAATAATACCACTTATCGTCACCGCCCTCGCCAATATTAACGATGGACCAATAGTGAGTTCCCTCAAGGCTTGAATTAGGCGAACGCATTATTCCTATATTTTCAATATCGTAATACTCAAAGAACGCCTTTGAAAGCGAATAGTAAGAATAGCAATCGCCCGCTTCATCGGTTATAGTTCTTATAGCCTCCTCGACCCAATCGCTTTTCCATTTGCTACGGTCGATGTTGGGAATATTTGAGTCATCAGAATATCTGAAAAGGTTATGAACGTAGTCGAATATCTTCTCTACCTTTTTCTGCTTACTCATACTGTCGGTAATGCCAACCTCTTTTACCTTGTCGGCAATCATACTCATAAGCTTGTCCTCTGAATACTGTTTATTCTTTACAACGTAGGTAATAGTCAAGGTCTTACTCTTATTGCCCGCCTTATCTCTTGCCTGATAAAGTATAGGATAGCTACCCTCGGTATTTATGTCTACTCTTGAAGAATTTATAGCAAGCTCAGGCTCGGTGTCCTTATCGTCGCTTACAGTAACGTATTTTTTGTATGTAGGCGACTCACCAACATAGCCTATAACCGTAGTTCCCATACGCGCTGAAATACTTGGAGGCGTTTCATCCTTATCGGATGCAAAAATGTCACCTTTAACAAGACCTACCACAAAGGTTACGGCAAAAATTAAAAGTGCTACGGCAAATACTACAAAGGTTATCTTTATTGCAAGAAGCACACGGTTTTTGTGTTGCTTCATTTCTTCATTCATCTGTTCTTTATCATCTCTATATGACATAGGTTACCCCCTAAAATATATAATTTTTAAGTGTTATTTTTCTTCTTTTCGTGACAAAACACATACATAATTATTATATAACAATATTGCAATTTTGTCAACCTAAAAAGCCCCCTTTTAAAGACTTTTTTGCGATTTTTTTCGAGCCCTGCTCGGACTTTATTTTTATCCGATTTTTTTACAAAAATTAAAAAGCATCGACCCGTAATTTTTCTAACAAGACAATGCTTTTATATTCAAAATCAAAGCTTTCTTTTAGTTGTTGGAAAGGCGACGCTTGCAAAGTATCCGCGCTTTTTCAGGGCATCGACCGCCGCTTTTGCCGACTCAACAGATTTAAAAACGCCAAACGCCGAGGGGCCGCTACCGCTCATCATAGCGCCCTCCGCTCCATATTCAAGCATAATAGCCTTGACGTCACCCACCGCAGGACGTACACCTGAAATAGGTTCTTCAAATATATTAAAAATATATCTGTAAAACTCTCCGTTATCCTTTGCAATACTGTCAGTCAAGGTCTTATAATCCTTAGGGATATAATCTACGAAATTATTATATTTTTCATCCAACATTCTATATGCAACGGGAGTGGAAACGCCCTCTCCTCCGCAAGCGATAACCAAAACGGTTTTTTCGCTTAGCGGCTCTATTGAGAAAAGCTTGTCACCTATACCACCCGTAAAGCAACAACCGCAGGAAATACAAAACGGAATATCCGCTCCGAGAGATGCGCCAAGCGAGTATAGCTCGTTTTCATCCAAAGCGTTTCCGCAAAGCTTGTTAAGCCCGACAAGCACTGCCGCTCCGTCTGCGCTTCCACCTGCAAGCCCTGCCGCCATAGGGATATTCTTTTCTATTTTTATAATAGCTCCCTGCTCTATCCCTGCTCTCTCAAAAAATCGGCTTGCCGCTTTGTACGCTATATTTTTCTCATCAAGAGGCACTCCTGCCGTATCACATTCTATAATTATTTTTCTATCCCTTATAAGCTCTATTTCAACATAATCGCATAGGGATATGCTTTGCATTATGCTTTGTATATTATGGTAGCCGTCGCTTCTGATCTCGGTTACGTCGAGATGTAGATTTATCTTTGCGTAGGCATTGATTTTTATTTTATTTTCATTCATTACATTACACCGTCCTTTACTAAAAAAATTATAGCAAATTTTTTAACTTTTTTCAATAGATTTTTAACAGATTTCTTGACATTAGGGAAAAAGTCTGATATAATAGTTGCGTTTGAAACAGTTGCATGTGCAACTATTATACTTTAGGAGTAATTTATGTCTAAATTTATGAAAATGCTGAATAACATCAGCCGCTCGCAAGCAATTTACCGACACGAAAAAATTTCTGCTGATGATTTGCACTCCTCGCATTACGCATTCGTTTTAGCAATCTGCCGCAATGAGGGACGCTCACAAGAGGAGCTTGCAAAGGAGCTTTGTCTAAACAAAAGCACAGTTGCGCGAGCGCTTAATTCTCTCGAGGAAAAGGGCTACATTACGCGCACTTCTCTACCGCAGGACAAGCGTCAGTTTTCTGTTTACCCAACCAAAAAAATGATTGACGTGCTGCCCGAGGTAAAAAAAGCCTCCGAGGAATGGATGCTGCTTTTATCCGACGGAATCGCCCCCGAGGAGCTTGAGGTATTTAATTCCGTCCTTGAGCGTATGCAGGAGCGCGCAAGAAAAATAATCGAAAAGCAAGAGGAAAACAAATGAAGTGGGTATTTAAATATTTAAAGCCTTTGCGCTCTCAAATTGCCGTAGGAATTACGATAAAAATATTGGGAACTGTTGCCGAGCTAATGATTCCCTTTCTTCTTTCCTACATTCTTGATAACGTAATATCAACAAACGATGCCTCAAAAATAATACTCTACGGAGTCCTTATGGCAATATGCGCGATTATCGCTTGTCTTGGCAACATAATAGCTAACAGAATGGCTGCTAAAACCACCATGATATTTTCAACGCATATGAGGCGAGATCTTTTTTCTAAAACGCTCTCTCTATCCGCAAGAAGCACCGACCGCTTTACCATTCCCTCGCTTGAATCAAGAATAACGTCAGACACCTATAACGTACAAAACTTTATAGGAATGATGCAGCGAATGGGAATACGCGCGCCTATTCTTTTGCTTGGCGGAACAACTATAACGATGCTTATGGACAGAAAGCTTGCTCTTGTAATGGTTGCTACTCTACCCTTAATATTTATAGTGGTTTACAGCATTTCAAGGCTTGGCGTGCCTCTTTACTCAAAGGTTCAACAATCGGTTGACGGTATGGCAAGAGTAGTGCGCGAGGATGCTCAAGGTATTCGAGTTATAAAGGCATTATCAAAAATAGATTACGAGAACGCTCGCTATGACAAGGCGAATATGACTCTTAAGCGCAACGAAACCAAGGCGGGCGTTATTATGGGTATCGTTAACCCGGTTATGACGCTTCTTATGAACGTCGGAATAGTTTGTGTAGTTGCGGTGAGCGCACATTTTGTGTCAACTGGTCAATCCTCCACTGCTACGGTAATTGCCTTTATGCAATATTTTACGCTTATATCTATGGCTATGATGTCGCTTTCACGAATGTTCGTATCTTATACTAAATGCGCCGCATCGGCTAACCGAATATCGCTTGTAATGAACGAGGAAAGCGAGCTTAAGATGTGCGAGGATGACGGCAATGGTAATAAAGCTTTCCATATTGAATTTGACAACGTAAGCTTTTCATATCTCGGAAAAAGCAACAATCTAAGCAATCTTTCATTCTCAGTCAAAAAAGGCGAGCGACTCGGAATTATAGGTCCTACGGGTAGCGGAAAATCTACCGTTCTGCGGCTTCTTATGCGGTTTTATGACGCAAACGAGGGTACTATTAGAATAAACGGAAAGGACGTTCGCTCCTATACTCCCGACGAGCTTACCTCAATGTTCGGAGTTGTATTTCAAAATGATTTTCTTTATGCCGATACGATTGAAGAAAATATTCGATTCGGGCGTGATATCTCAACCAAGGAAATAATCGAGGCTACCAAAATCGCTCAAGCATACGATTTTATATCCTCCTTTCCCGACGGCTTTTCGCATAGCGTTTCCACCGCGGGAACAAATCTTTCGGGCGGTCAGAGGCAACGTGTTCTTATATCAAGAGCAATAGCGGGACGTCCCGAGATACTTATTCTCGACGATTCCTCCTCGGCGCTCGATTACAAAACCGACTCAAATCTTCGCGCGGCACTTTCAAGTGCTATTCCAAATTCAACGGTTATAACGGTTGCCCAAAGAGTAAGCTCTGTCAAAAATTGCGATTTAATTCTCGTTATTGAGGACGGTAAGATAATCGGTTGCGGAAAGCACGATCATCTTTTAGCAACCTGCGAGGAATACAAGGCTATCAGTGACTCACAGATGGGAGGTGCTTTCCTTGACTAAAAAGGCTAATAAAATTAATACAAACAGAAAAATCAAAAATACACTTCCAAGAAAATCGAGAAAAGGAATATTCATAAGGCTTAGTAAATACGTTCTTCATCAGTGGCCGCTTTTTATCCTCGCCTTAATCCTGACGCTCGGCTCAAATCAACTATCGCTTTTAGGACCCAAATACTCGGGAGCGGCAATTGATGCAATTGAGCTTAGTAGCGGAGTCGATTTTCCCACGGTTTGGAGAAATGTCGGATTTATGCTTACCTGCTACGTTATATCGGCAATTCTCTCCTACGTTTTATCGGTGGTTATGATAAATCTGAGTCAGAGAATAATATACAAAATGAGAAAGCAGGTATTTGAAAAGCTTACCACTCTCCCCGTAAATTTCTTTGATACTCACGCAACGGGCGATATCATAAGCCATCTATCTTATGATATAGATACTATCAACAGTACACTTTCCCACGATTTAATTCAAGTAATGACAAGCATCTACACGGTGGTCGGCTCGTTAATATTTATGTGGAATATATCCAAGCCTATGATACTCATATTTGCGCTCACAGTTCCCGCATCTATACTTTTCACACGCTACCGCTCGAAAACCGTTCGTCCTCTTTTTAGAAAGAGATCCAAAAAATACGGTGAGCTTAACGGATTTGCCGAGGAAATGCTTACGGGCTCACGAACGATTTCGGCTTACGGCAAGCAGAGAGTTGTCTCGTCGCGCTTTAACAAGATAAATGACGAGGCTATGGACGCATTCTATAAAGCCGAGCATAGCGCCGCCCTTCTCTTTCCAACAATCAATTTAATTAACAACATTTCCCTTACCCTCGTTGCGGTAATGGGCGGAATACTTTATATGTACTCTCAAAACGGCACGATTCTCGCTACGTCGATATTCTTTATCACGCTTGGAGGCGTTGCTCAATTCGTACAGTATTCAAGAAAATTTGCAGGACCGATAAACGAATTTTCTAATATCCTACACGAATTTCAATCGGCATTTTCCGCCGCAGAGCGTGTTTTTGCAATACTTGACGAAGCTCCCGAAAAGGAGGACACAAACGATGCAAAGGTCTTTAGCGATGTTAAGGGTGACGTCGAGCTTAAGGACGTAAGCTTTGGATATACCGAGGATAAAATAGTGTTGCAGGGCGTTTCGGTCAACGCACGCAAGGGTCAAACGGTGGCTATCGTCGGTCCTACGGGCGCAGGAAAAACCACTATAATTAATTTGCTTATGCGCTTTTACGATCCGCAAAGAGGTGAAATCCTTATGGACGGCGTACCCTCGGAAAAGCTAAAGCGCCGAGATCTGCGACTTGCATTTACAATGGTTTTACAGGATACCTGGCTATTCTGCGGAACTATTTACGATAACATCGCCTACGGCAGAGAGGACGCCACGCCCGAGGAGGTCTATGAGGCGGCAAAATCTGCAAAAATTGCAAGCTATATAGAAAGCTTGCCCGACGGATATAACACTATTCTTTCGGATGACGGTGTTAACATTTCAAAGGGTCAAAAGCAGCTTATAACTATTGCGCGCGCCTTTCTTTCAAAAGCCCCGATACTTATTCTTGACGAGGCGACCTCAAACGTAGACTCTCGCACCGAAATTCAAATTCAAACCGCTATGACTGAGCTTATGCGCGACAAAACCTGCTTTATCATCGCTCATAGACTTTCCACTATTCAAAACGCTGACACAATTTTAGTAGTTAAGGACGGAGCAATTATCGAGCAAGGAAATCATAACGAGCTTATAGAAAAGCAAGGATTTTATTATTCACTTTATCATTCACAGTTCAAATAATAAAAATCTATAAAAAAGAATAATGCCTATAGGGACCGAAATCCCCATAGGCATTTTAATTTTTGACACTTTTTGATACCTTCTAATTTTTAATAATTAAACACTTTTTCGCTTGCTTTTTTCCACAAGCGCATTGAGGCTTTCACCTGCTAAGCGATACGTTGTCCACTCGCTCATTTGTCTTGCACCGAGCGACAAATAAAAGTCAATACTCGGCTTATTCCAATCAAGACAACACCACTCAAGTCTGCCGCATCCTCTCTCTACGGTAATTCTCGCAAGCTCTGTTATAAGCGCCTTACCGTGACCTCTGCCGCGGTATTCGGGCAATACAAACAAATCCTCGAGATAAATTCCCGCTCTGCCGAGAAAGGTTGAAAAGTTGTGGAAGAAAAGCGCAAATCCTACCTCTTTTCCATCCTCAAGAGCAAAAATCACCTCGGCGCTCTTGCGTTTAAATATCCATTCGCAAAGAAGCTCCTCGTCGGCAATCATTTCATCGCTCATTTTTTCATATTCGGCAAGCCTACTAATAAAATCCAATATCAATGCAACGTCAGACTCGGTTGCATATCTAAATTCTGTACCCATTTTTTCTCCATCAAAATAATACAACAATCACTGTTTTTTAAAGCTCAAATCTTTAATGATAAGGGTTGCCGTTGTTTGCTCGCTGATATTAGCAAGCGAATAATTGATTTCGACATATCCCATTTGAACGTCCGCCTCGGTTACTGTTACCGTAGCGTTTACCCTGTCACCTCGCGGAAATCCCGATTGAGTAACGGAGGGCAACGCAGTACCGTTTACCGTACCCGAAATAGTAACGTTTTCAAAAAGATTAGGGTCTAAAAGATGAATCGGTATAGAAACAAACTGTGTGGTGTTGGACGCAGCAGCGTTACTTCCTACAAGATATCTAAAATTATATCTTCCTGAGCCTACGTTAGAAGTCACTAAGTTATGCCTATCTGTGCCTTCAGCATATGACCATGTAGGATATTCATCATTATTATAAGGCGTTATACAAACCCAAGGCACCATTGAACTATAGGCAGTATTATACTCTACGGAAAAGTCAATCTCCTCACCAACGGTAAAGACTCGCTTCGGAATAGTTACCGCGTGTGTCGTGCCTTTATTGCTAACCTTTTTGAAAGGCTCAAACATATCCTCTGAGAGAACGGTTATAATTATTGGGTCCGCGAGGTAAGCAGATGTATCTGCTAGCGCCTTATTGTTATCAATAAAATAAATCTTATAGCTGCCCGATAAATTAGTAGTATTTATTTGATACGTTCCTTTATCAGCCGTTGCATATCCCCAACTTTCGTAAGAAGCATCAACAGGTCCGTATCCGAGCCAAACATCTTGAGCTGTGGTATTTCTACTTTTAGCATCATACTCCACGTTTACGATTTCGCCCTGCTTATATATTGTTTTAGAAACAGATATCGACGTTCCAAGCGTTGAATGAGTATGCGTAACAGGCTTATCTAACGTGCTATAGCTTGTATAATTGAGGCTATAAGTTCCCGCCTGCGTAACGGGGAATGTTAGCTTAGCCGATTTATCTGCAACGGTCAAGGTATCCGTTATATCAAGCTTAATACGCAATACCGGATACAAATATCCCTTAGTTGATTCTGCAACCACGAAAAGCTCTTGCTTACCCGATACGTTTTCGGGTAAATTAAACGTCAATGAATTATTAATACTGAAATCTGCCAACGCTGAATCTTCTTCCATATTAAAGCTCGAATCGGTAGAATTCGTAGCGGCATTCATTATATCTTCGGTAGCCGACGATACGCTTTGACCATCAAGATTAATATCATTCCACTCGCCAAGATTAAACGAATATTTATATTTCGCTACGCCTCCGTGACATACCACAAATCCATTCAAGGTCACACTTGCTCCACGTGTTACTTCATTGTATATACCGTTATAGTTTCTTGAATTAATAAGCTTGACGTTATTCGGCTCATAGGTTGTGTATGCATATTGATTAATGCTTAAAGTATCATCCCACTGGCTTTTTCCATTCAAAAATGTTCCATCGGGTGCTTGAGATACGTGATTAGTTAACTCAACACCGTTAATTGATAGTGTTTGAAGCTTTGAATAAAAGGTACCCATGCCTCTGAGCGCGGGATCGGTAGCGTCAGGATCACCGTAAACACCTACGTTATCAATTCTCGCTACGGGACACAGTGCATCACTTCCGTTAGGCTTTGCGGCGACTATTATGTCTACCACACTGCCGATATATTCGCTTAAATCAACAGTCAATATAAAATAACCGTTCGTGCATATAGTTGCGGTGGTTTCAACGCCCGTTTCGGTTCCTGTCTTGCCATCATACCAATTTTTTCTTTGTGTGTCTCTATCTTTATCTACCGCTGTAGTAAGATCTCCATAGAAAAGATCGTCTGCTTTAAAGTTATTCCACGTTTTTCCGTAATCGGCAGACCATAAATAGGTTTCCGTACCACCCTGCACCATAGCCCATCCCGTAAAAGTCAGTCGTTGCTTTACGGGCATATTGGAATATAAGGTACGCACATCCTCGTATGCGTGAGAGGCAGCGGTTCTGCGTGCGTAACCGTTAGCACTGGATTTAGAACCTCCGACTTGAATTCCGTACATCCTCGTAAAATCCTGAGTATTATCCGCATTACTGGGATTCCAATTTGCCTCTAACTGCTTACCTGTAACACCGATAACTATATCGGATTTAAAATTCGAGGTAAAGGTTCTGTAATTAACGGTAGGGTTAAAATTAATAATTCTCAAAATTTCACAACGAGCCTCTGGATTTGTACGCGGTACAGCCGCAAAAACTACGTTCAAATTATGTTGATATTTATATTCGGAAAGATCAGCATTCAAACCAACAAAAACCGAATTTACGTCATCAACGCCCTTAACAAAATCCACAAAGTCAAAATGATGTTTGATTCCTGTCGGAAGGGGATCGAGTGTATTTGGCTTTGAATAGTTTGCATCATTAGGATCCTCAGTTTCACCTAAAGCATCAAGATAAACATTATTATTATATCTTTGGTCTACAAAATTTTCACAGTATTCCGAAATTCGCTTTTTTTCATCCTTGGTCTGCGGAGCTCTCAACGTATCCACTGTAGCATCGTGCCACGTTACACCACCGTCCGCCGACCAAACGTATTTCTCTATACCGCCTTTAATAGCGCAATATCCGCTAAACTTTATATTATAACTTCCGTTTATTTTTATATCGCCTGCATCATATATTGCTCCGAATATATTATTTCCCGCAAGCCTTGGAACACTACTAAGACCTGAAGCGATATAACCGCGCGCCTGATAATTCTGTCCTGTTCCACTTGAGGAACGGAACGTATTTTTGATTGTCTTATTATTAGCATTTACTGTTGCGAAGTTGTTGACAAAGAAATTTTCAGCCTTCGCACCGTTAATATGCAAGGATTCATATGTTAAACATGAACCGTATTGCTCCACCTCCTCGATACGAACGTTTTCTATTTTAATTCTGAAATATCCTGTTTGCTGTAATGCGTCTATCGCCCAAGTCCAATAAAGATTTTCGCAATAGCCGTTAACCACTCCACTATAATTGCGGTCAATATTAAATGTAAATGACGTATTGTAAAACGTGAGCCAATGTATCTCATTATCACCGTTAAGCTCTGTATGTCTTATGGCATTTAACCAGTTAATGCCCTGTCCCGAGTGAATTTTACCACCCGGCCCTACCTCGTCGGTTTTTCCCTTGTTGAGTGCTTGCGCATGCGTTACACTATCCGTCGATGCGCTTGTGTAATTAACGGACGGTGTACCACTTATTGAATACAATATTTCATCGTATCTTGTAACCTCGTGACCGGGGAAGCCTACGTTTGACAATTGAACGTTTCCTCTACCCGATGCGTCTGTATGATAAAAAATTGAAGTGCCGTCGGCAGCGCCCCTGTGTAGGTATGACTCAAAATGCAAGGTTTGACCCGTAGCGTCATTTGTGAAAAACTTATTGTAATCGTTTTGATATATAGCGTAGCCTTCAGCACCTGACACAGTTGACGTGCTAGAATGAGATGCATTTGCTTCATAGTCGGTAGTACCTTGATTTGCAACCGAAAAATCAAAGGTAACGCGGTAGCTAACGTCAGGCTTTATATTTTTTATAGGCGAGCTAAAAGAGACTACGTTTTCGTAATTTCTCGTTAGCTTTTTGTCAGCGACAGAACCACCGGTCAAAAATCCACCCTCAACTTTTGCGTTATATCCCAAGTATAACGGTGAGAGCTGCATAGTAAGGCTATCGTAAGTACCGTTAGTAACAAATGTTCCTCTTGCTCTGTGATATCTTGTAAAGCCCGAATTTTTAACTCCTGCCGCATTATAAGGATTAAGAGTTTTTGTTTCTCCATCAGTAGGCAATATCGCGTTGTTAACGTATTGCGTATTCATAAACTCAAAATACGGTCTTGAGCTATCTATGGGTTGATTTTTCTTAACAGAGATATTCGTTAGCTTAAGCGAATGGAGTCTATTCGCTTCCAAGCCGGTAAGGTCCCACGCCCATACAACGTATCCGTAATTGTCAACGTCGGCTTGCGTAACGCTAAATGAAAGCTCAACGGTTTCAGAGCGCGAGGGGGATAAAGTCTTCCACTGATAGTGGTCCTTTGCTGAAAACAATTTTTTATCATCATATTTCAGCTTTACTCCGTAAGCATAACCGTTATCAGCGGTATTATTTGGCGACATATAAAAATTAGTGGCCGCTGTCAAATCGATATACTTGGGACTCAAAATTTGACAGCCGACGGTAGCATCCAAGTTAGTAACGTAATATGTGCTTGTACCTGAAAGCTTTGCCGCAGTATTGTCGGATGATCTCCAAAAATCCGCCGTAAATGTTACTGTATAAAATCCGCTCTCATCCACTGGAATCGCTATGCGATAATGGGTATCGTGAGATGTTGGAAGCGTTTTTATGTCTTGAGAGATATTTTTTGTATTCTTATAAACGCCGGTAGCACCACTCGTATTATTGCCGTCCTTAATGTAATATCGAAACGGCAAATCGGGTATTGCCTCAAAGTCAAACGTCTTCGACAGTGTTTTGGTAAGCAGCGCATTTACGCTCCCCAGCATTGTAGAGAGTAGCATCGACGATATAAGTATTAGGGATACCAAGCTCATTAATATAATCTTTACAGTTAACTTTAATTTTTTCAAAATTCTACCTCCAACAAACATTTATTAAACGTCTATATCGTAGCACGCAAATTCAATAAGTTATACTTTTAGAGTTTACTATTATACAATATTATATAATAACGAAGCCAAAATGTCAAGACTTTTCACGTTTTTTCGGCGATTAGAGCAAAAAGAATGAGCGGAAAGCATCTATCCTCCGCTCATTATTATTAATAATTATCGATATTAGAGCATTTTTCACTGATAAAAGCGATAAATCTCGCTCTCGTTTCTACCGAATCAAACGCCGAAAAAGGCAATATAAGCGCTGCTGCGTTATTAAAGTGAACGTAAATTACCTTATTTGAAACTATGCTTACTCGCTCGAGAATAGAATATTTAATTTCGCTCTTGCTATCATTTGCTATTTCGACGAAGCAATCATCGTAAAACTCTATCTCGGCATCCTCTGTATAAGGCAATTTTCCCTTTTTCTTCATTGACTTTATTTGTCCCTTTAGCATCCAAATCCAAAGAGGCTTAAAAAGAATTTGAAAAATCGCAAGCAAAATTAAATACGGAATTATATTTATAAACGAATTCACGGTAAATCCACCGTAGCCGAGATTAACTGCGATAGGAACTAAAAAGATCAACATTACCAAAACACGGCTAACGATTATATTTTTTCTTCCGTACGGTGACTTGAAAATCATAAATATATTATAATCCAAATAGTCATTTTCGCTCACAAGCGCCTTAAATTTAAAATTCATAACAATACCTCCGTAAACGTAATAATGCTATCAAGCACTTTCTTGATTTTCTCCGTCGATACCTGCGAGCAGGCAATAAACCGACCTAAGTATACAATATAGCATAATTAAAATTATAGCGAAAATCCACTCCTCGCGAAAAATTTTGGACACGTGCTCCCAAAGAAAATGCGCAATTGAGTCAATAAAAAACACAAGTAACAAGCAAACATTTGATAAAAGATTTATAACAGCTCGCAATTTTGTCTTTCGCTTTGAGAAGAAATATAAAACGGTAAAAAGCAAGTCTATTTCATAAAATACCGCATATCCACCGACAAGTGCCAGTGAAATAACGCCAAACCCCTCGAATTTATCAATACCGTTCGCAGCATCGAGGCGATGCTCGGCTATTGCTAAAGCCGAAAATATAATGACGGTAATCGCAATTAAGACAAGAAATACAATGACAACAATTTTCTTTTTCATATTGATACTCTTTTCGATAATTTTATTTTTCAACCTTACTAACGTCTTTCATAATTTTTATATGCTTTATAATAGATACAATTTCCAAAGCAAACATCAACAAATAATAAGAAAACCATATATAAATATTTATACCGAGACTACCTCCTATAAATATAACCATTGGAATAGCACCGATTAAAATAAGTGCAAGAATAGAATTAAATATGGGATGAATCTTTAGAAAAATTTTTACCGCGGAAAATATCGCATCAATACTATAAAATAAAAGACTTATCATAGAAAATATTACAGCGAATACCCAAAGTGCAAAGCTTCTACTTACCCCCATGTCCCGAGGCGGTTCATTTGTAGACACTACAAAAGCAGATATCAACAACACAAAGCTAAAAACACTAATCAACATAGCAATTATAGCCGGAATTTTTGTGGATAAGCTTTTCATATCTTCACCGCCTTTCTGATTTCATTACGACGTAGCTTTAAACACCTTAATACAATTGTAACATGAATTTTAAGACTTGTCAAGTGAACAAAGACAAATTATGAAATCGACGTATGATAAAAATCCTTTTCGCTAAAGCGAAAAGCTACCTTTTCTTTTCTCTCTTCTATTTTATCTCTTATCTGGAAAAGTCGCTCGGGAGATTTAGAGAAAAGTGAAGAGTGAAAAGAGAAAAGTGAAGAGTACAAAAAGAAAAAGCCGCTTACGCGACTTTTCTTTTTGGAGGCGCCACCCGGAATCGAACCGGGGATAGAGGTGTTGCAGACCTTTGCCTTACCGCTTGGCCATAGCGCCTTATTTAATTTTATAAAAATTGGGCACGATACTCGTGCCCTAATTGGAGCGGATTACGGGGCTCGAACCCGCCACCTTCGCCTTGGCAAGGCGACGCTCTACCAAATGAGCTAAATCCGCATTGGTGCCTCCGGTCGGAATCGAACCA
>JAZRGA010000071.1:0-74952 GCA_045643945.1 Eubacteriales bacterium | reverse complement strand
GTTTTTGGCGCTACCTTTTTTCAAAAAGGTAGCAAAAAATTCCTAACAAAAACGCACCCTAAAAAATCGAGTGCGTTAATTTTTTATAATTTTTACGATTAATTAATCCTTTTTCTTTTTAAATACGAAAATTTTACTGAAAATGTAGTTACACACGATAACCACGAATGCGGCGGCAACCTTTGCGGCAACCTCATTAAAATTCAAGGTTATTCCTATTATACTAACCGAATTTAACGCAGGCAAAAGAGCCGTCAAAGCCATCGCTCCAACCAAGGTTATCACATAATCAAGTCCAAGCGTAATAACTCGCCCACCCGAAAAGGTAAGAAGCTGAGGCAAAATTTTCTTACTTTTATCAGCCTCGGTAAAAACCCATTTTCTATTAGTGAAAAAGGCAAAAAGTACGGCGCAGACCCACTGTATAAGCTGCGCTGCGGTATAAAGACCGATATACGCTCCGCTTGTGGTATCCTCATTCGGTATCGAAAGCATCGCTCTGCCGCCAAGCATTATCGCAAAATAAACCGCCCAACCGACAAAGGTAGTCATAACGCCAAATATAAGATAGGTAACCACCTCACGCGAGAGCGCCTTTTTTTCGCGCTCCTTATTTAATTGACTTGAATTTTCTGTATTTTTTTCGTTATTTTCCATAATATTCCAAAATTAAAAAATTAACCGTTATTTTTTCTTAATTGAGCCGATTTTTACGGCATAATCCTTTGCCGCTTGCTCGGTTTTGTTCTCGCCATAAACGTAATATTGCTTATTTTTTACGTCATCGGGCAGATATTGCTGCTCCACATAATGATTTTGATAAGAATGCGGATACTTATAGCCCTTATAAAGCGGTGACTGCAAATGCCTCGGCACGTTTCGTCCAAGCCCTGCTTCGACGTCTGCCATAGCCGCATCGATTGCCGACTCCGCAGAATTTGATTTCGGTGAGGTTGCAAGTAAAATCGCCGCATTAGCAAGTGGAATCCTCGCCTCTGGAAGTCCCAATTCACGAGCCGACTGACACGCCGCATAAGTAACCGACACCGCAAGCGGATATGCGAGTCCGACGTCCTCGGATGCTATAACCTGCAAGCGTCTGCAAGCCGAGTTTAGCTCGCCGACCGACAAAAGCTTAGCAAGGTAAAACACTGCCGCATCGGGGTCTGAGCCTCTTATCGACTTTTGCAAGCAAGAAAGCAAATCGTAATGCGCATCTGTATCAAAATTTCCGCTTTTTACGTTAAATTCATTAACCGCATCCTCGTCGATTTCGCTCTCAACCGCATAAAAAGCGTTTTCAAGCACGCCTATTGCGTGACGGACGTCGCCCGCAGTGCTTTGCGCAATATATATAAGAACATCACGCGATACCGTTTTTTTCGTTCCGTTCTGCTCGTTTAAAAAATCAAGAGCGCGAGAGAGCGCCACGATGCAGGACTCAGGCTTTACAGGCTTAAACTCAAAGAGTGACGAGCGTGAAATTATTGCGTTGTAAACATAAAAATGAGGGTTTTCGGTTGTCGAAGCGATAAGAGTTACACGTCCGTCCTCTATATATTCGAGCAACGCCTGCTGCTGCTTACGGTTAAAATACTGTATCTCGTCGATATAAAGCAATATTCCGCCTTGGCAAAAGACGTTATTTGTCGAGGTGAGTATCTCCTTTACGTCGGAAAGACTTGCGGTAGTTGCATTAATTTTATGAAAAACCATATCCGCACGCGCCGCTATTATCTCTGCCGCCGTCGTCTTCCCTGTTCCGGGAGGGCCGAAAAATATCATATTAGTAAGTCTGCCCGCATCGAGCATTCGTCTTACTACTCCGTTTTTACCAAAAAGATGGTCTTGACCGACTATATCGTCAAAGCTTTTCGGACGTATCACATCCGCTGTTTTTGATGTATTCACCTTTCAAGACCTCCCTTTTTATTTTTTATTTTTTATTTTCCTAAAATATTTCCAAATGCGCCGTCAAGCTGACCTAAAAACCACGGCAAGAAAAGCAAAAGCGCAAAAAAAGCAACCGTTAGCAAAATAACCGAAATTATCATCGATACCCACGTCGAGCCCTTTTTGCGGAACTTGGTAGCCGCCGCAATTTCCTGCTCCTCGGGAATATAAAAATGGTCGTTTTCTATATCGACACGGTATATTTCTTCACGAAATCGAGGCAAATTTTCTCCCGCCTCGCGCTTTTTTTCATATTCCGCGCGCAATTCGTTCTGCTCGACGTAAAATTTTTCTTCCTCGACGCATTTTACAACTCTGCGCAAGGAATTACTGTCACGGAAAAGGCTTCGCATCAAAAAATTCTTCTTATATCCAAGCTCGGAAAGAGTTATAGCCTCCTCCCTGCTATGCACCTTTTTTTCAAGCATACGCCTTACCGCGCCGCCGACTATCTGCCTATTGTAAAACATCGCAACGCAAGCTATAAGCGCTCCGATATAAATGCCAAACACCACAGTTCCAACCGTTATCAAGTGATTTCCCTGCGTGCCTAAGTTTTCATATCCCTCGCCTACGCTGAAATATGCCTCATACAGATAATTCCACACGTCCTCAAAAAAATTTGTTTCCATGTTTATCCTTGTTTTTTTATTTTTTTGTTTTTATGACTGCGCCCTACGAACGCAATATGTTATTTGAATTTCCCCGATTAAAAGTTTTTTCGTTGCCTTTTTTCAAAAAGGTAGCAAAAATCCTTAATACAAACTAACTATTTTTTCTTTTTGTTCATCAAAAGCGTAGCAATACGTCGGAATTGAGCCTTAGAGGTATCGTCGAGCGAGCTCCAGACCTTAAATATCTTCATTTTATTAGTGCTAAGCTCGGTTAGCGTGTTTGCATTGGTGCTATTTTGAATAGCGTCAAAAAGCGAGTCAACAAAGCGTTCTCGCTCCTCGCGCGTCATTTCCGAGAGGAATTGCTTCATATTTTTATCGAGGACTCTACTCGTTTCGGTTATCGAGTCAAGATGAATAAATTTATTACCCATAACCTCCCAAGAAAGACCGTCGTGCTGGAGAAGTCCCGAGCTTTTACTTTTTATAACGGTGTAACTTTCCTCATGCTCGAGAAGCATTCCGACAACCGAGGATTGAGGTAGGAAGGTCGATATTCTATCTGCCATCGAGCGATAATCACTTCCCTCGATGAATGCTTTATCAAATCCGGGAGCATCGTTACTATATATTCGCTCTATTCTCTCACGGGTCAGACGGCTTGACTTAACGCCTGCGTAAACCGCAAGATTTCCGCCCTTACTGTGCCCTCCGAGGTATATCCTGCCCTGAGTTTTTGCGGCAACCTCCTCAAGAAATTTAACCGCCTCGCTTTGAGCGGGTACAGGGTACATAAAGCTCATATTAAAGTTTTCCTTCCAACCGACGAGAGTATCGTCAGTTCCACGAAAGGCAACGAACGTGTCCCCGTTGTCAAGCGCAAAGGCTATTGCAGAAAATTGCTTTTCCTCCTCATCGCATACACGGTTAACAAAGCAAAGCGGTGAAATAAGTCCGAAGCGCTTAGTTTTTGAGGCTCTTGCCAAAAGCTTGACGATATCCCTTGAAAGCATAAGTCCAAGAGTGGGGATATCTCCGCCACTGTGCGCCTTTAAATATCGTTTGGTAACGGTTAGAAGCGCAGGGGGCTTGCGTACTCCGTAAATTGTAGTAGGCACTACGTCACTGTAATCGATATAGCTTAAAATCGAAAAAATAAGCGCGTCAACCTCGCAAATTTCGACCGTTGAAAAGTCAAGGTCGCCTCGCCAATTAAGATAATCGAATATATTTGAAAATTTTTCTTTTTGCTTTTCGGGCATAATAACCTCCGAAAAAAATTAAAGTCGAGAATGATTTTTATATCTGCTTATGTACGCTCTTGTACTCATCGTAAAAACGGTAATAAGGGCAACCCTTTGTGTTTTTACCCAAGAAATTAACCATTTCATCCTCATCAAGCGAAACGCTGCAAACGTATGCGTCGAGATATTCGTCGTAATCGTAAAACTCGCAGCTTTCGCAATTTTGAACGCCTTTGTTACTCATTATAATTAATACGTCCTCTTTGTAAATTTGTAAGATTTATATATTTTTAAGCCTATCAAGGCAATTTTGCAATATTATTTGAGCCGAAAGCGTATCTATAACTCCCTTGCGCTTTTTTCCGCGGGTATTAGTTTCGTTAAGGTAGCGAGCCGCCGTCATAGTGGTCATTCTCTCGTCAAAGGTTGTAACCAAAAGTCCCGACGCCTCCTTGACAAGCCTTGCAAGCTTTTTGCAGCGCTCGGCTCGAGAGCCTTGACTTCCGTCCATATTAACGGGTAAGCCGACAATAACTGCAACCGCGCCGTTTTCCTTAGCGCTTGCGGCTATTGCTTCGGCAGTTTTTTCTATTCCTCCGACGCTGATATATCCTATACCCGACGCCAAAAGCCTTGATACGTCGCTAACGGCAAGTCCTGTTCTTACGTCACCGAAGTCGACCGAAAGAATTTTGCCCTTGCTTGCCTTTACCGTAGATAAATCGTCAAGCTCTGTATATTTTATCTCTTTTTCTGTCATTTTTATTCTGTTTTTTCCTTGTAAATTTTATTGATTTATAAATCAGTGGGAGAAGGTGTCACGACGAAGGAGTGACGGATGAGGTGTCCTTGCATTGAAAAAGCAATAATCCTTTATCCGCTTTTTCTTTGACACACAAGGCGCAAAGAAAAAGGCTTGGCAAAAAGAAACGCCGTTTTATGGGCTCTGCCCAGACCCCCAAGCTTTTGAAAAAGCTTGACCAAAACTTTGCCGCGTGGGTGCAGTGCGTACATTGGCGGCTCGTCGGTCGAACGCAGAATGTTATTTAAAACATTTCCCGATTGAAAGTTTTTGGTGCTACCTTTTTTCAAAAAGGTAGCAAAAATCCTTAACATAAACTAACTTTCTATGCCGTTTTATGGGCTCTGCCCAAACCCGCAAGCTTTTGAAAAAGCTTGACCAAAACTTTGCTCCGTGGGTGCGGTGCGAACATTGGCGGCTCAACCGTCGAGCGCAGAATGTTATTTAAAACATTCCCCGATTGAAAGTTTTTGGCGCTACCTTTTTTCAAAAAGGTAGCAAAAATCCTTAACACAAGCTAACCATCAAAAAACTATGAATTTTCTTTAACCCTCATAAAATTCCAAAGAATTTCTGCGGCATCTCCTCTCGTTACGCAAGCGAGGGGAGATATTTTATTTTCAATACTGCTCATAACACCCATATATGCCATAGCATTAACAGATGCCTCTGCCCAAGAGGGAACGTCGGTTTTATCCGCAAAGCTTGGAGCAATAGTCGGAGTAGCCGCATCAAGCATTGAAGAAAGTAAGCACGCAGCCTCGGCTCTCGTAATTGCTCTTTCCCCCTCGAAATAAAGCTTTCCGTCCCTCTCAACGCCCTTTATGTATCCGAGGTCGTAAGCCGCGGCAATATATGGCTTAAAGCTACCGTCTATTTTAGAATCATCAGCAAAAACAGTCTTATCATTCGAATTATTAAGCTTACTTATTCCTGCCGCTTGCATAGCCATAGTGGTAAACTCCGCGCGGCTCATTTCTCTTGCGGGATAGAAATAAGTCGAGCTACCTATCTGCGTTCCGCTCATTATTCCCTTTTCGGTCATAGCAATAGCGGCATTATGATAACGGCTATCCACAAGATCTATATAGCTTGTCGAAACCGCGCTTTCCTTTACGTTAAGGCTAACGGTTGCAGACGGACTGTAATTTCCGTAAATATCACGCGCAACGTAAACAAAGCTATCCTTTCCTTTAAAATCCTCGTTGGGAATAAATCTGTATGCTCCGGTTTCCTTATTATCTATAATAAGCTGTCCCTTTTTAGGATAGGAAACCACCTCGATATACGTCTTATCTCCGTCGGGGTCATAGCAAGGGAGCGTACCGTAAAAGGAAACGTTTTCAAAGGTGCTTACCTCAAGAGCGCTTTTAGATGCGTTTGAAAGCGTAGGAGCGTAATTTTTTTCGTCAAGGACGTAAAGCTTACAGCAAAGCTCGGTGCTTCCACCGTTTACCGTAAAATAAAATTCCGACGTAGCAATACTTCCCTTTGGCTCATAGGAGAGGAGCTTTATGCTCGATGCGCTCAAGGTCTGGGGCGAGGTAAGCACGCTTGAGCCTACACGAAGCTCTCCGTCGCTTATCGGAGGGAGCTTTGTAACGGTTATACTGTCTATTTTTGAAAGATTTGTCGCTCTCGCAAAATCATCTGCCGCAAAGCTTATACTTCCACCCTTTAAGGTTGCCTTAGCCATAGCATTTTCCTTTGCTATCGTGTCAAGTGCGCTTGAAAGATCGTTACCCGTTTCCTTATCCATATTGCAGGAGCAGAGGCAAGTAATAACAAAAAGCAAGGCGCAGATAACGGTTGCGACTCTTTTAAGTATTCTTTTGGTTTTTAATCTCATAAATTCCTCCTAAAAATAAAAATACTTTTCAAAAACATATTATCGTTTTTTCACATTATTTATGACAATATCGGCGTATTTTATTGACAAAAAAACAATCCTATGGTAAAATTATCCATATAATAAATATATAATAGGAGAATATGATGACAAATTTTGAAACACAGCTTTTGCTGAATTTAAATGAGTTTGAATTTGATACCTCCCATGAGCTTACCGTAGAGGAAATCAAAAGCCGCTACAAAAAGCTTTCCTTGCATTATCATCCCGACCATAATAACAACGAAATTTTCCGTGATAAGCAAAAAAAGATAAATAGCTCAAAGGAATTTTTGCTTGACAATCTTGAAGAAATAAACCGTTACATAAGGCGGATAAATCACAAGGAAACCGATGAGGACAAGGCTCGAGCAGAAAAAGAACAATGGCAAAATGACGAGCGCGCTCGCAGAGCTTATTATGAGCAGCAGGCGCGTCAAAAGCAGGAAAACGCCAAGGCGGAGCAAGAAAAGGCAAAAGCCGAGCAAGAAAGGAAAAGAGCGGAGCAGGAAAAGGCAAGAGCCGAGCAAAAGGCAAGAACCGCAGAACGCGAGGCTGAAGAAGCAAAGGCACGCGCCGCCGAAGCCGAATGGAAGGCTCATATGGCTGAAAACGCAAGACGTGAGGCGGAAAGCAAAAGAAAGCTCGTTAAAACGGTAATTATAGCTCTTGTTGCTATATTTATCGGTATTCCCGTACTTATCGGAGCTATTATGGCAGGCGTTGAAGGCTTTAACGAGGGAATGGAATCGGACAGACAATCCGAGGCGGCTGCGGACAAAGAATCTCGCACGATGCAGATAACCGACACAAATCTCCCTAAAACCGTTATCAAGGGCGCTAAGTTAAATTGGTCTGATTATTACGTTACCTACAAGGATAAAGACGGTAAGGACGTCAAGGTTACTCTTAGTGACGGTATGGTTAGCATAGACTATGAGAAATTTGAGGAGCAAAAGGCAGAAATAAACGTAAATAACGGCAGTGTTTACCTCTACCACAAGCTTACAGTTCTCAATTCAACTATTATTTCAAGCGTTGAAGACCTAAAATCGATAGCCAACGACCCCAAGGGAACGTATCTGCTTGACTCCGACATCGACCTTAGCGGAACAGAGTGGACACCGATAGCAGGCTTTGAGGGCAAGCTTATCGGTAACGGTCACACAATTAAAAATCTTACTATAACAAAATTAACCGCAAAAAATGCAGGTCTTTTTGATACGATAGGCGAAAAGGCTACCGTGAGCGATTTAAAGCTTGAAAACGTTTCGATATCCTTTACTTCAAGCGCAGAATCGGTAGGCGCGCTTGCGGGTATTCTTAACGGCTCTGTTGAAAATATAACGGTTACGGGTAAAATAGAGTCCGTAGTCTCATCCGCAGTCGGTGGTGTTATCGGCGCTACCGGCTATATAGACTCGGTAATCGGTAATTGCTCCTTTGACGGAACAGTTATAGGCGGTAACGGCGTAGGCGGTATTCTCGGCGGTGCCGCACAGAACGGCGACGCTATAATCGACGGATGCACCTCGAGCGGTAACGTATCCGGAACGTCTATGGTAGGCGGTATCGTAGGAGCTCTTACAAGTCCCGGTGACGGAAAGATTTTTGACGTAAAGAATTGCATAAATAACGCAAAGGTTTCATCAAAAATTGATTACTGCGGCGGTATAGTCGGTAAAATCGAAAATTCAACAAGCTGGGGACCCCAGGTAACCGGCATAATCGGATGTGAAAACAACGGTGAAATAAACGGCGGCTCTTACACGTCAGGTATCATCGGTTATATGCACATCGGCGGCGGTATGGGTGGTGGCGCTACCGTTGATAACAACGTAAACAAGGCAAGCGTAACGGGTAAAATCTATACAGGCGGTATTATCGGCTGGAACGATTACACAGTCAATATAACATCGGCGCAGAACCTTGGCGTTATTACGGGTGACTCCTACGTTGGCGGTATTGTCGGCCATGGAAATTACACCACGTTAAACGGAATTACCAATGAGCAAAGCGTTAACGGTCTTTTCTACGTCGGCGGTATTGCAGGTCTTGCGGAAAAGTGCATAGGCTGTAATAATACGGCAACGATTACCGCAACAAGCTATGACGTTGAAAGAAGCGCTACGGGCTTAGGCGGTATTGCAGGACTTCTTGACGCGGCAGAGAGATGCACTAATAGCGGAGATATTTTTGCAAAAAGCGGATACGGTGTTGGCGGAATAGTCGGTGTAAACGCAACGGCAGACCGAAAGGGTGAATACATCAACTGCAAAAATGACGGAAAAATAACGGTAGACGGCGGTCTTGCTAAGGGTGTTGGCGGAATTATCGGAGTATTCAGTCAATCGGGCTTGCGTATGAATACATTAAGCATATCAGGATGTGACAGCGCAGGCGCTATCAACGTATCCAACGGTGACTCGATTGGCGGTATTATAGGATACTTAAAAACTACGGATAATGCAGCAATCAACGCCTGCACTACCACGGCAGGTATAAATGCAAGCAACTGTACCTCGGTCAGCGGAATAGTAGGTCTATTTGCAAATCCCAAAAACAGACTTCCCATCAAAATAGAAACTGTTACGGTAAGAGGCATTATCAGCGGTAAAAGCGCAGTTGGCGCAATAATCGGTACAACGGCAAAAGCACCCGAAAACTACGAAACGGTAAGAGTAACATATACCGTTGAAAACAATCCTTCTCTTGAGCATTTCGGAACAATTAGCTAATATCTGATTTACAAACACAATTTAATATAAAGGGTGCGATCTCAAATTCGTATTTGAAACCGCACCCTTATTTTTTATATATTTTTTATATATTTTTTAATATTCACTTGACTTTTCATTTTTTTGTGTTATAATACAAGTGTATTATTTTAAAAGGAGACTCTTTATGAAAAAACTAATCTGCACACTCTTAATTTTAACTATGATTTTCAGCGGACTTTTTGCACTTTGCTCTTGCAACAGTGAAGAAAATGAAAAAGACACCGATGCAAAGATCACCGATGCAACCAAGGATAATGCAACTACCAAGCCTGCAATTCCGAAGGGATATACTAAATTTGACAACGGCGACATTTCGTTTGCATATCCTTCAGATTGGAAGAAAACCGAAGGTAACGTTACTCAGCTCATAAATCCTACAGGCGCAGGCAACAACATCACAGTAGTTTACGAAGCAAAGAACACCCTTTATGAAACTGCAAAAGAATCCGAGCTCAAAACACTCTTTTCTCAATCGTTGAGCGCTTCGGGAATGAGCATTTCAAACTTCAAGCTTTCAAAAACTAAAAACGACAACATAAAAAACATTGTCAAAATAACCTACTCAGCTTCTATGAACTCGGTTACAATGAAGCAGAGCTTATTTATCGTAACTGTAGGAAGCAAGACATACACCGTAACTGTTACAGAAACGAATGCTGATGCAACTCTTGTAAATAACGTATTCAATACACTCACGGCTCTTAAGTAAAAATCAAATTTACACTTTGAACACATAAAAACGTGGGGTAAGAAAACTCTTGATCGGTTTTCTTACCCCGCATATTTTTTTAAAATTTCAATTTTATCTTTTCTATAAGCTTTTCTTTATCTGAATCGCAAAGGAACGTTGCATAAGCCGAATTTAAAGCAAGTGCTTGAAGCTCGTCCTCTGTTAAAAAAAATGTATCCGCAAGCTTTTGATATTCATTAGCAAGCGAGGTTGAAGAAACCGACGTATTATCGGTATTAACGGTTATCACAATACCTGCATTAAGGAATGTACGAATAGGATATTCCGAAAGCTCATCAAAAACACGTGTATTGAGATTGCTCGTCGGACAAAGCTCAAGCGGAATTTTCTTTTCTGCAAGACTCTTTAAAATTTCGGGATTCTCAATAGAGCGCACGCCGTGTCCTATTCTGTCTGCGCCAAGCTCGATTGCCGAGGCAACGCTATCCGCTCCAAGCGCCTCGCCTGCGTGGAGAGTCATAGGAAGTGAAAGCGAGCGAGCGTAATTTATAACGTCGACAAATCCCTCGTTGGGGAACAATGCCTCCGCGCCCGCAAGGTCGACCGCGCAAACTCCCTTTTCGAGATATTTCTTTACAAGGCGCACCGTTTCGATATTTGCCTCACGGTTATCTGCCCCTCTCATACAGCAAAGTATAAGCGATGCAAAAAAGTCAGAGCGATTAAGTCCCTCGATAGCCGCCAAAACTACCTCCTCCTGGGTAAGCCCCTTTTGAAGATGAAGCTGAGGCGCAAAGCGTATCTCGGCATAAATCAAGCCCTGTGATTGAAGCTCGTTACAAAGGCGCTCAACTGACTCACTTATCGCCTCTGCGGTCTGCAACAAGCTAAGCGGAAGGTCAAATCTCTCAAGATATTCATTAAGGTCACGGCAATCATCGCTTACACGAAGTCTGCTCAAAAGCTCTTTGTCATCGGGCAGAGATATTCCCTGCTTTTTTGCCAAAGAGCGAGCGCACTCAAGCGACATAGAGCCGTCAAGGTGCAGGTGTAAATCTATAATTGCATATTTTTTTGCGTTTATCATAAAATGCTCCTTAATTTTTATTTATGGTATTTCGTGCCGCGTTGGATATTGAACGCGCGATATATCGCTTCAAGCAAAATAACTCGCATAAGCTGATGCGGAAAGGTTAATTTCGAAACCGAAAGTCGCATATCGGCTCTCTGCTTTACCGAGTCGGAAAGTCCGTACGAGCTACCTATAACCAAGCATATCTCGCTCTTGTCCATCGATATCGCCTCGATTTTTTCGGCAAGCTCCTCTGAGGAAAGCTGCTTTCCCTCAACGCAAAGCGCTATAAGGTAAGCAGAGCTTGAAACTTGCTCGGATATCTTTTGCGCCTCTCTCTCAAGCGCAGTCCTTATCTCACCCGCGCTCGGTTGCTCGGAGAGTCGCTCCTCCTTAAGCTGAACAAGCTCAAAGCGACAAAATGCCCCGAGGCGCTTTTCATATTCAGCCGCCGCCTCGCGGAGATATTCCTCCTTAAGATTTCCAACCGTTATAAGCTTTACTTTAAGCATATTTAACCCTCTTTCTTAGGTATAACAAGCTCGGTAGGCGCAAAAGGCTCGGCAATCGCAAGGCTAACGTCAAATCCCGAAATTGCGTTGCTTACCGCATCAAATGCGATAACGGGGTCGTTATTTTCTCGGCTTAAGTGAGCAAGCAAAATTCCGCGCGTTCCGCTTTTTACAAGCTCAAGCGAAAAATCGGCGCAATCTACGTTCGAAAGATGTCCTCTGCGTGACGCAACACGTCGCTTAAGGTCGGGAGTATAAGGCCCTCTCATAAGCATATCGATATCGTGATTGCACTCAAGCACAACCGCCTCGCATCCGAGCAATACCGAACGAATACCGTCGGAAATATATCCCGTATCGGTTGCGTATCCGATAGCGTGAGCGCCATCGTCATCGTTATATTCGATTTTATATCCGACGCTCATAAGACTGTCGTGTGAGGTTTGAAAGGAGCTTATATGCATTTCTCCAATATCCTCACTAAAAAGTATGCTTCTCTCGCAGAGGTGCGCTCTTACGGGAGAGCTATTCGGAATTTTAATTGCCGATTGACTCGTCATATATATCGGAATATCGTTTTTCTTTGATATTACCTCAAGCGCCGAAATATGGTCGGAATGCTCGTGAGTAATAAATATCGCATTTATAGCGCTTATATCCTCGCCTATCTCGGCAAGGGCGTTTCGAAGCGCCTTTGCGTTTCTTCCGGCATCTATAAGTATAGCGCTCTCCCCAACACGAATAAAGGTCGAATTTCCGCTTGAGCCGGAATAAAGTGTATATATTTTTACGTTTTTCATATTTTTACTGAATTTTATTAATTACCGCCAAATCCCCTCAATCATCGGGAACACGAAAAGAGCAAAGGCCTCCGCAATAAAGGTAAACATAAGCGAAATAATAAATATCAAAAGCCACTTGGATTTCTCTAATCTTACCTTTCCGTTTTCGATAAATTCAAGCTTTTTCTCCTCGCTCCACTCCGACGGTAGCATATCGACGGTAACGCCCTTGCGTGAAAATCCGCGATTGTAAATTATGTAAGCTACAAACAGTATCGCAAGCGACGCCATATAAACGAACATTACCGCAGGAAAGAAATAATAAAGCTCTATGCTTCGGCTTGATATTTCCATTGAACAATAGTAAAAAGCGCAAAAGAAGGCAGAAAGTCCGACAGTTGAAATCAGATATATACGTCGCTTTTTATCAAGCTTCCTTTTGTCGGTGCTTTTACCTTGGCTTACAGACTCGGAGTCCTTCTCCGCAGAGCCTACGTCAAGCGCCGCATTATCCTTTTTCTTGTCTTCCATAGCTGCCTCCTTGCAGATTGTTTTATGCTATTCTAACCGCACCCTCGGGACGAATACGAAGAACTATGCACTTACCCTCGCCAAATACACCGTCCATAAGCGCTCTGAAGCCGTCAACGTCCTCCATAGGAACGTATGCCTGAATAGTTCCCGCAAAGCCGCCGCCGTGAACTCTGTACGCCGCCTTCTTGCCCGCAAGATATCCGTCTGCAAGGCAGAGTGCAAGAGAGAGTCCCTGCTCCTTAAGATTTTTAGTTGTATATACGTTCTGCAAGTAGCAGAATGATGATTTACCCGATGCGAGAACCTCAACGAAATATGCGTCAAGGTCGCTTGCGTCAAGAGCCGCTCTCTGAGCCGCAACTCTCTTGTTCTCACCGAAGAAGTGAAGCGCGCGAAGCACTGCTCTGTCGCCTACGCTCTCACGCAAAGCGGCAATGCTTGCAAAAAATTCATCCTCATCAACCTCACGGAGAACCGACTTGCCAAAGTAAGCGGCAACCGACTTCATTTCCGCGGGAACAGATGCATAATCGTCGGTAAGATCTGCGTGGTTTCCACCTGTATTTACGATACAAAGATTATATCCTGCGGCAGAAATATCAAAGTCTACCTTGTTTATAACGGGGGCTTTGGGGTCTTTAAAGTCGATAGCAACTATTCCGCCTACCGCGCAAGCAACCTGGTCCATAAGTCCGCAGGGCTTACCGAAGAATACGTTTTCGGCATACTGAGCAAGCTTTGCTATCTCTACGTTATCAACCTTGCCATCGTTATACATATGACTGAGTATGTTTCCGACCATATCCTCAAAAGCCGCAGAGGATGAAAGTCCCGAGCCCTTAAGTACGTTTGACGTGGTATATGCGTCAAATCCGCCAACCGCATAGCCGTCCTTAAGGAATCCTTGAACCATTCCCGCAATTATAGATGCAGACGAGCCAAACTTGCTCTCAACGGGAGCGTTGTAGCTTTCAAAATCAACTACGTCCTCGGGGAAGCCCTCACTCTTGATAGCGATTACGTTATCGTCACGCTTAGAAGCGACCGCAATTATGTCAAGGTCTATAGATGCCGCAACAACGCATCCGCAGTTGTGGTCGGTGTGGTTACCCGAAAGCTCGCTTCTGCCTGCAACCGAGTAAAGAGTTATCTCTCTGTCTGCTCCGTATATTGCGGCAAATTCATCGATAGCGGCAGAATAGCGCGCCTTCTGCATATCAATAGCAGCCTCGCCGTAAATATGTGTGAGCGTTGCATTAATGCCTCCGTCGGCAATATATTTTTTCATTTGTAAAGTATTCATAGCATTTCTCCTATAAAAATAAAAAATTTTATCAGTTCATTATAACATTTAAACCAAAATTTTGCAATCTTTTTTTCATATTTTTAAAAATTATTTACACTTTTATTACCTCTTGCAAAAAAACTATTGAAAAAAGCGCTCTCTTGTTGTATAATAAAGTAACGTCAAAACAACGGAGCAGAGATTTTTTACAATGAGTCTTTTAAAAAAATTAACCGATTTCTGCGCAGGAATTGCCGCATTTGTTGGCGGATTGTTCCTATTGCAGAAATATATGACCTTTCAACCGCTTGACGATAAAGAATATATCGAGTGGATTTCAAACGAATTAAAATATTCAAGCGACGCCACCGATACAGTCACCGAAGCGGTTACAGAAGCCCCGAGTAAGCTGAGTCAGTTTTTTACTCCCGAGCTTATAAATGAATATGATTACCGATTGCTCGCAATTTTAGTTCTTACTCTTGCAGTATCGGTTATAGTGGGAATTATCTTCAAAAGGCTTCCCTACATTCCGTTCTTCTTCTCTATTATCCCCGCGGTAGAAATAACCTATCTTTTCACCAAGGAGCGCTTATATACGCAGGTAGGACTTTTCCTTATAGCGGGCGCTTTACACGTTGCGGGTAATATTTATGAATGTATAGTAAGGGATAAAGAGGACGGACGGCATAGGGTATGGGTCTGCGCAAAGATATCCTTGCTATTTCCCGCCGCATTTTGTCTGCTTTGCACTAAGATTGCAGATAAAATACCGATTGAGGGTGTAAACGACAGAATTCCGATATTTAAAGAGCTTGCATTCAAAATGACAAAGCCCGAAAGCATTGAAATCGTTACCAAGCTTGGCTGGATGTTCCTTATAATATTTGTAATTGCCACCGTTTTCTATAACGTATATTTTATAGATGCAATACTTTCGGCAATTCCGTTAATCTATACCGTACATCTGCTTTATTCGGGAAATCTTCCCTTTAATCCTGCGCTCTTTACCGTTCTTGCCGCAATCTGCTTTATGACTCATATAGCGCTTTGCGTTTGCGAAAATAACCTATCACGCAAGGAGCAATTAAAATTAAAGGAAAAAGAATTAGCATCTGAAAATTAATTAAAATCAAACAAAAAACAAAGGTGTTTGTTTGCCAACCGCTTAATCTAAAGCAAAGGCAACAACACCTTTTTTGTTTGTTTAAATGATAAATAGCACCTCATCCGTCACTCCTTCGTCGTGTCACTTTCTCCTCAAGGAGAAGGCTTTGGACTGCAGTGCGAACATTGGCGGCTCGACCGTCGAGCGTACTATGTTATTTGAAATTCCCCGATTGAAAGTTTTTGGCGCTACCTTTTTTCAAAAAGGTAGCAAAATTCCTAACACAAGCTAACTCCCTTATCCGCTTTTTCTTTGACACAAAAGACGCAAAGAAAAAGGCTTAGCAAAAAGAAACGCCGTTTTATGGGCGCTGCCCAGACCCGCAAGCTTTTGAAAAAGCTTGACCAAAACTTTCAATCGTGGGTACAGAGCAAACATTGGCGGCTCGACCGTCGAACATAATCATTATATCAAAAAAGAACCCTCCGTAGAGAGTTCTTTTAAGCTTTTGTAATTACCCTAAAAGCGACATAAGAGCGCCTGCGACGATACCGAGTATCATAAGTCCCGCAAGGATAAAGCAGACTATGCGTAGAGTTTTTTTGTTCATAATGCACCTCTGTATTAATTAGTATCAAATGAGAGCTGGAGCGCTGACAGGTCACTGTCGGGAATAGTTACTCCGCTTGCAGGAATTTTGAGCTTCTTGTAGCCTTTTGCGTACGATTCGGGAATATTTGCGGTTGCAAACGTTAATTTATCGTTTTTCTTCAAGGTCATAAGAGTTACACCGCCCGACGTGCGTGTCGTTTTTTGAGGAATTAGCGAGGTCTTTATAACGATTGCCTTTTCTGCGGCGCTAACGAGGAGTATATCAAACGGCTCTTTCTCGCTTTCATAGAATACTCCGCAGATTGGAGAAGCCGAGGAATAAGCGTTTACGAGCTTTTTGCGGTTGCCCTTTGTTTCATAAGCACTTGCGGGAACACGAACGCCCTTGCCGTTTTCAAAAATGTAAACAAAGCTTTCGTTCTCGGGATAGCTTGCCTGAAGCCTCATAAATATGGGACACTCACCCTCCTCCATGCCGAGCTTTGCGGGGAGGAAGTCACCCATAGCCGATGCCTTGCAGCAATCGAAATCCGCAACCTTAGCGCGGAATATCTGGCACTTGTTGGTTACGAATATGATATCCGAAATATTTTCGGCATCAAAGGATTGAGTTATTACGTCGCCCTCCTTAAGCTTCTGCTCGTCATTTCCACGCAAGGATTGAAGCGTTATCTTCTTAAAATATCCCTCCTTGGAAAGATAAAGGCGTACGTTGTAGTTTTCAACCTCGTTGCTTTCCTCATATTCGACGATATCGTCGGTATGAAGAATTTGCGAGCGACGGGGTTGTCCGTATTTTTTCTTAATTTCTGTAAGCTGAGAGGAAATAAGAGCCTTGATTTTAAGCTCGTCTGCAAGAATTTCCTCGATTTTTGCGATTTCAGCCTGCAAGCTTTCGATTTCGTTAATACGGTTGATTATATACTGCTTATTAAGATTGCGAAGCTTGATTTCCGCAATATAATCGGCTTGAATTTCATCAATTCCGAAGCCCGACATAAGGTTGGGGATAACGTCCTCCTCCTTTTCGGTGTGCCTGATTATGCGTATCGCCTTGTCGATGTCGAGAAGAATTTTTCCAAGACCTAAGAGAAGATGAAGCTTGTCCTGCTTCTTCTTTAAGTCATAGGTAAGCTCTCTGCGAACGCAGGAAATTCTAAATTCTATCCACGCCTTAAGTATATCAACGATACCAAGCTGCATAGGTCTTGAGTTGACAAGCACGTTAAAGTTGCACTTAAAGCTATCCTCAAGAGGAGTCATTTTAAAGAGCTTTGCCATAAGCTTGTCGGGGTCAACGCCACGTCGGAGGTCGAGAGTAAGCTTAAAGCCGCTAAGGTCGATTTCGTCACGGAAATCAACTACCTCCTTAAGCTTGCCCTCCTTAACGAGATCGGATATCTTATTGAGAATCATCTCGATAGAGGTAGAGTAGGGGATTTGAATTATATCTATACAGTTATTTGCCTTATCGTAATTATAGCGTGAGCGAATTTTTATCGAGCCTGAGCCTGTTTCATAGACCTTTCGCATATCGTCACGGTTATAAATTATAGCGCCGCCTCCGGGAAAATCGGGGGCTTTTACTATATCGAGTATTTTATCCATCGAAACCTTGGGATTTTTAAGTATTGCAATAGTTCCGTCGCATATTTCCGCAAGGTTAAAGGAGCATATATTCGATGCCATACCGACCGCAATACCCATATTCGGTGTCACGAGAATATTAGGAAACGTAGTGGGAAGAAGCGTCGGCTCTTTCATAGTGTTATCATAGTTGTCGATAAAATCCACTGCGTCCTTGTCTATTCCTCGGAAAAGCTCTGCGCAGAAGCTATCAAGCTTGACCTCGGTATAACGGGATGCGGCAAAGCTCATATTTGATGAATATTGCTTACCAAAGCTTCCCTTGGAGTCAACGAGCGGATGGAGAAGCGATTCATTTCCGCGTGTAAGTCGCACAAGCGTTTCATAAATCGCCATATCGCCGTGAGGGTTAAGCTTCATCGTCTGTCCCACGACGTTCGCGCTTTTTGTTCGGGGGCCCGTCAAGAGTCCCATTTTATACATTGTATAAAGAAGCTTTCTGTGTGAGGGCTTAAGTCCGTCTATCTCGGGGATTGCGCGAGAAACTATAACGCTCATAACGTAGGGCATATAGTTTTTTTCTATCGTGTCGGTTATAAGCTGCTCTTGCGCGGGGGCGTATACTATCTCGGATGCGTCTTTAAGGCTCGACCCCTTTGTAGCCTTTGAAGACCTTTGTGTCTTTTTTGCCATCTGTTTTCCGTCCTTAAATTTTTTATGTAAGGGTTTGTAATATTATTTAAATTTTCATAACCGTATGTGCCGCGGCGCGTATCATTCGGTTATAGAGCGCAAGTCCCAAGCCGCTTTGGGTGGGAAGATGCGCATAGATTTTATCAAGCTCAAGCTCGTTTGCGCTCCTGAGAGCCGAGAAAAGCCTTTTAGCTTGCGTTTGGAGATCGTCCGAAGCACCGACGTCTATTGCGGTAACTCCGTTTAAATGCGGAATTTCCTCGGTGTAAGCAAGCATAAGACAACGCTCGCTTTTGCTTTGCTCTAAAACAAAGGATAATATATCATCACTGTTTCCGTCAAGAAGAACGAGCGGAGCGTTTGGCGCATAGTGACGGTATTTCATACCGGGGGAAAGTGGCTTTTCGTTTTCTGCGAGAGCCGCAGTCACCGCACGTGCAACGTCTACCCTCTCGCATACGCAGAGCAGAGCGTCACGGGTTATTGCGCCCGGACGAAGCAGTGTGAGTGAGTCGCCGTCTATTTTTACAATAGTCGATTCAAGTCCAATTTCGGCAGAGCCACCGTCAACGATTGTTTCAATTCTGCCGTTAAGGTCGGCTATGACGTGCGCACCCTCGGTTGGTGAGGGACTACCCGAAAGATTTGCCGACGGAGCGGCTATTGCGGTGTCTGCGGCTTCGATAATAGCTTTAGCTATCGGATGCGCGGGGCAACGAATAGCAACGGTGTCAAGTCCGCCTGTAACCTCATTGGGGACAGTGCTTTTTTTAGGTAGAATAACCGTCAATGGACCTGGCATAAATGCATCGGCAAGCTTATAATATAGGGGGCAGGTGTAGGCGTAGCGCTCAGCGTCGGATGGGTCTGCTATATGAATTATAAGCGGATTATCCGACGGTCTGCCCTTTGCCTCATATATCTTTTTAGCCGCATTCGCATCGGTTGCAAGTGCGCCAAGACCGTAAACCGTTTCGGTTGGAAAAGCAACGAGTCCGCCACGGCAAAGAATATCTGCGCATTGAGTTATTTTTTCGTTATCTATTTTTTCGGGAGAGATATTTATTATTTGAGTCTGCATTTTATCGCCTTTTCTTTTAAGATTAGGTTGCGTTGTTTTTAAGCTTTTCTGCGGTGTCGGCAGTTATGAGAGCATCTATCATAGCACCGATATTTCCGTCAAGAAAGGCTTGAAGTGAATAAAGTGTAAGACCTATTCTGTGGTCGGTTATGCGCCCTTGAGGGTAATTGTAGGTGCGTATGCGCTCGCTTCGGTCGCCTGTGCCGACTTGATTTTTTCTGTCGGATGCGATTTTTTCGTTTTGCTCGGTAAGCTTAATATCGTAAAGCTTGGTTTTGAGCATCTTTAACGCTTTATCACGGTTTTTAAATTGGCTTCGCTCCTCTTGACATTCAATTATAATACCCGTAGGCTTGTGAGTGATGCGGACTGCCGATTCGGTTTTGTTGATGTGCTGACCGCCCGCACCGCTTGATTTGCAGGATTCTACCACTATATCCGCAGGGTTTATCTCTACCTCGACGTCCTCCGCCTCGGGAAGAACCGCAACGGTTGCGGTAGATGTCTGGATTCTGCCCTGCGACTCGGTTTCGGGTACTCTTTGAACACGGTGAACACCGCTTTCAAACTTAAATCTTGAATAAGCACCGTCACCCTCTATCATAAAGGTTACCTCACGAAATCCGCCAAGCTCGGTTTCGTTGGCGTTCATAAGAGAGGTTTTAAAGCCTGCCGCCTCTGCGTACATAGAGTACATTCTGTAAAGGACCGCCGCAAAGAGAGCCGCTTCCTCACCGCCCGCGCCGCTTCGTATCTCGACCATTACGTTTTTATCGTCGTTGGGGTCACGGGGAAGAAGAAGTACCTTAAGCTCCTCAAAAAGCTCGTCAAGGCGTACCTTTGCCTCCTTAAGCTCTGCGCTTGCAAGCTCACGCATATCCGAGTCAAGAGGCTCGTCAAGCATAGATTTCAGGTCGGCACACTCCTTTTCGGTGGCTTTGTATTCTCTGAATTTCTCAATTATAGGAGTCAGTGTCTTGTACTCCTTCATTAATGACGCATATTTTTCTTGATTTGAAAAGGTTTCGGGAAGTGAAAGCTCCTCCTCGATTGCTATATATCTTTTTTCTGCGTCGTTAAGCTTTTCTGTCATATTGATTTTTTATTTTCCTTTTTATATATTAATCAAAATTGTAGAACGCTTTGACCGCTCTGTGCGTTTCGTAAACGTCTACCTTTGCGGCAAGCTCATAGGGGGCGTGCATAGCGAGAAGCGGAACACCGAGGTCAATGGTTTCGATGTTGTGCTTTGAAATATATTTAGCAACGGTTCCACCGCCACCCGCATCAACCTTTCCAAGCTCTGCGGATTGCCATACCACGTTATCCTTTTCCATAGCGGCACGAAGCCAAGCTACAAATTCTGCGTTTGCATCGTTGGTATCGTATTTTCCACCGCCACCCGTGTATTTGGTGAATACCGCTCCGCAGCCTAAGAATGCCGAGTTCATTTTTTCAAATACCTCGGGGAAGTTGGGGTCAAAGCCTGCGCAAACGTCTGCCGAGAGGCATTTAGATTTTGCTCTGAGGAGTGCGGGAGAGATGTTGAAGGCAAGAGCGATTTCGTTTATGATATCGAGCATAAGGTCGCTTTGCATACCGCTTGCACCGTCGCTTCCTGTTTCCTCCTTGTCGGCAAGTATGCACATAATCGAGTGCTTGGAGTCGAGGGACTCGATGAGCGCAGTAAGAGAGGGATATGCGCAAACTCTGTCATCGTGACCGTAAGAGCCGATAAGCGAGCGGTCAAAGCCTACGTCGCGTGCCTTAAGAGCGGGAACAACGCAAAGCTCGGAGGAAAGGAAATCTGCCTCTATTATGCCGTATTTCTCGTTTAAAAGCTTGAGAATTGCCGTCTTTACGCTTTCATCGTCCTTGTCTGCCTCGTCACTGTTGGGCATATTTCCAAGAATTACGTTAAGCTGCTCGCCCTTAATTCCCTCGGAAAGAGAGAGCTTGCTTTGCTCTTTTGCAAGGTGAGGAAGAAGGTCGGTGATGTAGAATATCGGGTCGGACTCGTCCTCGCCTATGCAAACGTCAATAGTGCGGAGGTCCTTCGTAATAACTACACCGTGAAGCGCAAGAGGGGTTGCGACCCATTGATATTTGCGAATACCGCCGTAATAGTGGGTCTTAAAATAAACGATACCGCTATCCTCGTAAACGGGGCATTGTTTGATGTCAAGACGGGGAGCGTCGATGTGAGATGCGGTAATTCTTAATCCGTTTTTAAGGCTTTCACTGCCTATCGTAAAAACGAAAAGATTTTTTCCGCGGTTGTTGTAGTAAAGTCTGTCGCCAACGCTTATACTGTCACCAAAATTGTATTCCTTGAAGCCGTAAGGGGTGAGCATATCGATAGCGACCTTTACCGCCTCACGCTCTGTCTTTGCGGCATTGAGGAATGCTTTGTAGCCCTCTGCGTATTCAAATGCCGCCTCTATATTTGCTTTGTCTGTTTTTTTATAAACCGTTTCTTTTTTGTAGCTTAATTCATTATTCATTTTACACTTACTCCGTTTCTATAATATGTTTTCTTATAATAATCGATTGCTTTGTTTAGCTTTTTTAAATATTGACGGGTATCCTTATCGGGAATTTTTTTAAGAGTAGCTCCGTCCTTTGAGTATTCGGTGTCATTGAGCCACTCAAGCACTTGAGCCTCGCTCGTATTGTATGCGGCAAAGGCGACGTTCCATTTATGAAATTTATCAAAAAGATATCGAAGATAATAAGTGCCGTACCGTATGGCGATGTCGGGGTCGCTGAGGTCCTCGAGGGCTACCTTTTCGTTAAGATGCTCGTATGAGGAAAGAAGCTTTAGAGTGCTTGCATCTGTCTGCATAAGTCCGTATGCGCCAGAGCTTGATTTTTTCTTTGGCTCAAAGTCACTCTCGGTGCTTATTACGGAATAGATTATATATTCGGGGACGTTGTATTCAGATGCGTATTTTTCTACAAATTCACTGTATTTTCTTGGATATGAGCCTTTCTGCACAAGGCTTACCGTAAGATTTGCGATAAGGCTTATAAGCATAGAGGTGAGAAGTATCGCAACGATTATAAGAGTTCTTTTGCGACTGCTCATAGCGCATCCTCGCCTAAAATTTCGTTGAGTAGGGCGAGCGCCTTTTCCTTTAGCGCATTTTCGTCGGAATCGTTTAATATAATTCGGTCGGAGCGCTCACGGTAAAAGCTATCGTCCTTTTGAGCGCTTGTTCTGAGTATTGCATCGTCAATGCTTATATCGTCGCGCTCGGAAATTCTTTCTATTCGAATCGAGGCAGGGGCGAGAATTGATACCGTAAGGTCGCAGCTTTTATCATATCCCGCTTCGAAAAGCGTAGGGGCGTCGATTATGAGTAGCCTTGCGCCGTTTTTTTCATAGGATGCCGCAATATCCTGCATTTTTTCTATAACTGCCGGAAGAACTGTTGCGTTAAGCTTGTCAAGGCTTTCCTTGCTTGAAAATACAAGTCTGCCAAGCGCCTTGCGGTCAAGCTCGCCGTTCTCGTTGAAAAAGGAGTCGCCAAATTCACGTCTTATCGCATCAAGCAGCTTTGACGGGGGAATGAGCATCGAGTGATAAAGCTCGTCGGCGTTAATGCAAGGACATCCTTTAGCGCAAAGAAAAAACGAAAATAAGGTTTTTCCCGCACCCGAAGGTCCTGTGAGTCCAAGTATCTTCATAATATCCCCCTTTCATTGTATTTATATACATTTCTTCAAATATATATAATAATTCAATTTATATTATAACTCATTTTTGCGGATTTTTCAATAGAAAATTCAAGAGAAAAAATAATAAAAGGAAAGTTTTTTAATTATTTTCCTTTATTTGTGTTTTTTCTTGAAAAAAGGCAAAAAAAATAGTATAATATAAATAGTACGGTGTAAATAGACAGAATTTTTACGGGAGAGGTTAGATGAATAGACTTGAAGCATTTTTGACGGAAAATAATATAAAATATTCAACGGACGTATCGGTTGCCTCACGCTCAAGCTTTAAAATAGGGGGCGTTGCCGCTATCGCTATATTTCCAAGCACAGTGGAGGAGCTTTGTAAGGCGACTCTTGCGGTATATAGACTTGGAATAAGGCTTGAAATAATAGGAAACGCTTCAAATATTCTGTTTGCCTTTGAAAAATATAACGGAGCGCTGATTTTTACCTCGGGCGTTGACGGCTATTCTGTTGACGGCGAGCGTATTTACGCAGAGTGCGGCGCGTCGCTTGTCCGTATGTCAAATATCGCTAAGGAAAATTCTCTTTCGGGGCTTGAATTTGCTTGCGGGATTCCTGCGCGTGTGGGAGGTGCTGCGGTTATGAATGCGGGCGCACATGGCTCGTCAATGTCGGAAATTATCGAGTTTACCGATGCGCTCGACCTTAAGAGCGGTGAGAGAATACGAATTTACAATCACGGCTATGGATACAGAGAAAGCGTTTATCTTAACGAGCCTACCCTTGTTTGTCTTGGAGCGTCGATGCGTTTACGATTTGGAAATGGGAAGGATATTGCAGAAAAAATGCGAGAAAATTTAGATAAGCGCAAAGCATCTCAGCCTATCGAGCTTCCAAGCGCGGGCAGCTATTTTAAGCGCCCTGAGGGGGATTTTGCGGGTAGATTGATAGAGGTGTGCGGTCTTAAGGGCGAGAGGGTCGGAGATGCTATGGTTTCGCCAAAGCACGCGGGATTTATAGTTAACGTAGGGAGCGCAAGCTTTTATGACGTTCTTGCGCTTGAAAATAAAATTAAGGAAAGAGTTATGAGCGAGCAGGGCGTTATGCTTTGCCGAGAGGTCAGACTTATAGAGGACTTGTGATGTCGTTTACTTTAGATATAATAAATGAGCTTACCGAGCGTGAGCCTGATAAGGTTTGCTGCAAAAAATCCTTTTTATTCGGTCTTTTTTTCGGTGCGGAGAAGATATTTAAAACCGAAATAAGGGCAGAGCTTAAAACCGAGCAAAGCGCAAATTTAGCGGCTAATATATTAAAAAAGCAATTTTCCTTAGAGCCAACGGTTGAGCCTATCGTCAGAGCGGGGCGGCATATGTTTTGGGTTACGGTTAACTCTAAAATGCTGGCTACATACTTAGAAAGCTTAGACGGAGCGGAATCAGTGAGCGTCGATAAGCTTGGGAAAATCGTTGGATTTAACGATAAATGCTATTGTGAAATGTATTTTCTTGCGGGTGTTTTCGTTGCTTTGGGAACGGCTACCGACCCTCAAAAAAGATATTCGCTTGAATTTAGCGTAAAGGGCAGGATGCGCGCTATGTGGCTTAATGTCTTTCTTGCGTCAAAAACAGGAGAGCCGTCATATATCGAGCGCTCTACTAAGATAGGCTTATATTATAGAGGAAATGAAAATATTTGCGATGTTCTTGCTTATATGGGCGCTAATTCCTCGTATAGTGTGGCACTTGATGTTTTTGTTGACCACGATATAAAGAATAGAGAAAACCGCGCAACTAATTGCGTACTGAAAAATATAAAAAAATCGGTCGACGCGGCGAGAACGCAGATAGAGGCTATCGAGTATTTGAAATCGAAGGGTCGCTTTAATTCTTTGAGCGAGGATTTAAAATATACCGCAAAGCTTCGATGCGAAAATGCTTCGGTATCGCTTTCCGAGCTTGCGGCACTTCACGAGCCAAGTATATCAAAGTCGGGACTCAATCGCCGCCTTGATAGGATTATTTCTTTTGCGAGAGAGGTAAAAGCCCTCAACGATTGAACGCACTATGCTCGCACTGCACCCACGCGTGAAAGTTTTGGTCAAGCTTTTTCAAAAGCTTGCGGGTCTGGGCAGAGCCCATAAAAAGGAGTTTCTTTTTGCTACCTTTTTGAAAAAAAGACGATTCTTACAAGGATTTTGCCCTTAAAGAACCGTCTTTTAATTTTAATTTATACAAATAAATTATTAAAAAATCCACCCGCGAACGAGTGGATTTTTTGTTTAGTGTAATCAACCGATAGCAGAATTACCTGACGTGGTTGTTTTGTTCTTGGGGAGTGTGCAGGAATCGCAAACAAGATCGAATTTCTTACCGTTTGAGGTGAAGAAAAGCATCGTTGTATCGTTATTATCGGTAACGTATGCGTATCCGTTCTTACCAACGCCCATCTCAACGGTGGGAGCCTTCGCAAGATTTATGCTCTTGAACTCTGCGGGAGTCTTTTCCGAGCCGTCCGTTGTGGTATATACTACGGTTGCCTTTTCACCGTCATTCTCGATTGTTTCCGAGAAGTAAAGGGTGTTAGCGCAAATTCTCATTGAATCGCGGTCTGCAATGTTAGAGATTATCATTCTCTTGCTTGTAGAAGCATCCCAGTAGTAAAGGAATGCGGGCTCTTTATCATCATCGCCTGCCGAATAGAACATATAAACGTCGCCCTTTTGAGTGAGAGCAAACTCGGTTATATATCCGCAAACCTGCTCGATGTTCTTCTCATAGTCGCTTACCGAAAGGGGAGTGCGAACGAGCTGAGAATTATCGTCGATGTAATAGAAATACTTTCCGTCGGGAGAGAACTTACCAACCGTGTCGGCAACCTTTACTGCTTTATCCTTCTTTAAGCAATAGGTTGCGAAGCTTCCGTCCTCGTCAAGCTCGATCTCACCGTCATCATCATAGGAAATGGTGGTGTTTTGCGAGGTGAAATATGCGCCTACGAATGTGCTGGGTGCAAGCTCAGCAGCCTTTGCATCTGCCAATCTGAAAATACCTTGCGCCAAGGTTGTGGGGGACTTGTCCTTTACCTTATAGAAGAAGGAAACGATGCCCTTAGTTGTGTTGGTGTAGAAAATTATTTCGTCGCCGTCCGAGTTCATTTCGGTAATCTCGCCAAACGTACCGTAGCTTTCGTTTGTGATAGCCTTAGGTCTGGGCTCTTTAGCCTTAGCGTCTATGTAATAGAAGCGACCGTTGAGATTGTTAGTTCCGTAAATGTACTTTCCGTTGTCCGAAATAGCAAGAGGAGTGAAGTTTATCTGCATATCCTCCGAGCCTGAGCCCTGGAAGTACTTAAGAATGCTCGTTCCCTCGTCCTGTCTGCTTGCAGCGGTGTAAACTACCGTCTTTGCGTTACCCGAGATAATGAAGTTATCTGCGGTGCTTTCTCTTGTTATAGGATCGTCCGAGTCACCTGTGTAGCGGCTGAACGTGGTCTTATACTTGTAGATAATACCGGGCTTGAGTCCTGCAAATGCAACGCATTTATCAGCAAGTCCAACAGAGCTCTTAAGGCTCTTGCCGTTAAGAATGTGCATTCTTATTCCCTTAGCGCCGTTTACGTCGGATTCAACCTTTTCAAGAATATACGCAAACGAGTTATCCGATGCGGGAATAAGCTCTATTTCGTTGCTAAAGGTTTTCTTAATTTCTTCACCGTTTACTACAACGTGATATTCGTTGCTTTCATCAATGTATGTGAAATAAACGGTATCGTCAACCTTTGAGCTTGATTTGGGCGCACTGAATATTGCAACTATAAGAGCAATTATAGCGATAAGCGCAACTATTGCAATTCCTCCGAAAACGAAGGGCATATAGTTAAACTTTCTTGAAGGACCGCTCTCTTTTTTGTTGCCTTGAGGACGAGGTCTTTTATGCGGCTTCTGTGTTTCTCTCGCGGTAGAACCCGAGGTGAAGTTGCCGAAATCATCTCCGCTTGCGCTCATACGCGAAATAAAATCTTGATTTACTTTATTCGTCGAGCCATTGTCTGCGCTATTGCCTTGATATGCATAAGCAACGGCAGGTCTTCTGTCATTTTTCAAAAGCATATTTACCTCCAATAAATATGTAATATGTGTTAATAATGTTTCATATTATTATATCATATTAATTACAATTATGCAATACTTTTATTATAAAAAAATAGAAAAAGTTATACGAAAAAGTGAGTTTTGCACTATTTTTAATGTCGAAAAATGAAGAAGCGACGCTCATTTTGCGATAAAGTCATTCTGCAAAAATTTTAATTGAGGGAATATTACCGTTTTTATGCGAATATATTGTAGCAGTGGTAATATTATGACTAAAATAACGGAGGAAAAAACTGTGGTCGAGGCGGTAAAAAGAAATTCGTACGATGCCTTATTTGGAGAGCTTAGGCGTTATTTTTCGGACAAGCTTTATAGCGAGATAGAAAAAATACTTAAAAAATGCGGTGTGGGCGAGCGGATAGAGGAGATACGGCTTCGCAAGGGACTTCGGGCATATCTTACCGTTGGCGAGGCGGGAAGAAAAAGAAATGCCGTTACCGATATAATTCTAAATTCGGACGAGCTTACCGAAATTTTTCGACGAATGTGCGACGGCTCGCTTTATGCATACAGTGAAAGCATTATAAAGGGTTATGTATCGCTCCCGTCGGGAATAAGAGTTGGCGTTTGCGGCAGAGCGGCGGTCGAGCAAAACAAAATTTTCGGCGTTTACGATATTTCATCGCTTAATATCCGCATACCGAGTGCCGACGTGCTTGCTGACGTTAATTTGCTTGAGCTTGCAAGAAAAAATCTTAGACTTGGACAAGGTGTACTCATATTTTCTCCTCCCGCTCAGGGAAAAACCACCTGCCTGCGTTCGCTTGCTTATGCCCTTGCCTCGGGAGATTTTCCTATGAGGGTATCGGTTATAGATACTCGCGGTGAGCTTTCCTTTGCGCCTCAATCGCTACTGAAAAGCACCGATTCGCTTTCGCTTGACCTTTTTATAGGATATCCAAAGGCGGAGGGAATACGTATTTCAACCTTTTATATGAATCCCGAGGTTATAATTTGTGATGAAATAGGCGGAGGAGAGGAGGCGCTTGCAATCGTTGATGCGCAAAACTGCGGAGTCCCGCTTATCGCAAGCGTTCATGGAGCGAGCCTTTCCTCGGTTATGCTAAAGGAGGGAATAGCCGCTCTGCATAAGGCGTGCGTTTTCGGCTCTTACATATCGCTCAGAATCGGAGCGGGCGGCGGGTTTTGTTATTCCGCTTACAGTCGGGAGGAGGCGGACAGAGCGATTGAAAATAATAGGCTCTCTTATAATAATTTTTAGCTCGGTTATGATTGCAAACAGTATGAATAAAAAAATCGACCGCTCGATAAGCTCGGTCAGTGCGTTGAGGGCGTTATTTGAGCATACAAAAAATATGATAGAATGTTATTCCTTGCCCGCAAGCGAGATATTGCGTCGGCTTGACTCCTCTTGCTTTTTTGCTTTGGGATATTTAAGAGATGAGCTGCCGAGAGATTTTTTTGAGCTTGAAAAGCATTCGCAAATAGAGGACACAGAGGCAAGAGAAATGCTTGTGGCGTTTTCTAAGGATTTTGGTAAGAGCTACCGCGCTGACGAGCTTTTGCGTTGCTCCTTGTTTGTGGAAAGGGCAAGAGCGCGCGAGCAAAAGCTTATAAAGGACGCGATAAAACGTAAAAAGGTGAATTTAACCGTTGCGATATGCTCGGCGCTCTCTATTATCATTTTAATTGCGTAGCGCTTTGAGCGCTTGCGCGTAAGGAAATAAAACAGGGATGATTTGATATGGAAATTGGACTTATACTTAAAATTGCGGGGCTTGGAATACTTATATCGATAGTTTCCTCAATACTCTCAAAAAGCGGACGTGATGAGCAGGCTATGCTCGTTACCGTGGCGGGGATAATAGTTGTAATGCTTATGCTCGTTGAGGAGGTTGGTGTGCTTATAGAGAGCGTCAGGACGGTGTTTGAGCTATAATGAATACCTTTAGTTTAATGCTCAAAGCCGTCGGAGCTTCGCTTATAGCGCTCGTTGCGTTACTTATCTTGCGTGGAGTTGGCAGTGGATTTGCAACCCTTGTTAAGATTGGCGGCGTTCTTTTGCTTTTTGGAATTGCATTTTTTGAAATATCACGCGGCGTTGAGTCGATACGCTCGCTCGTTGCCGAGTTTATTGAAGCCGAGTCCTTTGTGGGGCGCTCGATAACCGTTATGATAAAGGCGCTCGGAATTGCTCTTATCGGAAAGGTGTGCGCCGACGTATGCAAGGAATGCGGCGAGGGTGGACTTGCTCAAGGTGTTGAAGCTGTGGCGGGGGCGCTTATTTTTTCGCTATCCGTGCCGATTTTGAGCGGAATTCTTGAATTTGCCGTTGACGTTCTTTCAAGAGGCACTTGAGGTAAATAACGTGAAAAATATAATGAAAATATTTTTTGCCTTAGTAATTTTTTTAAACGTCTTTAGTATTAGCGCCTTTGCAAGCGAGCCTGAGTCTATGCTACCCGATGAGGTATGGGAGGGCTTTGAGGACTCTGTTCCCGACGAGGCTCAAAAATATTTCGAGGAGGGGGCGTTTGAAAACGAGCAGGAATATTTTGAGTCGATTGAAAAAATGAGCACGCCGAGCGCAATAGTAGCCGTATTGCTTGAGCTTTTTGGCGCAGAGGCGGGAGCGACGTGTAAGCTTTTGATTTTAATAATGGGTGTGCTTATCATTTCCGCAGTTCTTTCGGTTGTCGGAGAGCAGAGTGAAAATAAAACCCTTTCGGCGGTAATGCGATTTTGCTCGGTTGGTGCTTTGTTTTCCTCTGTTGGATATGTCTTTTATTTGCATTTCGAAGCGCTTGAGGATTTTTTTGCGAGGATATCTGTATTTGTTAACGGAATGATACCTGTGACTGCAAGCATCTGGGCGCTTGGAGGAAACGTATCGACCGCAACCGCAGGTAGCGCAACGCTTTATTGCTTTTTGACGGTTTTTGAAAAGCTTTGGGCGGCAAGCGCGATACCTGTATTTTCTTTGATTTTAATTTTGGGACTTTGCGACGTGCTTTGCTCTGAGCTTAAAACGGTTAGAGTGCTTGGAACGGTTAAAAAAATATACGGCTTTTTTCTCGGACTTTCGATGACGGTGCTTTTATCGTCACTTGCAGCGCAGACGACGCTTACCGCGGTTGCGGATAGTGTGAGCGCAAGGGCGGGGAGATTGGTTAGTAGCACGGTTATACCCATAGTCGGCGGAAATCTCGGTGAGGCGCTCAGAACCGTTGCGAGCAGTGTTAGCTACCTGAAAAATATTTTCGGAGTGGGTGGAATAATCATTATAGCTCTTATCGTTCTTCCAATGGCGATATCGCTTTTACTGACACGGTTTGTTTTTGGCATTTGCTCCGCTTTTGCCGATATTATCGGTTGCGAGAGGGAGTCGAAATTGCTTGCGGCTTTTTCCGATGCTTACGGGTGTATGCTTGCGGTGGTTTGCGGAGTAGGAATGATGTTCGTGCTTTCTCTTTGTATTTTTATGAAAACCGTCGTCGCGGCGGCTTAATTGCTTTGGAAGGTGAAAAATGGCGGAATATTTTTTGGGATTGATAGCTTTTGCGTTTTTTGGCTCGGTGATACTTTCGCTTTTACCCGAGGGCTTTAGCAAAAAATACGCTCGACTTCTTTGCGGACTCTGCGCTATTGTGTGCGTTGCCTTTCCTCTGTTTGAGGCTGCGGGAAATATAAAAAATGATTTTAAGGATATCGCAAGCTTTTTCGAGCCATCTGCGGAAATTGAACAAAATGCTGTTGAAATTTACAATAATTCTATAAATACGGCAACGCTTAAAAACGTAGAGGAGTCACTAAAAAACGATATATTAAAAGGAAATTCCGTGAGCGCTGACGGCGTTGACGTTAGAATTCTATTGAATAATAACGGTGATGAATTTTACATAAAAGAGGTAAGGGCATATATATATCCGTCGGGATATGCGCTTGACCCGAAAAAAATCAACGAGATATGCAAAAATAAGCTTGGAACAGAATGTAATATTATTTATAAATAATGATGAAAAATATAATGTTATAAATTGCAAATCTTTATAATACGAGGTTTTTAAAATAAAAATATATGTCGAAAAATACAATATTAAGCTTTTTAAGGTCGAAAAAAATATATCTGCTTGCGGCGCTCATATTCGTTGGTGTAATAATTATTATTGTAGGAAAGCGTGAGCCACAAATCAGTGAGGACGTTAAAAGCAGTATAGAGGAGCTTGACCCGTCACAGTATTCGGAAATGCTTGAAGCGAGGATAGAGGAGCTTTGCAACCGTGTCGACGGTGTTAGCGGAGCGTATGCGGTAGTTACTCTAAAGGGCGGTTATCAAGCGATATACGCCATAGATTCGCAATCGGGAAATACGTCAAGCAAAAATCAAACGGTGGTTATAGGCAGCGGCTCTGGGGAGAGAGCTATTCTTGAGGGATATAGCTATCCCGAAATTGCGGGTATTGGCATAGTTTGCCGCGGTGGGGACAGTTATGACGTGAAGAATAAAATCGTTTCTCTTGTTTCCTCGGCTTTTGATATTAGCGCAAATAAAATTTTTGTTGTCGGGTCATAGCGTATAGGTATATTTTTCTTTCTTAGCCAATATATATTTAGCGTAGAATAAAATGAACTTTCAAAAGGAGAAGCTTTATGAAAAATCAAACCTTTAAGGAAAAGCTCAGTGGCTTTGTGTCGGGATTGGGCAAGAAAAATTTAGCGGTTATCGCATCGGTCGGCATTGTTGCGATTGCGCTTATCGTAGGAATAGCCGTTTTTAACAAATCCGAGGATAAGGGCTTTGATTACAGTCAGGGCGCGGGAATGCAGGACGTTAATTCCGAGAGTGATAAAAATAATGAAAAGGAAAGCGATAAGAGCGTAGATACTTATTTTTCAAGTGTTGAGCTTGACCGCAAGCGTACACGCGACGAGGCTCTTGAGGTGTTGCAGGGTGTTGTTGATAATACCGCTTCATCCGAGGATGCAAAGAGCAAGGCTCTTGCCGAGATAACGACGATTGCAAAGGTTATGGAGGCAGAGGCAAATATTGAAACTCTTATAGAAGCAAAGGGCTTTGCCGAGTGTGTTGCCGTTATAAAGGACGATAGCGCAAGCATAGTTGTAAAAAGCGACGGCTTGCAGGCGGCACAGATATCTCAAATAAATGAGATCGTTTATGAGCAGTCGGGTATTTCTCCTGTAAACGTAAAAATAATTCAAAGATAAAATATTGTCAAAAATATCCTCTTTTGCATATGTTTTTAATGTAAAAGCATGCAAAGGGGGATTTTTTTATGCTTAAAAATGAAAATGTATGTACGGATAACCAAGGCTTTTTTGCCGCCGCAAATAGCGGTAGAGGATTTATAAGCTTTTATAAGCAGATATTCGGAGGTGAGAGGATAGAGCGCAGATATCTTATTAAGGGAGGACCGGGAACGGGAAAAAGTACACTTATGAGCAGAATAGCCGATAGAGCCGAGGCGCTTTCTCTTTCTGTTGAGCGATACAGATGCTCGTCCGACCCATCCTCGCTCGATGGAATAATTATAAATAAACGTGTGGCGGTAATAGATTCAACTGCTCCTCACGCAGAGGATGCAGAGCTTGCGGGCGCTCGTGATATTATTGTGGATTTAGGCAGATTTTGGAGTGTAGACGGGCTTTATTCGGTAGAAAATGAGATTAAAGAGCTTAGCGAAAAGAAAAAACGGGCATATGCGCTCGCTTATCGCTTTTTGTCTGCGGCTATGGAGAGCGATATCGCTTCACGGGAACTTGCTTTGCCGTACGTTGATAATAAAAAAATCCGCAAGGTTGCGAAGCGGCTTACTCGAAATATAGAGTCGGACGGTGCTTTTGAATCGAAAATAGGACTTTCGAGCGCTATTGGAATGAGCGGTAGATGCGAGCTTAATTCTTATGCTTCAATAGCAAAAAGAACGGTTTATCTCGAGGAGCATTACGGCGTAGGCTATCTTGTGCTTGGCGAGATATGTGAGGAGGCAAGGCGTAAGGGATGCAAAATAGTGATTTCTTATGAGCCGCTTGTTCCAAATCTTCCCGATGCGGTCTTTTTTGAGGAGAGCGGGATACTGTTTGCGCTCACCTCAAAGCGTGTGAGGGGAGCAGTATCGCTTCGTAGATTACTCGATTTTTCTGTGCTTTCAAAGCAGAAAAGAAATGAATTAAAGTCTAAAAGTCGAAGCGCAAGGCGTATTTCCGAGGCTCTTATTGTTGCCGCAACCGACGAGCTTAAGGAGGCGGGAGAGGCGCACTTCGAGCTTGAAAAAATATATCGCTCTAATATGGATTTTGCTGCACTTGATTCTTATACAAAGAGCCTCACAGAGCAGATAATAGAGTTCGCTTCGAGGTAGGAAAAGTAAATATTCTTTACAATAAAAAAAGATAATCGCCCAATTTCGGTACGATTATCTTTTTAATATAATTAAATTACTCAAATTTAAGATAGTTGCTTATGACGTATTCTCCAAGGGTCGAGCGCTCTACCTTTTTATATGCGTTCTTGGGTATCTCCTCATCGAGAAGCACGAAATAAGCAATTCTTTTATATTGCGGCAGCTTTGTATTTATCTCGGATATTGCGGACGAAAGCTTTTCCTTTATCATAGGACGTGATGCATAAACACCTAAAATCTCACGCGCATAGGTTGTGTCGGGAGAAATTATCGCAACCACGTCGGTCGAGCCGTTTTCTGCGTTATTTATTCCAATAACTGTACACTCCTTGACATAAGGATTTCTGAAAAGCAGATTTTCAAGCTCCTCGGGATATACTGCTCTATTCTGGGAAACCGTTATGACGTTCTTTTTTCTTCCGACAACGCTTAAGTAACCGTCATTGTCAAGGCTTCCGAGGTCGCCTGTTCGTATCCATCCGTTTTGCTTTACTTCTTTATTTAATTCATCCTCTTTATAATATCCTAACATTACGTTGTCGCCACGGTAGCATATTTCACCGATGCCGTTACTGTCTGCCTCTGCTATTTTAAGCTCTCCTATTGGAAAGGCAGAGCCTATTGATTTACTGACGTTTTCTCCCACGGGAGTGATTGCGGCAAGTGCGGTCGATTCGGTCAATCCATAGGTCTGTATAATAGAAAATCCAAATGCCTGCATTCCTGCTATTACCTCGGGGTCTGCCGCCGCTCCGCCAAGCACTATAAAATCGAGACGGCTACCGAATGCATTATGAATATCGGCAAAGCACTTTCTTTTTGCAGCTTGTCTAAGAGATGCGACCTTTATTGAGTCGGTTACACGGATAAGCGATTTAACCTTTTCCTCAATGCCTCGCTTTGCTATATTTGCCCATATTTTTTTATATGCTCTTTCAATAATTGACGGAGAGCTTATTATGCTTGTCGGTGAAAGCTCCTTTGCGTCCTGCATTGTGTTTTTTATACTTTCGGTAAATGCTACCGCCGAGCCTTTACTTAATGGAGCGAGAAGTCCTACCATCGATTCATATGCGTAGTGCAGGGGAAGGAGAGAGAGTACAATGCCGTCGTTTTCTTCGGGTAACGAGAGTGAAAGTCCCTCAATTGACGCGCAGAGGTTTCGTTGAGAAAGCATAACTCCTTTAGCTCTGCCGGTTGTTCCTTTTGTAAAAAGAATTGTTGCGGTGAGGTCGGAATCTATTGACACCGAGTCAAATTCTCGCAGCTCTCCGTCGGAATAGGACATTCCATGCTCGCAAAGCAGATTTATTTCATCAAAGCTTATTCTTTGAAGCTTTTTGGGTAAAACGTTAACTTTTGATTCGTATTCTGTGGAATATATAACCGCTGATGCGGTGGATATTTTTGCTATTTCGCATATATCTTCCTCAGGAGCATCCTTGTCAACTGGGATTATTACTCCAAGTCCGCAAAGAGAGGTAAGATAGGTAAGCGCCCACTGGTAGGAATTGTCGCCTATGAGAATTATTTTTTTGCCGCTCAGTCCTCTGTGCGAAAGAGATGCTCCGAGTGAGCGTATATCGGCGCGGAGTCTTGCGTAGGTGATAGAGCGAAATCTTGCGCTCGATTTTATGTAAAATGAGGGCTTTTGAGCGCTTTCCTTACATACCGAATCAAGCATTTCGCGTATATTGTGAAATCTTTTTTGAGAATTTAGACGTGATGGCTTTGTTCTGTCGCTTTTTTTGAGATTTTTCTTGCTTTTCATATCAAAAAGCTCCTTTCGTATCGACCAAGAAACACCGTGACGGTTCTTTATCATAATTATAACACAAAAAATGTGAATTGTGTGTTAATTTTTAAAAATGTTGAGAACTCAACTTATTTTGCTTAAAATTTGTTAAAATTTGTTGACACCTCAACGCAACTATAAGGCTTGAATAGAATTTTGATGAAAATATTAAAAAAACATAAACTTTTTGCTTTTTCGAGCGTTCTTGTTAAAATAATGGTTGATTGTTAAAAAAATGGCAAATTTTTTATAAAATATGTGGAAATTTCAAAAAATCTATTTACTTATTTTGCGTTTTGTGGTATTATATTGAGTGGAAAATTATTTTTCAAAATAATCAATACATTTAACGGAGGTTTTTCTAACATGGCTATTGAAAGAAAAAGACAATCCATGGACGGTAATACCGCTGCGGCGCAGGTTTCTTATGCGTTCACAGAGGTTGCCGCAATCTACCCCATCACCCCTTCTTCGGTAATGGCAGAGCTTACTGACGCTTGGTCCGCAACCGGTCTTAAGAACATTATGGGTGAAACAGTAAAGGTTATGGAAATGCAGTCCGAGGCAGGAGCTGCGGGAACAGTTCACGGTTCTCTCGCTGCCGGCGCACTTACCACTACCTACACCGCATCTCAGGGACTTCTCTTGATGATCCCCAATATGTACAAGATCGCCGGTGAGCTTCTTCCTTGCGTAATTCACGTATCGGCTCGTGCAGTTGCATCTCACGCGCTCAATATTTTCGGAGATCACTCCGACGTTTACGCTTGCCGTCAGACAGGTTTCGCTATGCTCGCTGAAACCAACGCGCAGGAGGTTATGGACCTTGGTGCAGTTGCACACCTTGCAACCATTAAGGGCAGAGTTCCTTTCCTTAACTTCTTCGACGGATTCCGTACCTCTCACGAGATTTCTAAGGTTGCCGTTTGGGACTACAAGGATCTTGAGGAGATGGTTGATAAGGATGCAATCGCTGCATTCCGCGCACGCGCTCTTAACCCTGAGCATCCCGTTCTCCGCGGTTCTGCAGAAAACGGCGATATATTCTTCCAGCACAGAGAGGCTTGTAACGCATATTATGATGCTCTCCCTGCTATCGTTGAGGAGTATATGGACAAGGTTAACGAGAAGCTTGGCACAGATTACAAGCTCTTTAACTACTACGGCGCACCCGATGCCGACAGAGTTATGATAGCTATGGGCTCTATCTGCGACACCGCAGAGGAGGTTATAGATTATCTTCTTGCTAAGGGCGAGAAGGTTGGTCTTGTTAAGGTAAGACTTTACAGACCTTTCGTTGCAGAAAAGCTTGCTGAGGCTATTCCCGCAACCGCAAAGAAGATTGCAGTTCTTGATAGAACCAAGGAGCCCGGCTCTCTTGGTGAGCCTCTCTTCCTCGACGTTGTTGCTGCTCTTAATGAGGTTGGCAGAACAGGTATGCAGGTTGTAGGCGGCCGTTACGGTCTTGGCTCTAAGGATACCACTCCCGCTTCTGTATTTGCAGTATTTGAGAACCTTAACGCAGACAAGCCTAAGAATCACTTCACTATCGGTATCGTTGATGACCTTACCGGACTTTCTCTCGACGAGAAGCCCGCTCCCGATACTGCACCCAAGGATATGATTCAGTGCAAGTTCTGGGGTCTTGGCGGTGACGGTACTGTTGGTGCAAACAAGAACTCCATTAAGATTATTGGTGACCACACCGATAAGTTCATTCAGGCTTACTTCCAGTACGACTCGAAGAAGACCGGCGGTGTAACGATTTCTCACCTCCGCTTCGGTGATTCGCCCATAAAGTCTACCTATTATATTAATAAGGCTGATTTCGTTGCATGTCATAACAACGCATACCTTGCAAAGTATGATATGATTTCCGACGTTAAGCCCGGCGGTACGTTCTTGCTCGACTGCCAGTGGAGTGATGAGGAGCTTTCCGCACATCTTCCCGCATCGGTTAAGAGCTACATTGCTAAGAACAACATTAAGTTCTACACAATTAACGCAACCAAGCTCGCTATCGACCTCGGTAACGCAAAGGTTAAAAACACCGTTCTTCAGTCCGCATTCTTTGCTCTTGCAAATATTCTTCCCGCGGCTGAGGCTATTGATTATATGAAGTATATGGCAACGAAGTCCTACCTCAAGAAGGGTCAGGCTATCGTTGACCTCAACCACAAGGCAATCGACGCAGGTAAGGATGCGCTCCACCTCGTTGACGTTCCCGCTGAGTGGGCAAACGCAGGCGAAACTCCTGCAGCAGAAAAGGTAAACGGCGCTCGTGAGGATCTCGTTGATTTCGTAAACGACGTTGTTATGCCCGTTGTTGGAATGAAGGGCGATTCTCTCCCTGTTTCGGCATTTGCTAAGTACGTTGACGGTACATTCCCTCAGGGCTCTGCAGCTTATGAAAAGAGAGGCGTTGCCGTAATGGTTCCCAAGTGGAATCCCGAAAGCTGTATCCAGTGTAACAGCTGTGCTTTCGTATGTCCTCACGCTGCAATCCGTCCCTTCGCGCTTACCGCTGATGAGGCTGCAAACGCTCCCGAGGCTACAAAGTACACCGCAAAGCCCGTTGCAAAGACCGATTACAAGTTCACAATGGCAATTTCGCCTATGGACTGTATGGGATGTACTCTCTGCGTAAAGGCTTGTCCCGTTGCCGCAAACGCTGCAAAGACCGGCAAGACTCCCGCACTCGAGATGGTTCCCTTCGCAGGCGAGCTTGATCAGCAGGCTCCCTTCGATTACGCAGTTGCAAACGTAAGCGAAAAGCCCGAGCTTGTTAACAATACCGTTAAGGGTAGCCAGTTCAAGCAGCCCTTGCTCGAGTTCTCCGGCTCTTGCGCAGGTTGTGCAGAAACCTCTTACGCTCGTCTTATCACTCAGCTCTTTGGTGAGAGAATGTATATCTCCAACGCTACCGGATGTTCTTCTATCTGGGGTGGCTCAGCTCCCGCAACTCCTTACACCGTAAACAACGGTACAGGCAGAGGTCCCGCTTGGGCAAACTCGCTCTTTGAGGATAACGCAGAGCACGGTCTTGGTATCGCTCTCGGTCAGAAGACTATTCGTGAGAAGCTTATCGGTAAGGTTGCCGCTATGGCAGAGTCCGAAAAGGCAAGCGATGACTTTAAGGCAGCAGCTAAGGCTTACATTGATAGCAAGGACGACGGTAAGGCAAATGAGGCAGCTACTAAGGCTCTTATCGTAGAGCTTGAAAAGGCAGCTGAGGCAGGTTGTCCCGTTGCTCCCGCAATTCTCGCAGAGAAGGATTACCTCTCCAAGAAGTCTGTATGGATATTCGGTGGTGACGGTTGGGCTTACGATATCGGATTCGGCGGTCTTGACCATGTAATCGCTTCGGGCGAGGACGTAAACATTATGGTATTCGATACCGAGGTTTACTCCAACACCGGTGGACAGGCTTCTAAGGCTTCTCAGATCGGTCAGGTTGCTCAGTTCGCAGCAGCAGGTAAGGCAATCGGTAAGAAGGATCTTGCACAGATCGCTATGTCTTACGGTTACGTTTACGTTGCACAGGTTGCTATGGGCGCTGATATGAATCAGCTTCTTAAGGCTCTTACCGAGGCAGAGGCATACAACGGACCTTCTATCGTTATCGCTTACGCTCCTTGTGAAATGCACGGAGTTAAGGGCGGAATGCAGAACTGCCAGCTCGAGATGAAGAAGGCAGTTGAGTCAGGCTACTGGCAGATGTTCCGTTACAATCCTACCCTCGAGTCCAATAAGCTCATTATTGACTCTAAGGAGCCCACGGGTGACTACGTTGAGTTCATCAAGTCCGAAACCCGTTACGCTCGTCTTGTTCAGGCATTCCCCGAGAAGGCAGAGGAGCTCTTTGCAAAGGGCGCGGATAACGCAAAGGCTAAGTACGAAAGACTTCAGAAGCTTTCTACTCTTTACGGTAACGAGGAATAATATAAGCTAAGTTAATAAACTTTGCATAACGCAAGGGAGAGAGCTTCACTTGAGGCTTTCTCCCTTTTGCTTTGTTTTTTGTGTATCTTTGATTTTACTATTCAAAAACGCAAAATTAAATCTTTGTTAGTGCTTGACAACTCTATAAAAAGATAGTATAATTAAAATAACTTTTAAAAAGATAATGTAATTTTAAAGGAGTTTAACATTATGGAAAAGAAATTAAGAATTGGTATCATCGGATGCGGCGGTATTGCTAACGGAAAGCATATGCCCGCGCTTAAGGCTCTTAAGCAGTGCGAAATGGTTGCATTCTGTGATATTATTATTGAAAAGGCTCAGGCTGCTGCTGCAAAGTTTGGTATTGAGGGCGCTAAGGTTTATGAGGACTACAAGGAGCTTCTTAAGGACGAGAGCATCGACGTTGTTCACGTTTGTACTCCTAACCGTTCCCACAGCTTTATCACCGTTGATTCTCTTGAAGCCGGCAAGCACGTTATGTGTGAAAAGCCTATGGCTATAAATTCTGCTGAGGCGAAGAAGATGCTTGATGCTGCGGCTCGTACGGGAAAGAAGCTTACTATCGGCTATCAGAACCGTTTCCGTGACGATTCCTTGTACCTTAAGAAAGAGGCAGAGGACGGCGTTTTCGGTGACATCTATTATGCAAAGGCAACCGCTATCCGCAGACGTGCAGTTCCTAACTGGGGTGTGTTCCTCAACGAGTATGAGCAGGGCGGCGGTCCTCTTATAGACATCGGAACTCATGCGCTTGACCTTACTCTTTGGGTAATGAACAACTACAAGCCTAAATATTGCGTTGGAACATCCTATCATAAGCTTAACAACGATACCGACCAGGGCAACACCTGGGGTAACTGGGACCCTGAAAAGTTCACTGTTGAGGATTCTGCGTTCGGCTTTATCGTAATGGAAAACGGTGCTACCATCGTTCTTGAGTCCTCTTGGGCGCTCAACTCTCTTGACGTAAGAGAGGCGCAGACTACTGTTTGCGGAACTAAGGCAGGCGCTGATATGGTTGACGGTCTTCGCATTAACGGAGTACACAACGGACGTCAGTATGTAACTAAGCCCTCATTCGCAGCGGGCGGTGTTGATTTTAACGACGGAAAGAGCAGTGATACTCCCGCAGTCAAGGAGGCTCGCGCTTGGTTGAATGCTGTTATTGAGGACAAGGAAGTAGCAACAAAGCCCGAGGAGGCATTCGTTATTACTCAAATTCTTGAGGGTATCTACGAGTCTGCAAAGACGGGTAAGCCTTATTACTTCAATTAATTAATATAGTTGAAAAATTAAATAAAGTTATGGGAGAGAAGCTTTTTTTGAGGCTTTTCTCCCGATTTTGTTTTTTAGGCGACCTACCAATTATTTACTAATATGGAAACAGAAAATGTCGATGTACACAGAACCGTCACAATTCGCACTATAGTTTTGAAAGATTGTTAAAAATTTATCGGCTAAATGCACAAAAAAAGTTTCGTACAGTTGTAAAAATGGGAGAAAGCGACGAAAGGTGGTTGACTTTTTACCAAAAAAGTAATATAATACTATATGCAGAGGGCACTCTGCGTCTTATTTATGTTTTCATTATGAGTATATTTAATGTTTTATGGAGGAAAGAAACAATGGCAAGTAAAAAGATTTTGAAAAAAGTTCTTAGCTTTGCATTGGTGCTTATTTTCGTTTTAAGTACCTTTGTAATAGTTATGCCTACAAGCACAAGCGCGGTAACTCAAAATCAGCAGAATATTGTTGATAGAGCGAATTACCTTTGGAATTCTACTTGGGTTTGTAAGAAAACCGTAAAGGGTTGGAACAGTGCATACACCTTCTCGGCAGGTAGCACATACAGACTTCCTTACGGTCAGCCCATTTATTCGGGCAAATACATCGGTTACGGTGTATCGGTAGACGAATTTCTTAAGTCTACACAGTCTGCAAGCAGTGTATTCTACACCAGCAGATCTAAATATCAGAAGTCATCCACATACTATGCAACCGACTGCTCTGCATTCGTAGCATGGTGCTGGGGTACAAGCAGACAGACCACTTATTCTATTCCTAACATTTCTACATGTATAGGAAGCGTTACAACAAGCAACGCAACCAACAAGCTTCAGCTTGGTGACTGTCTTAACTCCTCTCCTCACGTTGTTCTCGTAACAGGTCTTAAGTATAATAGCAACGGCGCTATTACACAGATTGAGATCACTGAGCAGACACCTCCTCAGCTTAAGAAGACAACATATACTCCCTCGGGTCTTGCTTCTAAGTACGGCGGCAGCTACAAGATCTATCGCTACACAAAGAGCGTTCCCGCAGCGCCCTCCGGCTCAACCTACGTTGACGGTGACGAGTTCTACACAAGCCAGCTCCTCGTTCAGGGTGATAACGGCATTCAGGTAGAGTATATGCAGAAGGCTCTTAACGCTCTCGGATACGGTCCTTTGACTGTTGACGGCGGCTTTGGAGCAAAGACTCTTGCGGCTGTTAAGCAGTACCAGGAGGATAACGGTCTTACTGTTGACGGTAAGGCAGGACAGAACACCTTGACCTCTCTTAAGAACAAGGTGGTTGCAGTTCAGAACAATCTTAAGAAGCTTAACTACTACAACGGCTCTATCGACGGTATGTTCGGTGAGAAGTCTATCGCGGCTCTTAAGGCTTTCCAGAAGGCTCAGAAGCTTAGCGAAACAGGTGTAGCAGATACCGCAACACTCAATGCACTCACAAAGGCAGTTAACGACCTTTCGAGCGGCTCTACCTCGGGTAGCACCTCAAGCGGTAGCACATCCTCGGGTAGCACATCAAGTGGAAGCACTTCTTCGGGTAACACCTCGAGCGGTAACACCTCGAGCGGATCTTCCTCAAGCACTTCAAATCTCGATTTGACCGTTAAGTCAAAGCTTAACACCAACCAGCTTCTCGTTAAGGGTAGCTCGGGTGATCAGGTAAGATACATTCAGCAGATACTTAAGGTATTCGGATACCTTGACGGCTCTATCGACGGTAGCTTCGGTAATGCTACTCTCGCAGCAGTAAAGGCATATCAGAACGAGAACGGTCTCGCAGCAGACGGTCAGGCAGGTAGCAAGACTCTTACTTCTATGAAGAATAAGGGCGCTAACCTCCAGATCAACCTTAAGAAGCTCGGCTACTACCACGGAACTATCGACGTTTCCTTGGGTGACGGCACACTTTCGGCTCTTAGATCATTCCAGAAGGTTCACAATCTCACTGTTGACGGCGTTGCAGGTCCTAAGACTCTTAGCGAAATCTCTAAGGCGGTAGCTAAGTTGAATACGTCTACAACTCCTTCGACTCCTTCTACACCTTCGACCCCCTCAACTCCTTCGACTCCCTCTACACCCTCGACTCCTTCAACTCCTTCTACATCTGAGGAGTTCAAGACAAATCAGTCGCTTAAGCAGGGTGCAAGCGGTATTCAGGTTGAGCATCTTCAGAAGGCTCTCGTAGTATTCGGACACCTCAACGGCTCTATCGACGGCTCGTTCGGCGCAAAGACCTTGGCGGCAGTTAAGGAATATCAGAGAGAGAACGGACTCACAGTTGACGGTAACGCAGGTCCTAACACCTTGACATCTATCGTTAACAAGGCAAAGAAGCTTCAGCAGGACCTTAAGAAGCTCGGCTACTATGACGGTAGCATCGACGGTATTCTCGGTAACGCAACAGTTGCGGCTATCAGAGCATATCAGCACGAAAACGGACTCACCGTTGACGGCATTGTTGGTCCTAACACAGAAACATCTATTTACTTCGACGTAAACCCCGTATCTAACGTACCCGGCACAGGTTATAGCAGAGGCTATAAGGGCGGTATGGCAGGAACAGGTAAGGTTTGGGCTCAGGGTCTTGACGTTTCCTCTTGGCAGTCCGGTAATATCGACTTCAAGAAGGTTAAGGCAGCAGGCTACACCTATGTAATCCTCCGCGCAGGTACAACCAAGGGTAAGGACTCCTGCTTCGATAAGTTCTATAACGAGGCAAGATCCGCAGGCCTTGAGATTGGTGCTTACTACTACTCCTACGCTCTCAACGTATCTCAGGCAGAGAAGGATGCAAACAATATGCTTTCTTGGATAAAGGGTAAGAAGTTCGAGTATCCGATTTACTTCGACTACGAGGACCCCTCACAGACAAGTCTTAGCAAGACAACTGCAAAGAACATCTGCTTGAAGTTTATGGATATGATTGCTGCAAAGGGCTACCTCTCCGGTATGTATACAGGTCAGTACAAGTCCACTCAGCTTCCTATGTCCGAGATTTGCGCTAAGTATGAGTTCTGGGTAGCTCACTACTACGATAACACCTACACCTCGCTTAACGCAAGCTACAGCAAGAAGTACGGTATGTATCAGTACACATCCAAGAAGTACGTTTCGGGTAAGGGCCCCTATGATGCAAACGTATCCTACAAGGATTACCCCACCATCGTAAAGACCTACGGCTTCAACGGATATGAGCCTAATTCTAAGTAATTAAATAAAATTTCCCCTTCGGAATTTCCGAGGGGGATTTTTTACTTTAAAATAAAAACGGGAAGGCAATCTGCCCTCCCATATATGCTTTATCAGGTTATTTATTTTTTTAAGTATCCCCAAAGAGTCGAGTCGGGGGAGAGCTTGAGTAAAAATTTTTCTCCGCATTCCTCAACGAGCAAAATACATACCTCGTCAGGATTTACGTCGGGACAGTAGTTGAAGAATTTTCTGCCGTCCTTCTTGGCGTTTCCTTGTATTGATTTTATTTTCTCGGAATGCTCCGAAATCGAGCGTCTTAGCAGATATGCGTTCTCAATGCTCGCAATTCCTATTCTGCAAACCGTTATCTTGGTACGCCCTGCGTTGGTTATTTCTGTCACCGTTAGGTCAAGATTTCCGTTATCATTTCTTTCTACCGCATAAACGTATGATTTTGCGACGTAGCGTGATATTATGAATATTACCGCAACGAACGAGCAAACCGCAATCAGCTGTATCGCCCATTTAAATAGAATATCGGGGAAAAGTATTGTAAACATAAACAGTCCTGCCGCAAGCGAAAACAAAATTAATATTATTCCCGTCGCCTTTTTATTGGATTTTGGCGGCGAATATTCGTAAAGCGTCATATTTTACCTCTTGTACTTGAAATTTTAACAATTAAGTGATATAATATATTATTATAACTAAAAGGAGCGCATATGTCAAGAGTTTGGGTAGGAATTAAAAGAGCTTGGAGGGTTTTTGGCTTTCTTTGCGGATGTATAGTTTTAGCGGTCTGCGCATTTATGCTTTGGAGGGTCTTTTCAACGGGTACGCCTAAGGAAATAGACAGACTTTCGGCAAATGATAGGCTTTTGTCGGTTTATTCCGAGCAGGGCGAGTCGCTTTATATGTTTAAGCAAAATCAAGATATAATTACGCGCGCCGAGTACAATTCGGGCTATTTCGCTATTCCCGATTATACCTTTATTCCCGACGCAAATCAGCTTCAGCTTGTTTTTAGATACAATAACAGTACGCTTAAATCGTTAGCGACAGATAAATCTCTCGAGGAAATTCCCGACAGAGATGGAGATTATTTTGACGTCAGCATTATGCTTTATATCGACCTTACTCCCGATAATCTTGAGGATAACGAATTTACAAATTCGGAAAATATAAAAAAGATTCGTTGCAGGGGTCACGCCGTTGGCAAGGATAAGACTACTCTTTACAATTTTTATCGCTATACATTCTACTTTGACGAAGCCGACGAGCCTGTGGATATAAAGGAGCTTATGGCGGGAAATTCGCTTATAGCTATTCACGCGCAGTTCTATTATAACGAGGGGCTTGACTATAACGAGTCGCCCTACGGAGCGCTTTTGCTTTATGACCCTGCGATGAAAAATATAACGGTTGAATTATCGTCCGACGATAGAAAAGCGCTTGGAGAATGAATTTTTGCACTTTTGAGGTGTTTTATGGAACAAAAAAGATTTACCAAAAAGGATGAAGCCTTTATCTGCCGTCACTGCGGCAAGGAGGTGTTGCCTATGGGTACAAGCTCGCGAAATCACTGTCCGTTTTGCCTTTGGTCGCTTCACGTTGATATTAATCCTGGTGACCGAGCAAACGATTGCGGAGGTCTTTTGCGCCCAATCAGAACCGAGCCCGACCCGAAGCGTGGCTTTATCGTAATTCATAAATGCGAAAAATGCGGTGAAATTCGCAGAAACCGCGCCGCTCTTGACGCTAAATCTCAACCCGACAACCGCTCGCTTTTAATTAAGCTTACCGCGGGAATAGGCGAGGAGCGATAAGGGATAATTTTAAATATTGTTAAGCACGCAGGGCAGAGCGTCTATGATATCGCTTGCCATAAGAGAATATTCCGAGAGCTTGCGCGCGGCAATATCTCCGCACAGACCGTGAATATATACTCCGAGGGCGGCAATATCGAGGCTTGCGGACCTGCTTTGAGCGGCAAGCCCTGCGATAATTCCACTTAGCACGTCACCGCTCCCTGCAGTAGCCATTCCGCTATTTCCCGTAGTGTTGATATATATTCTGCTACTGCCGTCACTTATTACAGTGTTGTGGTCCTTAAGCACGCATATTAGCGAGTTTTTCTGCGCATAATCAAAGGCGTACGCTTCGGGCGAGTCCAACACCTCTTGAACGGAAACGCCCGACAGACGCGAAAATTCGAGCATATGAGGCGTTATTATTGCTCCTTTGATGTATTTTAGAAACGATGGATTTAGTGAAACGAGATTAAGAGCATCGGCATCGAGAATAAGTGGCATTTTTGACGTGTCAACGCTATGCAAAAGGCTTTCAAGAAGCTTGCGTGAGGTGGGTGTGACGGAAAGTCCGCAGCCTGCAACCGTACAGCTTGCTTTTTTTATCGACGATTGCAAAAGCGAGGCCATATTTTCCTCATTGTATGCCGTTACTATCGCCTCGGGGAGGAGTGCTTGAAGCACCGAACGGTTTTCCTCGGGCGTGAAGATTTCAACAAGCCCTGCGCCCACTCGGTAGCAAGCCTTTGCGCAAAGATACGCCGCTCCCGACATTCCGTAAGAGCCGCAAATGCAGAGGACGCGTCCGTAGTCGCCCTTGCAGGAGCGCTCGGCTCTTTTCGGTAATATATCTATTGGGAACGAGTCAAATGAAAAATGAGTATAGCTTTGCATAGCGCCCTCCGTGATTTTAATTGATTTCTTATTATATTTTAACATATAAGCGGCAAAAAAGTAAATAGCTTGCAAAAAATATAGAAAAAAACAAATAAAATATTTTTATAATGAAGATATTTTAAAAAAACCCTTGACAATTAAGGAAAAATCTATTATAATATTAACGTCACATTTTGTGTCAAGCAGAATTTAAGCAATATATTACGGAGGAAATATGGTCCTTGACGTTGCTCCGCTTCTTCGCGGTGAGGTAAAAAAGATCGATATAGACTATATGCTTTCTCCCGAACAAATCGACTCGGTAAGCTTTGACGATGCCCACGTTGTCGGTGTTCTCACCGATAATAGCGGTTATATGCGCCTAAAGCTTCAGGCAACGCTTTCCTATCACGGAAAATGCGCAAGATGTCTTGCTCCGGTTGACGGAGTTTTCTCTCTTGACTTTGAGCGTACCGTTACCACTGAGGGAATGATTGACGAGGAGCGTCTTGAGGAGCTTGAGGACGAATACGTCGTTATCGACGGTCACGAGCTTTCGGTTGACGATACTCTTTGCGAGGAGCTTATTTTGAGCTTCCCGTTCAGATTGCTTTGCTCGGAGGATTGCGAGGGACTTTGTCCTAAGTGCGGAAAGCCGAGAAGTGAGGGCGATTGCGGATGTCCCACAAGGGAGATAAATCCACAGTTTGCGGCTCTTGCAGGGTTGTTTGACAACGATGATGAAGAAGACAAAAAATAAATTTATATAAACTGATAAAAGGTGTATCCACTTTTTGAGGAGGTGTAATTATGGCAGTACCAAAGAGAAAAGTTTCTAAGGCTCGCAGAGACAAAAGAAGATCTAACAATTGGAAGCTCGTTCTTCCCGGCATGGTAAAGTGCCCCAAGTGCGGTGAGTTTGTAAAGAGCCACCGTGTATGCAAGGCTTGCGGTTATTATGCAGGTAAAGAGGTTCTCGCTGTTGAAGAGAGCAAGTAATCCATAAAAGAACACAGTAGGCTAAAGCTTTTTAGTGCTACTGTTTCTTTTTATTCTTTTGTTTTCATTTTTTAAGTGAAAACCTTAAAACGGAGGTGCTATAATGGCTAAACGTGTATTAAATTTGATAATAGCGGCTTTGATATTGCTTTTGACGCTCTCCTCATGTTCGGGTAACGTAAGCGTTGAAATATCCGATATGTCCGCTGAGGAGCTTGAGAAATGCGTGTCGCTTTGTCAATATAAAAATCTTGAGATTTCACTCGACTCGCAAACCAAGGAGGAGGCTTTGCTTTCTCATATCGTGGCTAAAAGTAGTGTAAAAAAATATCCCAAGGGTACGGTTAATTATTATTTTGAGCAGCTCAAAAAGCAGTACCGTCATTATGCCGACGAAGCTGATATGCCGTACGAGGCTATGCTCGACGAGCTTGGCGAGGATAACGTAACTATGAAGGCAGATGCAAAAAGCCTTGTAAAAAAGGACCTTATTTTCGAGCTTATACGCAAAAAAGAGGGTATAACGCTTACCGACGAGGAAAAAAATGCATTTTTTGATAAGTACGTTAAGAGGTATGCCGAGAGCTACAAGTATTCAGAGGAGTATGTAAGAGCGGAGCTTTCCGAGCTTGTTTACGATTCGATGCTTTATGATAAAACGGTTGAATTTTTGATAATACATAATAGCTTTAATTGATAATATTCGTAAATAAATAAAAGACTCATCTTCGGCTTGGAATTTTTGTGATTAGCAAATTCTAAGTCAAAGAGAGTCTTTTTTCTTTTTAATTTTTATTCGTCAAGTGCGTGGAAGCGTTCTCTTGCTCTGAAAATAAGCGAGATACACCAAATACCCGCAAGCGCTACGACGGTGTAAACGATTCGACTTCCGATAGCCTCCTGACCGCCGAATATCCAAGCGACAAGGTCGAAGCCGAAAAGACCGATGCTACCCCAGTTAAGAGCGCCTATGACGGTAATTATCAAGGCAATTCTATCCATTATCATAATTGTTGATATCCTCCTTAAAACGGAATTTTCCGTTTGATTTTAGTTTGCTCGGAGAATTTATTTTTATAATTGAAAAATTATGACAATTTGATTTTATTTATTTTATTGCTTGATTAATGAAACGTCGTTAACCGAAAGGAAATAATTTGTATTAGAGCTTAATGCACCAAAGCAGAAGCTAAGGGTAACGTATCCCCTTGCGATGTCCTCGTCGGTAACGGTTATAGCCTCGCTAACGCTTTGAATATCGTAGGGGTCGCTCGTATTTAAAACCGATGAGCCGCTAATGCTTGCGTTTAAGGTAGCCAAGGGCGCTACGTTTATGCCTATCGCTTCAAGGTAATTACTGCAGTTTAGGAAGCTTGGACCGTTTACATAATGTATTTTGTAGCTGCCCACGGGGAGTGTTCTGTATGCTTCTACGTTAACCGGAACGCTGCCCTGCGCATAATTTCCTGTATCATGTCTGAAAGCGAATGTTCCGCTTTGCGTTGTTTCTGTATAATACCAGTGAGTGTAATAATCGTAGAAAGCGTTGTTTACCTCAAAGGTTTTACTAATTCCAACCCAAGGGGAATACTCGGCATAGTTGATTTTTAAGCCGTTTGCGATAAAATCTACTAAAACGCTTTCGCCTTGAACAAAAATGTTGTTTTTAACGGTAAGGCTTGCGTTTCCGTAAGTCGAGCCGCTTCTTGTAACAGTAGTTCCGATGCTGTTCTTTCCGACAATGGAAATATTTATAGGCTCACCGATAAGCCAGTTGCTGCTTTTTCTTGTATCCATGCCTCCTGCGGTGATGAAATGAAGCTTATACTCGCCTGCGGGAAGATTGACGTAAGATGCAACGCTATCGTCCTCGCGTTGACCCGTCATAGCCGCCGCATTGAGAATGCTTGTGTAATTTGCTTCAACGTACTCCCAGGAAATATATTTATCTAATCCGCCAACGTTTTTCGTTATGCCTATCCACGGACGAGTTGTTGACGCTCCGAGTCCGCTTGAGCTATATAAAACGGGAATAGGCTCGCCCTCCTTGAATACCGTTTTGGGTAATGAGAGGGAAGCAGTTCTTGAGCCTGACGTAAAGCTTCTCGTGAGTCCGAGATTAGCATTGAAATTCAAGGTATAGCTTCCTGCCTCGGTTACGGGGATGTTTACCTCGAATATTGTATTAGCGGCAGATGAACCGGTGTTAAAGGTCTTGCAGATACCCTCGGCGAGTGACCATTTTGAAGTAACTCCGTTTATATTAACGGTGGGGTCTACGATTGTAGGCTCAACCTTGGGGTCTTCGTCCTTGGGGTCTTCCTCTTTGGGTTCTTCCTCCTTGGGTTCTTCATCCTTAGGTTCTTCATCTTTGGGAGTTTCTTCCTTAGGCTCTTCATCCTTAGGATTTTCGTCTTTAGGAGCTTCTTCCTTGACTGATTCCTTTAACGTTTCGCTTTCGCTTTTTTCGGTTTGATTTTCGCTTTGCTTTGCGCTACCGTCGGTAAAATCGGAAACGGTATCCTTTGTACAGGAAAGAAGCATCGAAAGACAAAGTAAAATTGCTAAAATAACTGTTATAATTTTTTTCATAATAGCGTTCTCCTTTACCGTGTTTTTTTAAGATGCCTGAAATTCGTTATAATTGTTGTAATAGGTTACGGTAGGAGCGCCGTTAGCAAACTGAAGAATTGTAACGCTCGTTCCTTTTGCGGTGTAATATACAACACCGTTAGCTTGCGCATTCTTGGTGAAATACGCATTGTGAGGAACTTGAGTAAGAGGCGTTGCCGAGGCGGTTATTCTTGCGCCGTCAACAGACCAAAGAACTAATTTAGGCTTTATCACACCGTAAATCTTTTCGTCTGCTCCTCCGCCGTATCCGTGATGGAAGGTTGATACAACGTAGCTTTCAAGAGCCGTTCCGTACCATTTTACAAGCGCGTTTTCACACCAATTGTAGCCGTTATAGTAGTCGTCTACGGGGTGGTCTGCGCCTATGAGAAGCTTAGTTCCGTCTGCCATTACGAATTGTGTAACGATAGAAGCACCGTTGAAATTACCCATTATACCGTCTGCGTTAGCCGCAAGATAGTTTTCTTGAGTGTAGAGAACGTTTATTTTTATATCTGCATAGTAAAGCACGTTACCCGTGTGTACCTTAAGCATTTGCGCGCCAAGGCTATTTGCTCGTGTTCTTGCCCAATTTTGAAATTCCTTGTCCCAATAATCGAGTATTTTTGAATCGTCAGGGAAGTTATATACGAATTGCTCTAATTTTATAGTTGAGTCGTTTGAATATCTGTCTGCGAATTTTATAAATCCGCCAACGTGGTCGCCGTGTGCGTGCGTGATTATCCAAGCGGAAATTTTTACGTTATTGGGGTCGGGAGCTAATTTTTTAAGAATTTCATACATTCTTATTTCAACACCGTCTATATATTCACCGCCGTCTAAGATAACAAAGCTACCGTCGGCAACTCGAATTATATATCCAAGAGATGATTCCTCGTTTCCAAAATCCTCAAGACCGTATTGAACCCACACAGTCGGGTAATTTCCCTCGGGCTTAACGTAGGAGGTTGCCTCTCTTTGCGGAAGTATGGATGAGGAACGTGGTGTGACGTTTATATACATACGGCTTGTTCCGGTATGAAGGTCTATATCTATCTGCGCCTCGGTGGAAACAAATGTTGTTGAGTAGTTGTATATCTTCCAGCTTGGCGAGGAGGATGCAACTGTTTCGTTTTCGGTGTATTTTGCAAAGCCTGCCGCGGAAATGATAGAGCAGCAGTTGTCATATATTGCTTTTCCGACGGTTTCGTATATATAGGTATATCCACCGTCACCCGCCGCATATTTTTTTGCGTGTGCGACACTCATAGCGGGAAGAATATTTTCAACGCTCACGGTTTTTATGGGCGACGCGAGTATTTCTGCAAGGAGAGCCTCGTTCTCAGGTGAGAATTTAGCCGCAAAATTCGTGGGTGTAACGTTTACAATGCGACTTGGGTCGATTTGAGGTTCTTCTTCCTTGGAGTCCTCATCGGGCTCTTCGTCCTTAGGCTCTTCGTCTTTAGGTCCTTCGTCTTTAGGTTCTTCGTCTTTAGGCTCTTCATCCTTAGGCTGTTCGTCCTTATCGGAGCTGTCATTTTTGTCGGTTGCATCAGTAGCTTCGGTTGCATCAGTAGCTTCGGTCGCCTCGGTAACTAATTCGCTATCCGATGCGTCGGGAACGTCAGGCTCGGAATTTTTGTTGCAAGATGCAAGCTGCGACACGCAAATGATGAGCGCTAAAGCAAATGATAAAATTTTCTTCATAATATTAATAAATTCCTTTTGCTATGGGATTATTTTGAAATATCGATTATTTCTTCCTTAACTATTTCGCCCTCGTGATTGTTAAAGATAACCTTTGCGGTATCCTTGTTAAGTGTCAGAGCGCAACCGGTAAATCCTGCGGGGCGTTCCTTTTCCTTGTTGGCAAATCTTGGACGTGAGCCAACGATAACGGGGCAGGGTTGACCCTTGTGGTCTGCGGGGCAGCCCTTGTAGTAGATGCTTGTGTGATGCTCGTGACCGCAAAGCATAAGGTCAGGCTTTATTTCCTCTCGGAGGAGGCGAGCCCATTCCGAGTAGGTGTCCTGCTCGATATCAAATGGAGGCTCGTATGTGTTGGTAAATACAAGGTGACAAACTACAAGCTTATGCTCAACGCCCTCTGCCTCGTATTCGTCCTTTGCGTTTTCAATAACACGCTTAATAAACTCGGTTTCCGCAAGTCTGAACTGATGGAAGCATACCGTTACGCCATACTCGGGGTGACCGTCTATCTTGTCCTCACCGCAATCGAGAATAAGTCCCCAAACAGAGCCTACGCGGAAGGTGTAATAGGTCTTTCCGTTAACGGTAGGAATGAAGTTCGGCATATCCTCTGCGTGAATACCTCTTGTATCGTGATTTCCGCGCGCAAAAACTACGGGGCAAGAGCCATAGGTTATAGCCGATGCTATTTCGTATATTGCGTTGAAGTTTTCAATATCTCCGCTATGGTTAGGAATGTCACCGTTGAGAACGAGAAGGTCTATCTTGTCACCAAAGTAGCGTCCTGCGCTTACCGGCTCGTCAACGAGGTTGTGAGCGTCGGCGATGTGGTAGATGTTTATTTCTCTGTCGGTCGGAACGGGACGGAAGCTTACGGTCAGCGAGCGCTCATCCTCACTTAACGGGAAGTAAGGGCGGCGGTCAATCATTTTTATATAGTGTACGGTGTATTCGCCTGCCTCGTCAAGAATTTTGCAGGGAATTTCAACCTTGTGCATACGGGTATTGGAACGGAAAATACCGTTGCAATCGTCATAATAGGTCTTATCTTTAACAGTCACCCACATAATTACCTCTCCGTCAAAGGGAACGAAGATAAAATAGCTTTTTGCCGCAGCCATAACGGTCGGGTAACAATGCATATATTCGGGAAGTGATTTTGTGCTCATAGGGGTTCTCCTTGGATTAAAATTTATAAGTCAATTATAGCACATTTTCACTATATTTTCAATCTTTTTGCAATATTTTTAATACTTTTTAATATATTTATGACGGTATTTTGTGAGAGATATAAAAAAATTGAAAAATATATTGACAAAATCGGCGGTCTGTGCTATAATTTTTTTAAACTGATGATGAGGAGAAGTAGGCTGAAAATCAACTTCCAGCGAGTTGCGGACGGTGTGAGCGCAATATTTTGGAGCAGTACGAATGGACCTCTGAGGGCAAGCTGAAACGCTTAGCGGAGTATGCAAGACGGTTGACCTTCCGTAATTGGTCGGCGTATTATAGTACGCGTGAGTGGATGCTAAGCATCAAGCAGGGTGGCACCGCAGGAAAAATCCTGTCCCGGCAAAGAAATTTGCGGGGCGTTTTTTGTTTTTTATGCCCCCTTTACAAGAAAGGAAAAAGAATTATGTCAGAAAAGAAGATCCCTTACAAAATTTATCTTGATGAAAATGAGATGCCAAAGGAATGGTATAACGTAAGGGCGGATATGAAGAAAAAGCCCGAGCCGTTGCTCGACCCCGAAACTCATAAGGTTATGAGCGCAGAGCAGCTTTCCGAGGTTTTCTGCCGTGAGCTTGTTGAGCAGGAGCTTGACGATACAACCGCTTATTTCCCCATACCCGAGGAAATTCAAAGCTTTTATAAAATGTACCGTCCCGCGCCCCTTATAAGAGCGTATTGCCTTGAGGAGAAGATGCAGACTCCCGCAAAGATATATTATAAGTTTGAGGGTAATAACACAAGCGGTAGCCATAAGCTTAATTCCGCAATAGCGCAGGCGTATTACGCAAAGAAGCAGGGACTTCGCGGAGTTACTACCGAAACGGGAGCAGGTCAGTGGGGTACGGCGCTTTCTATGGCGTGTGCTTATTTCGACCTTGACTGTAACGTATATATGGTTAAATGCTCTTATGAGCAAAAGCCCTTCAGACGTGAGGTTATGCGTACCTACGGAGCAACCGTAACACCCTCGCCCTCTATGGAAACCGAGGTTGGAAGAAAGATACTTGCCGAGCATCCCGGTACGTCGGGAAGCCTTGGTTGCGCAGTTTCCGAGGCGGTAGAGGCGGCTTCTAAGAAGGACGGTTACAGATACGTTCTCGGTAGCGTGCTTAATCAGGTAATGCTTCATCAGTCTATTATAGGACTTGAAACAAAGGTAGCACTTGATAAATACGGCATAAAGCCCGATATTATTATTGGTTGCGCAGGTGGCGGCTCTAACCTTGGCGGACTTATCGCTCCCTTTATGGGCGAGAAGCTTCGCGGTGAGGCAGATTATCGCTTTATTGCGGTTGAGCCGATGTCTTGTCCCAGTCTTACACGCGGTAGATACGTATTCGATTATTGCGATACGGGAATGATTTGCCCCCTTGTTAAGATGTATACTCTTGGAAGTAACTTTATTCCTGCGGCAAGCCATGCGGGCGGACTTCGTTACCACGGTATGAATCCTACGCTTTCCGAGCTTTACGACCAAGGACTTATGGAGGCAGTATCGGTAGAGCAGACCTCTGTATTTGCGGCGGCAGAGTATTTTGCAAGGGTAGAGGGAATTCTTCCCGCGCCCGAAAGCTCTCACGCAATCAAGGTTGCGCTTGACGAGGCTCTTAAGTGCAAGGAAACGGGCGAGGAAAAGACTATCGTATTCGGACTTACGGGAACGGGATACTTTGATATGATGTCTTACGAGAAGTTCCATGATGGAAAGCTTGGTGATTACCGTCCTACCGACGAGGAGCTTGAGGCGGCTTTTGCAAGATTTCCCCAAATTTAAGTAATAAATATAAAAGAATAAATATAAAAAATATAAAAAATATAAAGAGGAAGATTTTTGCGTGGCAAGTCTTCCTCTTTTTCTATATACAAGAAATCGGGGGATGAAGTCAAACATCCCCCGACACAAAAAACAACTATTATTTTCGGCACTACCGACCTTTTTTCTAAGAAAGCTTCCTCGATTTAAATATAACTTAACTATAATAAATTATTAACCGAGAACAGTAATCATCTTATCCGAGCAGGTTACGTTAACCGTGAGGTCGCCGTTCCAATCTGCGGGCTTAATGATTGCCTGCCAATCTGCCTCTGCTCCCTCAAAGCTGATATCCTCGAGGAGAGTACATTTAGCAAATGCGGTTTTTGCGATTATTTTTGTATCCTTATTAAGCTTAAAGTCCTCAACTGTGTGTATATCAAGCTCGATAAGCACCATATAAGGATTAGCCTCAGTTCCGAGGTAAAGTCCGTTCTCAACCTTATTGAACTTAAGCTCTGTGCAGCCTGTAAACGATGTTCCGTTGATAACCTTTACAGAGTCGGAAAGTGTAATCTTTGTGAGATACTCGCAAGCGTTAAATGCTGAATCTGCGATTACCTTTGTGCTTGCGCTAACTGCGCACTCGGTGACGTTAAGCGACTTGGGAGAAACGAGAAGAATTGTCTTGTTTGCATCGTTTCCAAGATATTTAAGCTCTGCTTCCTCGTTGTAAACGAGAGCATCGCATCCGTAGAACGCCTCTTTTGTAGCGTATTCAAGCTTATCGGAAAGGGTAATGCCCTCAAGCGCCGCACAGTTTAAGAATGCGCCCTTATTAATCTCGGTAACGCTTGAAAGGTCAAGAGCTTTTATAGCCTTGCAATCCATAAATGCATACTCGGAAACAACCTTTACGCCTGCAGGCATTGTGAAATCTGCGAGAATGTCACAGCTTCTGAATGCGCTAACGCCAATCTGTTCAAGCGTTGCGGGCAATTTAATAGAAACGAGCGAGTCGCAATCGTAGAATGCGTAATCTCCGATATATTTGTATGTATCGGGAACGGTAACGCTCTTTATAGAGCTTGCCGCTTCGGTAAATGCGTTAGCGGCGATACCGACGATATCTCTGCCGTTAACCTCCTTAGGAAGTGTAATATCATTAGCAGTAACGTCATAAGGCTCATATTTAATAAGCTCATAGTCGCCCTCTACGTTAAGGGCGTATTCAAATTTACCCTTATTTGATGCTTCTTCGATGTAGTTTTGCTCTATTACCGAGGATTCCTTATTGTTTTCCTCGTCCTCCTTTTTGTCCCCACAAGCCGCAAGGCTAAGCGTTAAGAGTCCCGCAAGGAGAATCGCAAATATTTTTTTCGTTATATTCATTATAATTTATAACCTCCGTTTAGGTATAATTACATATTCTATTATATTATACCGCAAATCAAGTCGATTGTCAACAACAAAAAAATAATTAAACAAATTTAGTGAATTTTTAACAAAAATAAATCCTTTGCTTTGGCTTTATAGCCCTTTAAAGCTATTGACATGTGTTTTGGTTTTGTTGTATAATAATTGTAACTAAAAAAGGGGGGATAGTATGAGTTATATTGATATCGATATAAAAAAGCTTTACGGTGTTGGCGAGGCAAGAGCAAAGGCGTATGCGTCGCTTGGCATAAGCACCGTTTCCGACCTGCTTATGCATTATCCCCGAGGATATGAGAACAGAGGCGATATAAAGATGCTATGCGAGGTTGACGATTATGAAAAGCACGCCTTTATTCTTACCGTTTCGACAGCTCCAAGGACCGCTCGGCTAAGTGGAAACAGAACTGTAACTAAGTTTAGAGCATATGATGAGAGCGCTCAGTGCGAGGTCGTATTTTTTAATCAGGATTATTTGAAAAGCACCTTTACCGTCGGCTCTACCTTTAGGTTTTACGGCAGACTCGACAAAAGCACTCGCGGTGTTACGTTAAGCTCGCCCGTATATGAGCCGTACAGTGATAGCGCAGAGCTGCCGTCGCTTATTCCCGTTTACGGTGTAACGGGGAAAATATCGCAAAAGCAGATATCAAAGGACGTGCGCTCGGCTTTGGTTCTTGCCGCCTGCGACAGAGAGCTTACCGATAATCTGCCCGAGGATATAAGGCTTAAGTATAAGCTTTGTATGCGCTCCTTTGCTTTAAAAAATATACATTTTCCCGAAAGCTTTTCGGCTCTTGCGGCGGCTAAAAAGCGACTTATTTTTGACGAGCTTTTTAATTTTGCTCTTGGAATTTTAATTGTCGGAGCGATAGGTGCGCGCTCTGCCGCTTATCCGTGCGCTAATACCGACATAAATGCCTTGCTTGGACTTTTGCCGTATTCTCTTACCTCGGCTCAGTTGAGAGTTATAGGTGAGATAGAAAAGGATATGAAAAGGGATACCGCTATGAGCCGAATAGTTATCGGTGACGTTGGATGCGGAAAGACGGTTTGCGCGGCGGCGGCTATGCTTTTTGCGGTTCAAAGCGGACATCAAGCGGCGCTCTTAGCTCCCACCGAGATACTTGCGCGTCAGCATTATTTATCGCTTTGTGATATTTTTTCGTCGCTCGGAATGAAATGCGAGCTATTACTCGGCGCAACCACGGCGGCGGAGAAGCGCAGGATATACGCATCCTTAAAGGATAATTCAAGCGATAGAACAGATATAGTCATCGGCACTCACGCAATACTTTCCGAGGGTGTTGAGTTTTCCTCGCTTGCTCTTTCGGTAATCGACGAGCAGCACCGCTTTGGTGTAGGGCAGAGGTCGTTGCTTGCAAAGAAAAATCCCTTATCGCATACTCTCGTTATGAGTGCCACGCCTATTCCGCGCTCCTTAGCGCTTGCTCTTTACGGTGATCTTGATATATCTATGATAGATGAAATTCCATCGGGTAGGCAGGCGGTTGATACCTTTGTGGTTGACGAGAGCTACCGAGAGCGACTTAACGGATTTATCCGAAAGCAGGTCGAGCTTGGCGGTCAGGTCTACGTTGTTTGCCCTGCGGTTGATGAGAGTGAGTCCGAGAGCAATCTTCTTATTGAGCAGATTGGTGTAGAGGGAAATCTTATCGACGGTGGCGAATCGAAAAAAATGAAATCGGCTATTGCGTTTTCCGATGAGCTTTCCGAAAAATTCCCCGACCTTTGCGTTGATTTTCTTCACGGCAAGCTAAAGCCAAAGGAAAAGGAAGAAAAAATGGCTCGCTTCGTATCGGGTAAAACCGATATTCTCGTTTCTACAACTGTTATCGAGGTTGGAGTAAACGTGCCTAACGCTTCGCTTATGATAGTTGAAAATGCCGAGAGATTTGGACTTTCTCAGCTTCACCAATTAAGAGGTAGGGTAGGCAGAGGCTCAAGAAAGGCGTACTGTGTATTCGTTTCGGATGCAATAAAGAAGAACGGAAACGCCCGAGAGCGACTTATGACCGTTAAAGGCTCGCACGATGGATATCACATAGCCGAAAAGGACCTTGCTATGCGAGGACCTGGTGACTTTTTTGCGGCTCGAAACGATTTTCGTCTTCGTCAAAGCGGAGGAATAAGCTTTAAGCTTGCCGAGGTATGCGACGACGTGGAGCTTCTTTCGGTGGCGTTTTCGGAGGCGAGAGCAATTTTGGAAAAATCTCCCGACCTTTCAAGATATCCGAGCCTTAGAGCCGAGATAGAACGTACCTTTGATTTTGATACAAGCGTTATAAATTGATAAAATATAAAGGGGCTGCGTCATTCAGATGCAGAAGTCGTGATTTGGTTCTCGTCGGCGTACAAAGGTACTCCAGAGAGCCAAAGCGCGGCTAAAAAACATATATAAAATGGAATTTGAGAGTATATCTCGAAAATTCCTACAAAAAAAAGCTTTAACCGCGATTTTTATTCACAGTTAAAGCTATTTTTTTATTATTTATATTTTTTGTGTTTTTGTTCTGCGCTAAATGACGCAGCCCCTTTTGTTGGTTATTATTTTATTATGCTAAAGCCTTAAGCGTGGGGAGATTACCCTCGGTAATGCTCCATACGTCGGCAGACCACTTGAGAGCTTCAAGATGGAATGCTTCGGATTTTATATCGCTAAGAGCCTTTTCCTCACCGTATGAGAAGATGCTGATGGAGTTAACCGTTTGCTCTGCACAGTAATAGTTATTCGTTAGGCTTGCGGTTGTTTCGGGATTTACATATCCGCAGAATGCGCTGCCGTTTGTAGCGGAAGCTCCTAACTTTGCCTCTGACATTACGTTACCTATTGCATAGCATCCCGAAATTTCACCGATGATGTACTCGGGATTATCTGAAGTACCTATGTTAATGCGGCTATGGTCACCGATAAGACCGCCCGCAAAGCTTAGTCCGCCCTTTAATGCTTTAGAAATAACCGTACCGCTTGCATAGCAATTTCTTACGGTGCTACCTGGGTTATGACCGATAAGTCCGCCTGCGGTGCTGCTGTTTTCCGCTTCGGTTGCGAGATCGTAAGAGGACTCAACGTCGCCCGTCGCATAGCAGTTTATAACGCTGCTAAGATAGGTATATCCAACCAAACCGCCCGCACAAGATCCGTTGGAGTTCGAGTATGAGCTTATTTTACAAGTTGCCGCGCATTCTTCAACAGTGCCTTTGTAATCATATCCAACCAAGCCGCCGATAAATGCCGCCTTGTCGGTTGCAGTGTTAATTACCTTTCCGCTAAGATTTCCTTCAGCAAAGCATTTTTTAACGTTACCTGTATTTTTTGCGACCAATGCTCCGATGTAAAGAGAGGTAGAATTGTTAGTTATATCAATTGTAACGCCCGAAAGCTTAAGATTTTCAATCGTTCCTGCGTTCGCTCCAAAAAGTCCCGCAAACATTAACTCGTCATTTATTACGAAATTGGATATTGTATGGCCGTTACCGTTAAAGCTACCCGTGAACGGATTGTTCTCGTCACCGATGGGAGTCCATTCCGCACCGTTAAGGTCGAGGTCGCCCGTGAGGTAGTAGTTGCCGTTAAGCACGATATCCTTTAATGCCTCGGCACTGTCAATAGGCTTAGGCGTAGAGGTATCATCATCACTATCGCCATTGTCGCCGCTATTACCGCCATTGTCGCCGCTATTACCGCCATTGTCACCTGTATTACCGCCATTATCGCCAGTGTTGCCGCCATTGTCACCTGTGTTGCCGCCGTTGTCACCGGTATTGTCACCGTTGTCACCGGTATTTCCGCCATTGTCGCCGCTATTACCGCCGTTGTCGCCGGTATTTCCACCGTTACCGCCATTACCACCGTTGTCACCGGTATTGCCACCGTTGTCACCGGTATTGCCGCCATTATCGCCAGTGTTTCCGCCGTTGTCACCTGTGTTGCCGCCGTTGTCACCGGTATTGCCACCGTTGTCACCGTTACCGCCGTTACCGCCATTACCACCATTACCACCGTTATCGTCGGTATTGTTGTTATCGGTGTTATCATTGTTATCGTTGTTAGTGTTATTATTGTCGCCGTTGTTATTGTTATCACCGTCGCCAATAGTTGCCTCGACCTTGGTTTCTTCCTCGGTTTCCTCAATGCGAGGCTTCTTACTGCAGGACGTGAATGCGCTTAAAAGCAAAAGCGCTGATAAAATAAGAGCTAAAGTCTTTTTCATTATTATCCTCCTAAGCTTTATAATTTATGTCTACCTATTAATTATATCATTAAATTTTGATTTTTACAATATTTTTTTAAAATATTATAAAACAAAAACGCACCTGCGAGCAGATGCGTTTAATGCTTTCAAATAGGTAGGTGTGAAATTACTTAATTTCAACAGTTGCGCCAGCCTCTTCGAGCTGCTTCTTGAGAGCTTCAGCCTCGTCCTTGGTTGCGCCTTCCTTAAGAGTCTTGGGAGCGCCGTCAACGAGATCCTTAGCGTCCTTAAGTCCAAGTCCGAGAGCTTCCTTAACAACCTTAACAACGTTAAGCTTCTTGTCGCCGCCGGAAACGAGAACTACGTCAAACTCGGTCTTCTCCTCTGCTGCGGGTGCTGCTGCGCCTGCTACTGCAACTACGCCTACGGGAGCTGCTGCGGATACGCCGAATTCATCCTCAACTGCCTTTACAAGGTCAGCGAGTTCGATAATAGTAAGAGTCTTAATCTCTTCGAGAATGTTTGTGATCTTTTCAGATGCCATTTTCGTATTCCTCCTTAATCGGATATAATTTAATTTTTTTTATTTTGCGCTTATGCGCTGTGTGTTTGCCGCCTTATGCGGACTTTAGTGAAGCGGGATTATTCTGCTGCTTCTGCAGGTGCTGCTTCTGCGCCCTCTCCGTCCTTGTCAACGATAGCCTGGATAGCATAAGCAAAGCCATAAAGAGGCGATCTGATGCTGCCGAGGAACTTGGCAATAAGAACTTCCTTAGAGGGAATGTCAGCAAGCTTTTCAACGGTTGCCTTGTCTACAACCGCGCCGTCAAGGTATCCTGCGAGAATCTGGAAGCTTTCAATCTTATCAGCGTACTCCTTAAGAACCTTAGCGGGTGCAACAGGATCGTCGGTTGCGATAGCGATAGCGGTCATACCTGTAAGGTACTGCTTCATATCACCTAAGCCAACCTCTTCACAAGCTCTGCCTGTCAAGGAATTCTTCATAACGGTATACTTAACGCCTGCCTCACGAAGCGCTTTACGCATCTTTGTGTCAGCATCAACGGTAATACCCTGGTAGTTAACAACTACGCCTGCGGGAGAATTCTTCAACTGCTCTGCAAGATCAGCAACGATTGCCTGCTTTTGTGCGAGAATAGAATTGCTGGGCACTTTATTTTACCTCCTGTTTGAAAATACGCAGGTATAAAAAAAATAATCTTTTTCCGTAAGCATATATGCGTAAGCGCAAGCATGCCTAAGAAAAAAGATTATGAAAAAATATACACAATCAAATCTCCTCGGCAGGGAAGCTCGGCTTTTACGGTAACCTGCTGTCTTTGGATAACATCGATTATTATATCACATTATTTTTATTTGTCAATAGGTTTTTGAAAATTTTTTAAAAAAATCTAAAAAAACTATTCTTCTGTGTCCGAATTGTTGCTTATTGCGTTATTTGCAAGCTCGATAAGCCTTTCTCTTAACCATTCGGGCTCAACTATTTTTACCCTTGCTCCCGAGGATATAAGTATTCCCAAGAAAAGCTCGACGCTTTGAAATTCGCATCTGTAATTTTTGCTTGGTAGGTCCTCTGTGATTATCGAGCGAAGCTCTATAACCGTCGCTCTGTCGGGAATGTGAAGGATTGCCGTGTAGGGAAGCTGAAGCTGGAGCATACCCCTCTCGGCGTTTGCTATCTCTATTTCACGAATTGAGCTTAATACGTCGTGCAGGTCGGAGTCGTTTTCAAACTCACGCATATAAGGAAGCGTGAATTGCTCGGAATAATAGTATCCGCCTCGGGTGTGCGAATAAATTATAGGCGCGCCGAGCTGAGTTTTCATTTTATCTACGTCGCGTTGAGCCTGCCGTCTTGAAATAGAAAACTTATTTGCAAGGTCAATAGCGCTCGGATATGCGTCCTCACATATTTTTTTGTGAAGCCACTGTATGCGGTCAATTACTGTCATCGTCAAGGCTCTCCTGCGTTTGCTCGTTCTCGGTTATGCTCGGCTCGGGCATTTTTTCGGCTTTTGATTTTTGCGCATCTATAAGTCGGGCTATTGCATATATAAGAAGTGCAAAAAGGAAGATATCTGCCTCAAACGTAATATATCCCTCGATAGCTCCGCTCAAATATCCGATAATTGCCGATAACGGTGCTACCGTTAATATAATTATTGAAGAAAAAAGCGAGAAATAATAAAATCTTGCTCTTACAAAGCCGTAAATGAAGCACATTTCATTGAAAATAAACAATAACGCTCCCGCCGTTGAGAGATAGAATAGTATTTTATTTATAGAGTTTATCGGTATAAAAAATTCAAAGTATGCGTACATCCAACAGAAAAAGACGTACAAAAGCACTCCGATACCCATATAAAAGGTTATTGTTTTATATTTTTTCTTGTCTATAAAAATTAAAAGAAAGAAAATTATCGACAAAACGGCGCTCGCGAGCATCAAATACCTGTTTACCATTGTATCGTTGAAAGTAGGGGAGAATATCTTGAATATGTGAATTATCAGCGCGGCAATCGGCAAAAGCGCCGCATATTGCGAAAGCTTTCCCGTGTTTTCAATGCTTTGATTTTTGTCGATAAAAAATATCGACGCCACAAGGAAAAACAGTATCGATATTCCGAGAATAAGGCTTGCTATAAGGGGAACTACTGCGCCCGATTTATAGTATCCTATCTTATCGTAGAAGAAAAATAGAGATATGATTCTTAGCGCAAGCGATACAAGCGCTACCGATATTGCCGTTATTGACAGTGTTTTAATAGAGATTTTTTTCATATTTAAGCTCCAAAAGCGTTTTTTGCGTTATATATGATTATTATACTATTATTTTTTGAACAATTTGTAAACAAAACCCGTTTAGACGCAAAATAATAATAAATAATGATAAATAAAGATGATTTGTTTAATTTTTGCGTCATTTTATAAAAAAGCGAATGAAAGGACTTGATACTAAAGCGAGTTATGTGATATAATAAGCTGTAATGTTAATTAATATCAGTTTGGAGGTCATTATGAAAACTATAAAGGTTGGAATGGTTGGAGCGAGAGGTATGGCGTTGGCTCTTGGATTTATGTCAAGCCCTAACGTAGAAATAACCGCGCTTTGCAATCTTGACGAGGACGTGCTTGCAGACGAGGCAAAGCGACTTAACGTAAAAAACACCTACCGCGTTTATGAGGATATGCTTGAGTCGGATATAGATGCCGTCGTTATTGCAACGCCTATGCAGTGTCACGTTCCGCAGGCGATAGCGGCTCTTGAGGCGGGAAAGCACGTTTTGTCCGAGGTTACGGCAGGCGTTACTATGGATGAGCTTTTCTGGCTTTGTGAAACGGTTGAAAAATATAAAAAGGTATATATGCTTGCCGAGAATTATATTTATATGCCGAAAATTCAAGCGGTTAAGGCTATGGTTGAGGCGGGACTCTTTGGCGAGTGCTATTATGCCGAGGGAATGTATCTTCATAACATTGACCAGCTTATGAAATATAAAAACGGAAAAACAAGCTGGCGCTCATATTGGCAGTGTGGCGTTAGAGGCTCTTTTTATCCCACTCACTCATTAGGACCTGTAATGCAGTGGTTTCCGGGTGACAGAGTAAGCGAGATTTCTTGCTTTTCTCCGGGGGTATATAGTTCGTCGGGTCTGAAGCAGGATAGCGGAACTACCACTATGTGCCGTCTTGCCTCGGGAAAGCTTGCGCAGATACGTGTTGACTGCGTTTCGCCAAGACCCCATAGAGCGGCTTACTATCATTTGCAGGGAACTAAGGGCGCATTTGAAACGAAATCCTGCTCGGCGTTTGGAGATCAAGATAAGGTTTCCTTTATTTCCGAGAATAATCCAAGCTATGAAATGAAATGGCAAGCACTCACCGAATATAACAGTTATCTTCCCGAGCGATACAGAAACGCAACCGAGGAGCAGCTTAAGGCGGGACATTGGGGCGGAGATTTCTTTATAGTTGACGATTTTATCCGCGCTATAAGAACGGGTGAAAAGCCTGCAATAGACGTTTATGAGGCGTGTGAGTGGACTGCGGTTGCTTTGCTTTCCTCTATTTCGGTTGCAAATAACGGACGTACTATCGATATCCCGCATTTCCGTAAAAATATGCCTCTCGAGGAAAAGATAATTAAAATCTAAGGAGATTTTTGGATTTATGAAACAGTTAAAAATGATAAGACCTAAGGGAGAGGTGCTTAAACGAAATCTTCCCGAGGGATATTCGTTTGCTTTTTTTACCGAATGTCAAGCGGACGTTGACGCTTGGTGTGATATCTGTCGCAAGGCGGATATGTGTAAAAGCCTTGATAATGACGAGGTTTTCAGAAAGGTTATGCGCTCGGTTAAGGGAATTGAGCTTGAAAAGGATCTCTTTTTCGTGGTAGCGCCCGACGGCTCGAAAATAGCCACAAGCGCGCTCATACATAATAAAGAGAAAAACAACGGATATTTGCATATGGTTGCCGCTATACCCGAGCATCGCAATCTTGGCATAGGTCACGCAATGCTCTCCTTTGCTATGGGACTTTCCGAGGAGAGAGGGATAGATTACTGTGTTTTAACGACCGACGATTACAGACTCCCCGCTATTAAAAATTATCTTGTCGGAGGATTTCGTCCTGTTCTCTATGAGGACCCCGAAAGCGATATGCGTCAGCGTTGGCAAAGCGTAGCGGAAAAGCTTGGCTTTGATAGCTTGGATTTTATTAAGGAATGATGGAATAGTAAAAGCGTTTCCCCGAATCCATTTCAAAGAACTCTCTGCGGAGGGTTCTTTTTTTGCCGTAATGAGTGCGCTCGACCGAAATGTGAGGCGATACCGCGTGATACGATTTTTTAAAAATATTATTTATTAATTTGTTTGTTTAGTTTATACAAAAAGTCTGCGCCGTTTTACTTATAATAAACGAAATTTTGCGTTAGAGGTTGAAAAAGACGCAAATTGATGTTATAATATAAGCGTATGAGTTTAAATAAGGCTTTTTACGGATAAATGTTGGAGGTAATAACGGTGAAAAGACTTTTAGCTATAATAATTGCGACTGCGTTTCTCATAATCTCTCTCGCATCCTGCGCAAAGATTGTTGAGGGTGAGGGCGAGTCGGGCTCGGATTCGAATATTTGGAATGGCAGTGACAGTGACGTTGTCGGAGATAATCCGAGCAACAACGAAAATGCTGCTACCGACGAGGGTAATAACAACAATAATAACAACAATAACGACGATAATAACAATACCAATAATGAAAATAACTCGGGCGGCGATAGCGGCTCTACCGAAAAGCCGACCTTTAACGTAAAGGAAAGCACCGAGGGACTTAAATTCGTTCTTAACGAGGATAAGCTTAGCTATACCGTTGTCGGCAAGGGCTCTGCTACCTCAAAAAATATAGTTATCGACGGTCATAACGGTCTTCCCGTTACAAAGGTTGGATACAGCGCCTTTGCAGATGATAAAAATATCACATCGGTAAAGCTTGGAGATTACGTTGAGTACATCGACGATTACGGCTTTTCTATGTGCAGTGGAATTACTTCGGTAACGCTTGGTAAAAATTTAAAATTCCTCGGAGATTATAGCTTCCGTTATTGCTCGGCATTGACTGCGATTGAGCTTGGTAAAAACGTCGAGGTTATTAAATACGGCTCATTTTACAATTGCGGCAAGCTTAGCTCAATTAAGCTTGGAAGCAATATAAGAATTATTGAGGATTATGCCTTTGATAAGAGCGCATATTATAAGGATACGGCTAACTGGAAAAACAAGGTGCTTTATATAGGAACAAATCTTATTGAGGCAAAAACCGATATTTCGGGAACGTACACTATTACCGCGGGAACTACCTGCATAGCAGAAATGGCGTTTTACGATTGCAAGACCTTTACGGGTGTTGTAATTCCCGACAGTGTTCACAGTATAGATGCTAAGGCATTTCAGCACGCAACCTCGCTTAAGACTATTACCGCAGGAAAGGGTATTACTTATATAGGTGAGTTAGCATTTGGAAATACTAAATACTATAATACATCAACCAATTGGAATAATAACGTATTATATATTGGAAATTATCTTGTTTCGGCAAAGCCCGCTTTAAGTGGCACTTATACAGTATCCGCTGGAACTAAGGTTATTGCAGATATGGCGTTTAGCACCTGCGCGTCGCTTTCGAGCATAGTTATTCCCGATACGGTAGTATATCTCGGTGAGTATGCGTTCAGAGGATGCGAAAAGCTTTCAAGCGTAACTATCGGTAACGGTGTAAAGATGATAGGCGTTTATGCGTTTAAGGATTGCCCTGCGCTTAAGAATATTACGTTTAAGAAAGCATCGGGCTGGAGCGCAGACGGTATTGCCGTTTCTGCCGAAAATTTATCGGATAAGTCCGAGGCGGCAGTATATCTCGGTATGCTTTATTCGGGTAAGGTTTGGAAACGCGCTTGATTTAAAAAATGATAATTTTGCGGAGGAGAGAATTTCTTCTCCGCAACTGCTTTAATGACTCTATCTTGACACTTATTTATTTTTTTGGTATAATTTAAATACGAAATGCAATAACGGAGGGCGCAGATGATAGATATGAAAATGAAATTTATAAGGCTTTTGGCGCTCGTTCTTGCTTTTTTGACCTTTATCTCGGTCTTCTCGGCTTGCGGAGAGGAGGAGCTTGAAAGCGACAGTGAAAGTGATTTGGAGGAAAGCTTTGCGAGCGGTGAAGCTTATGACGGAAAGTTTCCTATATTAAAAGGCGGAAAATATACGGTAAGAGCTATAATGCCAAATCTTGCAACGAATGTAGAACGCTCGGTTTATACAAAGCTTCGCACCTCGCTCGGTAATAAAACTAAGGTAAATGTCGACTCCAACACAGATTTTCTTAAGGACGGTGAGTCGCACAATAAAAATGAATACGTTATTTTAGTGGGCGAAACCTCTTATAAGGAGTCTGCTTGGGTATATGAGAGAACGAACGCCGATACCTACGGAATACAGATATTGAACGGAAACCGAATGGTTATTTATTTTTCTACCGAAAGCGAGGGAGTTAAGCTCGTTAATGAGCTTATGTCGGCAATCGAGAGCGACGAAAACGGATATTTCTGGGTTGACGGTAGCTTTGCCGTTGAGAAAAAGACTTCGCTTAAGCTTGAGGCAGCTCCAAGCTATCCGACCTCTACAACAAAGGTCGATTGCGGTGACGATACTACAATGCTTTATGCGAAGGGCACTAATCTTTCAACCTATGAAAGCTACTGTAACACATTAAAATCAAGCGGATATACCGAATATTCGAGGCGTGATAACGTAAACGGAAATTATTACCGTATATATACTAAGAATATGACGGCTATAAACGTATATTTTACTAAGAGCAGCTCGTCGGTCAGAATAATCTCAGGTCCTATTGACGATATTCCCTCAAAGGACGTTGATAAAACACCCGAAACAAACAAGAGCGTAACCGTTACTATGCTCTCTCAGGGAGAGGATACCGATTGTGGACTTGGACTTATAATTCATCTTCCAAACGGAAAGTTTATAATTTTTGACGGCGGATTTTCGCTTTACGATAAGCTTTATAAAAAGCTTGGGGAGATATCGCCAAGAGGCTCTAAAATAACGGTTGCCGCTTGGTTTGTGTCGCATCCCCATTATGACCATCAGGACGCGGTTACTTATTTTATTAAAAAGCACGCTCATTCGGTAGACGTTGAGAATATATTTTATAATTACGCAACTAAGGCAATTTACAGCGATACCACGCAAGAGGAGAATGCAAGCGGACTTGAGGGCGTTACCGACGGCTTGGACGGTATCGTTAACTCTAATTTTTCCCGCACGACGAAAATAATAAAGCCGCACACGGGTCAGGTTTATAATTTCGGCTCTGCAAGCGCAGAAATACTTTACACCTTTGAGGACGTTGTACCCTCAAAGCTTGATTATGTAAATTCCTCGTCGCTTGTCGTTCGGTTTAAGGTTGCGGGGCAGACTATTCTTGCTCTTGCCGACGCTACGCACACGGTAAGCACGGTTTTACAAAATAATTACGGCTCTTATTTGAAATCTGATATAGTTCAGATAGCGCACCACGGTACGTACCCTGGTCACGCAAGCCTTTATACGAAAATAAACGCAGCTACGCTTTTGTGGCCGTCAAATACCGCTAATGCCAAAAAGCAGTATTCCAACGATGCGGTAAGGGAGGCACTCTCTAAGGCAAAGGACGTTTATCTTTCAAAGGATGCCGATGTTACCTTGACGCTGCCTTATACGGTTAAAAATAATAAGCAGACGTTTTTAAAGAGTATAGGCAAATAATAACGCAATAAAGTAAGGCGATAGGATTTTAGATTATGGAAATTATAAAGGAAGACACCTTTAGAAAGCAGCTTAAAAAGGGACTTGACGGAGCGTATCTGTTTTTTGGCGACGAGGATTATTTGAAAAGCTTTTCGCTTAAAAGCGCAAGAGGTCTTATATGTGATGACCCCTCGTTTGCAATATTTAACGATATACAGATAGACCCGCTCGATTATACACCAAATACCTTAGTAAATGCTCTTATGCCGCTCCCGATGATGAGCGAGAAAAAGATAGTCAGTATAAATGGTCTTGCGATATCTTCGATTAAGGGCGCTGAATTTGAGGAGCTTATCGAGGCGATATCGGCTATAAAGGAATATGATTATAACGTGCTTATAATATCTGTTCCCGCGGGACTTATAGATGAGGGGATTTTACCAAAAATGCCTTCAAAGGCGCTCCTCGCGCTTTCCGAGGTTATGACTCCGGTGCATTTTGACGCTATAACGGGCGCAAGGCTTGTGACGTGGGTCGGAAAGCATTTTGAGCATAACGGAGTTAGCGCAACGGCTGAGGTCTGCGAGCAATTGATTGAAAAATGCGGAAAATCTATGTTCACGCTTTCAAACGAAACCGAAAAGCTTGCTTATTATGCTCTCCAAAATAACCGAAATACGGTTACTCTTGATGACGTTGAGCGTGTAGCCTGCTCGGTGCTTACGTCGGATGCTTATGCGCTTGCAAATGCAATTCTTGACGGTAGGTACGCAGATGCGATAGATGCGCTTAACGTAATGAAATTCAGACGTATAGACCCGATTTTCGTTATGCCCGAGGTTTCAAGAGTTATCTGCGATTTGTTTACGATAAAGGCGTTACAGGAGGAGGGTCACAGCGTTACCGAAATAGCCCGAATTTTGAAGCCTATGAAAATGAATGAGTATAAGGTAAGGCTTTATGCGGGCGTTACCGCTGTGAAAAGCCGTGAGTCATTTGAACGAGCGCTTTTGCTTTGCTCCGAGGCAGACCTTAGCTTAAAGCTTTCACCGCAGGGCTATTCGGCAATCGAAAAGCTTATTTGTACGTTATAAAAACAGGAAAAAACAGGCAAAAAATAGGTCGGTAAATGGGTTATAATTTAATTTGCGTAATATTTATTTAAATAAAATCGCAAAAAGCTATTGACAAAATCGTAAAAATATGGTTTAATATATGTTGTCATTGTGTAAAAGCGTTAATTAGGCTAAAAAAAGCAACACGCTTCCGGAAACGTTTCCGGATATTCCACAATAATCCGGAATCAAGACAAATTTAAGGAGGTGCAGGAGAATGTTCAGAACTTATCAACCCAAAAAGCGTCAGAGAAAGAAAGAACACGGATTCAGAAAAAGAATGGCAACTGCTGACGGCAGAAACGTTTTGAAGAGAAGACGCGCAAAAGGCAGAAAAAGATTGACCTATTAATCATGTTGGCGTAAGTCAACGAATAAAAACCGCCGATGACCGCAAGCGCGTAATCGGGGGTTTTTAGTTTAATAAGATTTTTGCAAAAAATATCAATTTTGAGTTTTATAAATTTTAAAGGGAGGTTCTTAAAAAAGGTTAAAATGAAAAATTTGGCTATCAAGGAACATCACCTTTATAATAAGGCGTACAGAAAGGGTCGCTCTTACGTTGGCAAGCTCGTTACCGTTTACGTTCTTCGTGACTTTACGGCAGAAAAGCTAAAGAGGGCTAATCCCGAAAAGAAGTACGTTAACCGCATAGGTCTTTCGGTGTCAAAGAAGCTTGGCGGAGCGGTTGCTCGAAATCGGGCAAAGAGGCTTATCAGAGCGGGATTTGATACGGTGAAGCCGCATATACGGGGCGGAAATCTTATAGTAATAGGTGCGCGTGTCGCAATACTCGGTAAAAAAAGCACGCAGGTTGCACAGGAGCTTGACGAGGCTTTTAAGGCACTCGAGCTTTATAGGTGACGCTTGCGTATTTATTTACAGGTGTAGAAATATTAAAAACGTAAAAACTAAATTAAAAACTAAAAAATAAAAAAGGAAAAAGCAAGATGAAGCAAGTTTGCATTTGGCTTATCCGCTTTTATCAAAGGTTTTTATCTCCTTTGAAACGAAGACCGACGTGTAGGTTTACGCCTACGTGTTCAGCCTATGCCGTAGAGGCATTTCAGAAACGAGGCTTTTTCGTTGGATTTGGACTTACAGTGTGGCGAATTTTGCGTTGCAATCCCTTTGGAAAATGGGGCTATGACCCTGTTCCCGAGAAAAAAAGCAAGAAATATAACCAATACAAGAAAATTCCAAAATATCAACGCGGTACGGAGAAAAAAACAGAAGAACACAATGAAAATCCCAAGTAAATAAAAAAGAAAGGGAATATAAATGGATATTATATTTAAGCCGCTTGGCTGGGTACTTGAGCTTTGCAGTAAAATAGTTGGCGGAAACTATCTTTTCGCTATTCTTATTTTTGCGATATTCGTAGAAATAGTATTGCTTCCGTTCGGTATCAGTCAGCAGAAAAAATCAATCAAGCAGGCGCGTCTTCGCCCCAAGGAGCAGGCTATCCGCAAGAAATACTCGGGCAGAGATGATAAGCCGACACAGATGAAAATGACAGAGGAGATTCAGGAGCTTTATCAGAAGGAGGGCTACAATCCTATGAGCGGTTGCTTGCCGCTTCTTATTCAGCTTCCGCTTTTGTTGGCTCTTTATAACGTCGTTATCAATCCGCTTAAGTATATCAGCGGACTTTCAGATGATGCCGTTGTTCAAATCCAGTCAATAGTTGGCGGAGCTTCAAACCGAAGCACTATGGGACTTCTCAATAAGATAACAGAAATGCCCTTCGAGGCTTTCCGTAACGTAGAGGGATTTACTCAGGAAATATACGATAATATGCCTAATCTTAACGTATTCGGCGTATTCGACCTTTCTCTTACACCTCAGCAGTGTATGAATGCGCAGTCCTTGCAGACTATCGCAGGCTGGCTCGTGGTTTTAATTCCTGTGCTTACCTTCGTAGCATACTTTGCAAGCATGAAGCTCAACCGTAAGCTTATATATCAGCCTATGAACGATGCAACTCAGGCTCAAACGGGATGCTCCAATAACGTTATGGATATCGTTATGCCCTTGTTTAGCGTATTTTTGGCATTCACTTACCCCGCAGCGCTTGGTCTTTACTGGATATTCAAGTGCTTGCTCGGACTTTTAAAGCAGTTTATACTTTCAAAGGCTATGCCTCTCCCCGTATTCACCGATGAGGACTATAAGGCGGCAGAGCGTGAGGTAAATTCACGCCCCGATAAGAACGCAAAGGTTGCAAAGTCGGGCAGAGTGGTTCGTTCCTTGCACCACATCGACGATGAGGACTTTGAGGATACTGCAGAAAAGGCTCGCGCGTTTAAGGAGGCTCTTGCAGCGCAGGAGGAGGCAGACAGACTTAAGGCAGAGGAAGAAAGAAAAAATTCTCGCTTCGGCGGCTTTAAGGTAAAGGACGAGAGCGATAAGCCCTCGGGTAAAAACGATTCCGAAAATAAAGACTAATAATGATTTAAAAATACGGAGAAAAATAAAGTGAAAAAGGAAATTACAGTAAGCGCAAAGAGCGTTGAGGATGCCGTTGCTAAGGCAGTGGCAGAGCTTGGCGCACCCTCTGCGGATAAAATAGAATACACCGTTATCGAGGAAGCGAAAAAGGGCTTTCTCGGTATAGGCGCGGTTGATGCAAAGATTACCGCTACTTATACTCTTGGCGGTGAGTATGAGGCTCTTGCTTTTATCGAGAAGCTTCTTAAGGATATGAATATCAATGCCGATATCACTATGAATGACGGTGAGAACGGTGAAAAGGTTATCGCTATAAACGGTAAGGCTGCAGAGGATACAGAGGGCAACGCCGCATCTATTCTTATAGGTCATCACGGCGAAACTCTTGATTCTTTACAGTATCTCGCAAATCTTTCGGCAAACAAGAAGGTTGACGGCAAGAAGGGCGACTATGTAAAGATTGCAGTTGACGTTGAGGGATACCGCGCAAAGAGAGAGGAAACCCTCAGAGCTCTTGCAAGAAAAATGGCTTCTAAGGTTCTTAAATATAAAAAGAGCGTAATGCTTGAGCCTATGAATCCCTATGAAAGAAGAATTATTCACTCCGAGATACAAAATATGCAGGGCGTTTCGACAAATTCAATAGGCTCTGAAAACAACAGAAAGATAGTTATATTCCTTGACGGAGATAATTGATTTAAATATTAGTTGCGTTTAATATTTTGAGGAGGTTATTATGAAACGAATTTTAACTCTGATTATGGTTGCGACGTTGCTTTTCAGCACACTTTCCATTTGCGCATTTGCAGAGGAGAGCGAGGAGGCAACAAGACTTGCGTGTTATCGAATAAATTGGGCAACACAGTCTTATGTTACTTACGATTATAGCACTAAAAAGAATAATCCTACAAATTACGAGTTATATTATACCGTTGACAAAACAGCAAGACATATAAAAACTACGGGTACTACCGATTACGTCGGAAGTGGTACGGGTACGGATACCCGTGCGCAATTTTCGCAGAACACCTTTACGATAAATAATTCCACTCATTATGAGTATTTATTTAAAGCAAAGAACAATATAGAAGGTGAGTACGCGGGTATTGTTTTTGCCTTTGCCGGAGGACTTCCATATATTATGTATGGCGCATTTAATAATACGGGCGTATCCCCTAATACCGGTGTCAGTGATATAATCCTTACAAAAGGTGTTCACGAGTCAAGTAGCTTGTCCTATACAACAGGTCATAAACGCAGTTATCTGAAGCTTGCTCTTGACAACGAGGGCTATGGACATTATAAGATTGTTTATAATGGCTATGATGTTTCGGTTTACGGTCTTATCGATAGTGAAAAGGAAATTTATAGACAAATGGGAGATTCTATAAAGCTTCCAAATGATGCTAAGGTTGCGCTTGGAGTTTATGCAAGAGTTAAAAACGGCGGCGGCGTAAACCGTACCGTTAATCTTAGCGATTGCTTGCTTTACGCTATGAATACGCAGGCAAAGCAGATGATTTCCTTCTACGATGACGGTACTTGCAGACTTTCTCAGCTTATAAATGAGGCAAAGACAAATTATAGCGCGTCGGATAATACCGCGGCAACCTACCGTGAGCTTATGCGTGAGGTAGAGGCGGCAGAAAATTTACTTGATAAATGGGATTTTACCTTGTCTGAGATAAGCGAGGCAGAGAGAAATCTTGATGATGCTTTGGACCAGATGGAGGTAAATGAAGCAGACTTTACTCAGCTTAAGGCTACTATTTCCTCGTTTGAGGCGTTAAATCCTAAGGAATATACCGAAATTTCTTATAAGATGGTTGAAACGGTGGTAAACGAGGCTAAGGGACTTTTAACTAAGGATTCTGTAAGACAGTCGAGAGTAAACGATACCGTTACACGTATTCTTGACAGAATAGAAATGCTTGTTCCGTCGGGATATAAAGCTCCCGCCACCGATGAAGTTATCGGAACGGAAAGCGGAAGTGAATCCGGAACTGATACCGATTACAGTAGCGATGAAAAGGGCTGTAAGTCGATAGTAGTAGGCTCGTCTATTCTCGGAATTGGCGCACTTGTCGGAGTAGCGGCAATTGTGGTTAAGAAAAAAGAGGATTAATTGAATGATTTTTTGAGGCTGCGTCATTTAGCGCAGAACAAAAACACAAAAAAATAATAAAAAAATAGCTTTAACTGTGAATAAAAATCGCGGTTAAAGCTATTTTTTGTGTAGGAATTTTCGAGATAAACTCTCAAATTCCATATTTATATATGTTTTTTAGCCGCGCTTTGGCTCTCTGGCGTACCTTTGTACGCCGACGAGAACCAAATCACGACTTCTGCATCTGAATGACGCAGCCCCGTACTCCTTTCAAAGAACTCTCCACGGAGGGTTCTTTTTTTGCCGTAATTAGTGGGCTAAATGGGCGAATATCTATTGCTCATACGTCGAGCGCAGAATGTTATTTAAAACATTTCCCGATTGAAAGTTTTTAGCGCTACCTTTTTTTCAAAAAGGTAGCAAAAATCCTAACACAAGCTAACTCCCTTATCCGCTTTTTCTTTGACACAAAAGGCGCAAAGAAAAAGGCTTAGCAAAAAGAAACGCCGTTTTATGGGCTCTGCCCAAACCCGCAAGCCTTTTGAAAAAGTTTGCCAAAAACTTCCTCCCTGGGTGGCGGGGGGGCACCGGTGGGGTCG
>JAZRGA010000070.1:0-15168 GCA_045643945.1 Eubacteriales bacterium | reverse complement strand
ATTTTTAAGTTAAAAAACCCAACCTTCTAAGATATTGTTGTTTTTCTTGCGCCATATCTCTAAAATGCTCATAACCATCTTTTCTTCCGGATGCGGCGTTGCCGCACCCTCCGATTTTGCCAACGGCAAAATCGGTTTGTTCAGCACAATCTAAACGATATGATTCTTCTATTGTTCTATTTTGTATTATTCTTGTATTATTTGTATTATTTCTCTATGGAAAATCAGAAGGTCTGTTCTGAAAATCCGTTAAACAATTCTGCGTTTCCGAAAAAAACGGTGGATTTTCCGACTTCGGTTTTTCCGACGGCGGCGTTTCATAAAATTTATAAATATTGCTCCCATCATAAATGGGTATCAAATATCCTTTACTTTCCAATTCTTTGATGCCATCATAATAACTGTCCTTCTTAATACCCCATAATTGACACGCCTTTTGGCTCAATTCGAATTTATGATTATCTTGATTCTTGTTGAAATATAACCACATCTTCAATCCAGAACCTTTCAAATTTTGCATCGCCACCGACAACGCATCTATGTTCATCATTGCATAAAGATGGTCAGTATCACGCTTGACTCGCGGTGCAATCTACACGATTTTTTGGTTGGCTACACTCATATTTTTCTCCTTTTTACTCTTTATTTAAGAGGGACTTTTCTCTCTTTTTCTATAATAATTATAACACAATTTTCTCTCCATCTCAAATTCCGAAAACAGTCGTGAAAATTTGACTTTTCTGAAAAAGAGAAAAACGCCTTCGACATTTGAAGGCGTTCTCTATTCTATTCTACACATTAAATAATTCATATCAAAAACCGGAAGCACGTTTTTCATATTGATAATTATTATCATTTGTTTGCATGCTCTCACATTCGTTTTTAAAATCATCCGGTGTAAAATCATCAATTTGCGGATAAACCGATAAAAACCATTTTCTAATATTTGCATATTTCATCGAATGACACTCTGCACGAAGTCGAATTTCGTTATATTCAGCCATACGTTCATCGGCATTTTCATGAGTGGAAATATAATATTCCATATAAGAATAGGTTAACCCTTTATGATGGTCTATCTTGGGTTGTTGAATGGTTCTCACAGATATTTGATATGCCGGATATGCCATTTGAACATCTGTTAATTGTCGATACTCTTTTGAGGTAGGACTTGCCGCACGAATCGCAAAAGGGCGACTAACTACAATAGTTTTCTTTTCAAAATTTATCTTAATAGGATTCTTTGCTTCTTTCATGATTTATTCTCCTTTCTTCACGCTTTGTTTTTGAGTTCACTATAATGTTCCAAAAACCATTTTTTGATACCAAAGAATCCACTATATTCAATACTATTATCAGATTCTTTTACGATTTTTTCAAACTCTGGCATAATTGTCCCATCCTTATCATGATTCGAAATATATGTTCTCATATTAGAGAGAGTTATTTTACTCGTCTTTGATTTTCTTTTTGCGGTTTTTCTAACCACAACGGCGTAATCTCTATATGCCTTTTTGATTTCAATGAGTTCCTTATATTCTTTTGAATTAGGAATACTTGATTTTTTTGCATAGTTTTTTGTTATAACAATGCTTCCGTTTTCGTGATTTAATTTGATTGCGTTCATAATATTTTTCCTTTCTGCCAATTAAAATATTTTTTCATCGTTTGAGGTTGGCTTCCCTCGCTCTGTGAATATATTATATCACGCCGCACATTTTTATAAAGTATTATAATGGCACTTTAAAAATATTACTATCTCGCGTTTTCTCTGTTTTTCTCTCGTTTTCTTTTAAAATCTCATTTTCACTCCTTTAGACGTTTATTGTCTAAATTTATATCCAATATATAATAAATATTATCACTAAATAAAGACAAAAAAAGAAGTAGTATTTCGCGTTAAAATACTACTTTCTTTATATTTTACATTTTTATTTTTTTCTTATCACTAAACTTATCAAGCAAATTTATTGATTCAACATCCTTTGCAACATCACTTACCAAAAGATTTATGTAATTTTGCGTAATTTGCAAACTACTATGACCGAGAAGTTTTGAGAGGGAAACAACATTACCGCCGTTTAAAACCCATTGTCTTGCAAAAGTATGTCTATATCTATGAATACCCGTAGTTTCAACACCTCGTCGCTTATTATACGAATAAAGCATGTGGTAGCATGTGCTTTTCGCAAGTTGTTCTCCAAAAACATTACAAAACAAATATTCATCCACGCTCTTATGCTTGCGATATTTCAAATACTCAATTAAAATATGTGTCATAGTTTGATTGATGGGAACAATAAGCGGTTTTCTGTTTTTTGTTATATTTACGTAAACTACATTATTATCAAAATCAACATCTTTTACCTTGATATTCATAAGGCTTCTTTGACGAACGCCGGTAGAAAAAAGAAAATTCGTCATTACCCATGATTGATATTCTATAAAACTACACTTCTTTATATTGGGGTTTGCTAATAATGTTCTTAATTCATCCTCTGAATATGTTTCCACATTTGTTTTATCAACTTTAATGGCTTGCATTTTAAAATATTCTACATACCCTTCGTTCATTAAAAAATGAAGTGTAGTAATAAGGTCGCGAAGATATGAATTTATGCTAACATCGTTTTGAAGTGTATTTTTCAAATATACAACATATTGCTTATATATATCCGGCGTAAAATTTTCAACCGGCATATCCGCATCAAAGTATTTGTAAAATTGCGTATAACTTTGTTTGTAGTGATTGATAGTTCCTTCTCTTAAATTTCTTTGTCGGCAATTATCAAGATATTTATCGCAACCTTCCTTAAAAGTAATCTTGTTTGATACCGTCATTTTCATTTTTTTCATGCCAAAAACCTCCGAAAAACAGTTAGACACATCACATAGGAAAACCCTAAAATGATGTGTCTAACTCTTTTTTATCGTAAGTTGTTAAAAAGTTGTTTTACTCTTGCTCTAAACTTCCTTGAAAGTTAGTTCAAAGTTGCTCAAAACCCTTGTAAATACTGACTTTTTTATTAAATTACTTGCTCGCTTCCTCAATAGCAACTGCAACAGCAACAGTCATACCAACCATGGGGTTGTTACCTGCGCCGATGAGACCCATCATCTCTACGTGAGCGGGAACAGAGGAAGAACCTGCGAACTGTGCGTCGCCGTGCATTCTACCCATTGTATCGGTCATACCGTAGGAAGCAGGGCCTGCTGCCATATTATCGGGGTGAAGTGTACGTCCTGTACCACCGCCCGATGCAACGGAGAAGTACTTAACTCCGTTCTCGTTACACCACTTCTTATAAGTTCCTGCAACGGGGTGCTGGAATCTTGTGGGGTTAGTGGAGTTACCTGTGATAGATACTCCTACGTTCTCAAGGCGCATAATTGCAACGCCCTCGGGAACACTGTCAGAGCCGTAGCACTTAACGTCAGCGCGAGGACCGTTTGAGAATGCCTTCTCGGAGAGAACGTTTACTTCCTCGGTGTAAGGATCGAACTTGGTTTCAACGTATGTGAAGCCGTTAATTCTCGAAATGATGAACGCTGCATCCTTTCCAAGACCGTTCAAAATAACGCGGAGAGGCTTTGTTCTAACCTTGTTTGCGTTAAGAGCTATCTTAATAGCGCCCTCTGCAGCTGCGAAGGACTCGTGACCTGCCAAGAAGCAGAAGCACTCGGTTTCCTCAGAAAGAAGCATTGCGCCGAGGTTTCCGTGGCCAAGACCAACCTTACGGTTTTCAGCAACAGAGCCGGGAATGCAGAATGCCTGAAGACCGATACCGATTGCGGCAGCAGCCTCGGATGCCTTCTTGCAGCCCTTCTTTATAGCGATAGCTGCGCCAACGGTGTATGCCCACTTTGCGTTTTCAAAGCAGATAGGCTGAGTTTCCTCAACGATCTTATAAGGGTCGATGCCGTAAGCGTCGCAGATTTCCTTACACTCGTCGATAGAGTTAATACCATATTCCTTAAGAGCGGCAAGAATTTTAGCCTCTCTTCTCTCGTAACCTTCAAATTTAGCCATTATACATATACCTCCTTATTATTCTTTACGGGGGTCAATGTACTTTACAGCATCATTGAATCTACCGTAGGTGCCTTTTGCCTTTTCATATGCCTCGTTAGGCTCCATGCCCTTCTTAATGAAGTCGGTCATCTTGCCGAGGGATACGAATTCATAACCGATAACCTGATTATCAGCGTCGAGAGCCATTCTTGTGCAGTAGCCCTCTGTCATTTCGAGGTATCTTACGCCCTTTGCCTTAGTACCGTACATAGTACCAACCATCGAACGCTCGCCCTTACCGAGGTCCTCCATACCTGCGCCGATAACAAGTCCGTTCTCGGAGAATGCAGACTGGCTACGACCGTAAACGATCTGAAGGAAAAGCTCTCTCATTGCGGTATTGATAGCATCGCAAACGAGGTCGGTGTTAAGAGCCTCAAGAAGTGTCTTACCGGGAAGAATTTCAGCTGCCATAGCTGCGGAGTGGGTCATACCCGAGCAACCGATGGTTTCAACTAACGCCTCCTCAATAATACCGTTCTTTACGTTAAGAGAAAGCTTGCAAGCTCCCTGCTGGGGTGCGCACCAGCCTACACCGTGAGTGTAAGCGGAGATATCGCTTATCTGCTTAGCCTCAACCCATTTGCCCTCCTCGGGAATGGGAGCAGGACCGTGCTTGGGTCCCTTTGCAACAGTACACATTTCCTGAACCTCACGGCTCATTGCGTACTCGCATGTGTTTTCAATGCTCATTTTGTTGTCTCCTTATTTAATTATTATTTAATTATTATTTAATTAATTTATTTGTTAAAATTATTATTTATCTTATTTTAGAAATTATAAGTAGAAATAAAAGCTATATTAGCACTTAACTATTTCGCCGTAAACCTCACCGAATGCGCAAGCTGCGTTTGCCTCATCGGTATCGATATGCATAGCGAGAGCGAACTTGTCGCTTACTCTAACAACTACGTCGCCAAAAACGAGGGGACGAGCGGTGTCGAGCTTTACGCAAACGATATCCTTATCGGAAACACCAAGCTCCTCTGCATCTGCGGGAGTCATATGGATATGACGCTTTGCGGCGATAACTCCGCATTCGATTTCAACAGAGCCGCAGGGTCCTTCGATAATGCAGCTACCGCTGTTTGCGATATCACCGGACTCGCGAACGGGAGCGTTTGCAACACCGATAGTGCGTGCGTCGGTAAGAGAAAGCTCAACCTGAGTTGCGGGTCTTTCCGGACCGAGGATACTTGCCTTAAGAGAGCCCTTGGGACCCTTAACGGTAACCTTTTCCTCACAAGCGAACTGACCGGGCTGGCTGAGGTCCTTCTTGTTTGTTAATTTGTGACCTTTTCCAAAAAGGATTTCGAGGTCTGCCGCAGAAACGTGTACGTGTCTTGCGGAGGTTTCAATTAAAAATTTTTTTGCCATAGTAAACATCCTTTCGTGTTTTACAACATTCAATTAATTATATCACATTTTTTTCTAATTGTAAAGATTGAAAGTTAAATTTTTAGCAAATAATATCTAATATATTATTGTAATTGCTACTAAAGATTAACGAGGATGAAAAAATGAAGCATCAAAAGAAAAATATTGAAAAAAGTAATAGCGACGGAGCGGTAGAAATAAAAAGCAAAAAAGGGAAAATACACTGTATGTCGATAATAGGGCAGATAGAGGGGCATTATCTTTTGCAGGACGGTCAAAAGGCTACGAAATACGAGCATATAATTCCCGAGCTTATATCCGTCGAGGAGGACGAGGGAGTGCGCGGACTTCTTGTAATTCTCAATACAATGGGAGGCGACGTTGAGGCGGGACTTGCTATTGCGGAGCTTATAGCGTCAATGAAAAAGCCTACGGTGTCGCTTGTGCTTGGGGGTGGACATTCGATAGGCGTACCGCTTGCGACTGCGGCTAAAAAATCCTTTATCGTGCCGTCTGCCACTATGACCTTGCACCCTGTGAGAATTAACGGTCTTGTACTTGGCGCACCGCAAACCTTTAATTATTTTGAGGAGATGCAAAGAAGAATAATCAAGTTTATATGCGCTCATTCTAAGGCTTCGCCCGAGCAGATACAAGAGCTTATGATGCGTCCCGACGAGCTTGCGACCGATATAGGCTCGATAATTGACGGAAATGAAGCGGTGAGGTATGGAATAATTGACTTTGTAGGCGGTCTTTCCGATGCGCTTAAGGCGTTTGATGATGATAATGAGGCTTTAACGAAAAATAATTAATATTCGCACCGCACTCACGATATAAAGCTCGGGGGACTTTTTAACCCAAAGAACCTCGGGCGCTGATATCGATTAAAGCAAATCCCCGATTAAAAAGCCTTGAGATACTTGACAAATTTAATAAATTTGATATAATAATGTATAGGGCGCAAGCCTAAAATCAAAGAAAAGAGGTTTTATTATGAATTTTTTGAACGTTGACTTTGCAAAAGGCACAACGGCATTATTCAAAGAGGCTTTTAAATTTAAAAAATATAAAGCTATGCCGATATTTTTTGCAATAGTAGTAGGTATTTGTCAGATTGGATTTGCTCTTGCAAGCTTTGTTGTAGCAGCTCTTATCTACGTTGTTAACTTTTTGAAGAAGCTCCTTATGCTTCCCGTTGAATATATGCATAGCATAGTTCGCGGAGAAAAGGACGAGGTTAAGGCGGGCGCACAGACCGTTATTTATCTTATTTCTTGGCCCGTTATCTTCTTTGCATACTTATCACTCACTTTCCTCGTCGTTGCTCTTAACGTGCTTTACATACTCTTGTCACTCGTTACCTTTGTATGGACGCTCGGAGGCTTCCGTTTTCATTTGCTTTTGAGCGAGGCAGATGACATCGAAAAAACGGTAGAGGGCAAGTATAACAAGACAGTGCTTATTTTGTTCATTGTTGGAATTTTGGCTATCGCTATTCTTCTTCCCGTGGCGCTTATCGTTCTTCACTACATTGGCTTGCCTGAGTTGGATAGGACCTATCTCTTTAAAAATGCAGGCTTTAAGGTATTGATTGAAAACGTAATTGCGGTTGCAAAAACCAAGATAACCGTAGCGTCTTCGGCAATCGATTTGTTTATATTTGTTTACACGCTTGCGGCATTCATTCCTTTTCCTAAAGCTCCTAAAGCAGCTCCCGCTATTGCAGAGGCAGTAGCAGATGCGGCAGAGGCAGAGGTTGAAGCAGAGGCAGAGGTTGAAGCTGAAGCAGAGGTTGAGGCTGAAGCAGAGGTTGAGGTTGAAGCTGAATAATTAAAATAAATAAAAAAATAAACGGGCTTGCGAAGCAAGTCCGTTTAATGTTTGTCAGGGGGATTCGTTCTTCCGACGAGATAATCAAGGGATACGCTATAAAAATTTGCGAGCTTAATTGCCGCCCATAAGGGTAGCTCACGTTCTCCGCGCTCATAGCGCTGATATACCGTAAGCTGCATGTTAAGCATTCCTGCAATCTGCTTTTGAGTTTTGTCATTATCTTCACGCAGATCACGAACACGTCGATATAGTGACATACAAATACCTCAATATTTAGATTTTAGTATATTATACAAGAAAAAAGCTTTGTACTTGCAAAATAGCACCGCTCGGTATTTTTAAACTTTTTTTAAACTTTATACGCTTTTTTATGTATTTTGAAATATTAAGGCTTGCAATAATATAATAATAGGGGAAAGACAGACCTCACATAAAAGAGGCATCTTTCCCCATTATAATTTAGTTTTAATTAGTCGATAGGCTTCATAGTCGGGAAGAGGAGTACGTCACGGATAGAATCGCTATCTGTAAGAAGCATAACGAGTCTGTCAACTCCAAATCCAAGACCGCCCGTAGGAGGCATACCGTACTCAAGAGCGGTGATGTAGTCATAATCTACCTCTGCGCTTGAATTAGGCTCTGCCGCAAGCTTTGCCGCAACCTGAGATTCAAATCTCTGCTTCTGGTCGATAGGGTCATTAAGCTCGGAGAATGCGTTACCAAATTCGGTAGCGTTAATGAAATACTCAAATCTCTCGGTGAATGCGGGATCGTTGGGCTTTCTCTTTGCAAGAGGGCTGTTTTCTACGGGATAATCGTAGATAAACGTAGGCTGAATAAGCTTTTCTTCAACGTATGCGTCGAAAAATTCAACCAAAACCGCTCCCTTAGTTGCGTTTGCGCTTACCTCAACGTGCTTTTCCTTAGCCGCCGCGCGAGCATCCTCGTCTGTTGCCCAATCGTTGTAGTCAACGCCTGCGTACTTCTTAACCGCCTCAACCATTGTAAGGCGCTCCCACTTGCCCATATCTATTTCGTGTCCCTGATAGGGGATTACAAGCGAGCCGCAAACCGTCTTTGCCAAGTGCTTATAAAGCTCCTCAACGAGGTCCATCATTCCGTGGAAGTCTGTATAAGCCTCATAAAGCTCAACAGATGTAAACTCGGGATTGTGCTTTGTGTCCATTCCCTCGTTTCTGAAAATTCTACCAACCTCGTAAACTCTGTCCATACCTCCAACGATAAGGCGCTTCAAATAAAGCTCGGTTTCGATTCTAAGGTACATATCCATATCAAGGGTGTTGTGGTGTGTTACGAAGGGACGCGCCGATGCGCCTATCTCGCAGGGGGTGAGAATAGGTGTATCAACCTCAAGATAGCCCTTTGCATCAAGGAATGCGCGGATTTCTCTCAAGATAAGAGAACGCTTAACAAATGTGTCCTTAACCTCGGGGTTAACGATAAGGTCAACGTATCTCTGACGGTAACGGAGGTCGGTATCGGTAAGTCCGTGGTACTTTTCGGGCAAGGGACGGAGCGACTTTGAAAGCATCTCCATATAGCTTGCGTGAATAGAAACCTCGCCACTGTTGGTCTTGAATACAGTACCCTTGATTCCTACTATATCACCGATATCGTAGTCCTTCTTAAAGGATGTGTATTCCTCCTCACCGATGTCCTGACGTGTAACGTAGACCTGAATTGCTCCGTTTCTGTCGGAAATACCTGCAAAGGAAGCCTTACCCATAACTCGTCTTGACATAAGACGGCCTGCTACGGTTACCTCTTTGCCCTCATATTCCTCAAAATTAGCCTTTATATCCGCAGAGAATGCGTTTACGTCAAATCTTGTCTTTACATAAGGGTCTTTACCCTCGTCTACAAGCTTTTGAAGCTTTGCGCGTCTTACCTGCTCTTGCTCTGAAAGTGTAGTAATTACGTCACTCATTTTTTATATCTCCTAAAAAATATATTTTCTAACCTTTAAATTATACTATATTTTTTGACTTATGTCAAGTGCTTTGCTTAACTCTTTGACTTAAGGCTCAATTTATCTGCGTGTAAAAGCTCGTTTGCAGCTATAAGCGAGTCGGTTGGAAAGATTTTTTTACAACCGCAGCACTTGCAGCTTATTTCTGCCGAGCTACCGTAAAATTCAAGCTCATAGTCCTTGCCCGTACCCTCGGGGCAATCACATTCTATTTTATCCTCCTCGTCAAGCTCGCGAAGCATAAAAGAAATTATCTCGAGCGCTTCGGGGTTGAAGGATGTGTTATCGTTTTTGTGCAGAGCATCAAAGGAGTCAACTCCGCTCTGCTCAAGAAGGTCTAAAAGCTCAAGCTCGCTTCTTGCAAGCTCTGCCTTTACCTTATTCGTTTCACCCGTTACCGCTATATTTATATCCGAATAAGGGCAGGGTAAAAGAAAGAGATCGTCTTTAAAAAATATCGACGAGGAAACGGTATATATGTGCGGATTTGGGCAAAGCACGCAGGGAACTGAAATGCGCACCTTTGGCGACTCCTGCTCGTTTGAATAGATTAGAGTCATTGCGCTTCCTTGACAATCGCACTTTAATTTTACCATATCGGCGTTAAGGTTAAAAAGTCCAACCACGCTCATAACTCCCGCACCGCAGGAGGGGCAACGGTAGGCTACTGTTGTTTTCTTTGGGTCGATTATCATATTTACCTCAATTTATTATCTTATTATCTGTTACAAATTTTATGTAGTGATGATTTAAGGGACTGCTCGTTTGAACAGTCCCTTTTTTATGACGTCTTACGCGCCTACTTTGTTTATAACCTTATCGTTGAATACAACGCTTGAAGCGAAATCTGTGTTCATTCTTTCCTCGTAAGCGGTGTAATCATCGTTGTAGATAGAGCCCTTAACGGTATTCTTCCAAGCGGGAGTTGTACCCTCACTTACATAAAGAGCTACCATCAAAGAGTTATCAGACATTGTAATAGCGGTTTTGGTGTAGTCACCGGGCTTAGCGTTAAAGAGCCATTCGTCAAGAGCCTCACTCGACATAGTGCCTATAACGCAATCCTCAAGGTAAGTGCTTGCTGCTGCGGCATTGTTCTCGTCCTTTGCGATGTTGAGGAATTTATCCTTATCAAGTCCCTCTGTTGCCTCGATTGCCTCGATTGCCTTCTTAGCCGCAGCCTCCTCTGTAAAGAGCATGTAAGCGAAGTTACGGGAGAGGGTTTCATCTCTGTAAACGGTCTTTGTGAGAATGCTTACCTCTGTGGTGAAGCGCTCGGTCTTAACCTCAAGAGCTGCTGCGTTTGCGCCGTCGCCTGTTTCAATGGTGGTAACGTCGTTAGCCTTTCTGTCAGCGCTGAATGCCCACTCGCTGAAATCGTCCTTCTTGCCGTCCTTGTCGGGAGCAACGTAGTTACCCTTCTTTACAAGTCCGTTCTTCTTTGCATCGCTAACGGATGTAAAGAGCTTAGACTTAAAGGACTTTGCCGCATCTGCAAATTCTGCGGTTACGGGAATATCATAAAGCTTGTAGGTCTTAGTAGAGTCTGCCTCGGTTGTTACAACGTCCTCAGCCGCCTCGGTCTTGCCGTCGGTTACTTCCTTGATAACTGCCTCGATAGTCTTCTTCTTGATTGTTTCAAGGTCGGTCTGATCGGGTTTCTGCTCGGATGTGAGCTTGCTTGTAGCGCTATCAAAGTTATCATCGTAAAGGTCGTTTGCAACGTAATTAATAACCCAAGCCTGGAACTCCTCAAGAGTTGTCTTGGAGGCAAGCTCCTTAGCGGATGCCTGCGCTGCGGCGATCTTCTCCTTGTAAAGCTCAAGAACTGCAGCCTTTTCCTCGTCGGTGAGTGTTTCTGCCTTCTTATCGTCGCCGTACTTTTCTGCTATAACGTCATCATAGAATACATCGAATGAATATGTGAAGTAGTCAACAAGATCGTAATCGAGCTTGTTATCGTTGTAAGTAGAATTGATGCGATCGTCGGTAATAGCGCCCTCGATATCGTCGCTTACCTTCTGCGCAACCTTAGATGCGAGTGCGGAAAGCTCCATAGCCTTGCGAACGTCGCCCTTGCTTACGCCGTTTCCGTATACGTTAGCGATGCAGGTTGAATCGGAAAGACCTGCGCCGTAGGAGGAACGAATGTTGATGAGCAAGCTTTCCATAGAAGCGTCTATTTCCGCCTGATCTGCATCGTCAAGAGTGATACCGAGCTTGTCTGCCTCTGCGCAGTAGATAAGAAGATTCTTAACCGAATCCTTTGTCTGCGTCATAAAGTAGTCAAACCATGTTTCAACTCCTTCTCCCGCCTGAAGAAATGCCGAGTCGTAAGAGCCCTCGGGGTTAAACTTTTGATCCTTAAGACTCTTGGTTTGGTCTAAGCTTAAATATGACATATATGAAGAATAGTTATTCATAAAGTTCATATACGTCGTTTGGAAGAAATATGACATCATATTTCCGTCAACCTTGTAATTATCGATGCTTGCAGCCGTGCTCCATCTCATGGTAACGCCGCTCGATGCGATAAACGTTCCCAAGCAAGTAGCGAGAACCGCAGCTACTACGATAATAACAAGAGTGGTAAGAAGCCAGTTGGGAATACCGCTTGAGCCTCTTGAATTCTTGTTCTTTTTAGCTTTTGAAATTTTCAACTTTCCCATTTTTGGGTCCACCTTTGTTTTTTATTTTTTTTGCATATTATTCGATGATATAAAATCACCTATATATTATACTATGAAAAAATGAATTTTTTGTTAACAATTAATAAAAATATACGTTAATATTTAATTTTGTGCAAATTATATAAAATCAGACGTCCATAATTATCGGCATAATCATCGGTCTACGCTTGGTTTTTGAGTAAAGATACTTTGTAAGGTCGTCCTTAAGCGTATTTTTAAGCTCCATTCGGTCGAGTCTGCGCGCTCTGTCAAGATAACGGCAGATGCTCTCGGCGGCTACCTCACGCACACCGTCCATAAGCTCCTCCGCCTCTCTGACGTAAACGAAGCCGCGCGATACTATCTCAGGACCTGCCATCAGCATTCCCGACATTCTGTCTATCGATGCAACTACTACGATAATTCCGTCCTGTGAGAGGTGGCGACGATCGTTAAGAACTATATTTCCTACGTCACCGACTCCGTAGCCGTCAACCAATACCTTGCCCGATGCAACCGTTCCGTTAAGCTTTGCCGACTTTCTGTCAAGCTCAACGATTTTACCTACGTCGGAGATTATAACTCTGTTGCTTGGTATTCCAACCTCCTCTGCAAGCTCCTTGTTTGCCGCAAGGTGACGGTATTCGCCGTGTATAGGCATAAAGAATTTAGGCTTTATAAGCGAGGTCAAAAGCTTAAGCTCGTCACGGTAGGCGTGTCCCGATACGTGTACCTCAAACGCCGAGTCACGAAGAACGCTTACTCCGTGGTTAACAAGCTCGTTTACTATTCGGCTTATAAGCTTTTCGTTTCCAGGGATAGGACTTGAGGAAAGAACCACGAGATCGTTTGCGCCAAGCGTAACCTGTGAATGCTCGCCTGCCGCCATTCTAAAGAGCGCAGACATAGGCTCGCCCTGACTTCCTGTTGTAATAACGGTTATTTCCTCGGGCTTGAAGCGCTTTATTTCGTTTATATCTATAAGCGCTCCCTCGGGAAGATTCATATATCCAAGCTCGACTGCCGCTCCGACGATGTTTTGCATACTGCGACCCGTAATCGCTACCTTTCGTGAATGGCGTACACTTGCGTCGATTATCTGTTGAACTCGGTGTACGTTTGAGGAGAAGGTGGCGATAACTATTCGCTTATCCTTGTTAAGCGTAAAAATGTATTCAAGCGAGCGACCTACCGCGCGCTCCGACGGAGAATGACCCGCGCGCTCTGCGTTGGTCGATTCACACATAAACATTAAAACGCCCTTTTTGCCAAGCTCACCGAAGCGAGTAAGGTCTATCATATCACCGTCGATAGGAGTTACGTCAATTTTAAGGTCGCCCGAGTGAATGAGCATACCTACGGGCGTGCCTATCGCAAGCGCGCAGGCATCGGCAATAGAGTGATTTACATGTATAAATTCAACCGAAAACGCTCCGACGCGTATAGTATCTCCCGCATCAACGCAATTAAGGGTAGGCTTGTAGGGTAGTGAATGCTCGGAAAGCTTGTTTTGAAGTATGCCGAGGGTAAGTCGCGTTCCGTATATCGGGGGATTTATCTGGCGCAAAATGTAGGGAATAGCGCCGATATGGTCCTCGTGTCCGTGGGTGAGAAAGAGTCCGCGTATCTTGTCGGCATTTTCCTCGAGGTAGGTTACGTCGGGAATTACCAAATCTATGCCGAGCATATCCTCGTCGGGAAAGCCTAATCCGCAATCGACGATTATTATATCGTTTTCATATTCGATAACGGTTATATTCTTTCCTATTTCACCGAGTCCTCCGAGCGAAATAACCCGAAGCTTGGATTTTTCTTTTCTTTCCTTTCTTTGACTTTTTTCGATTTTTTCAATTTTTTCTAATTTTTCAAATTTTTCTTTGCCTTTTCTTTTTGGCTTTTCGTTGATTTTATCGTTTTGAATGCTTGATTTTTGTATTCTTAATTTTGCTTTTTCTATTCTGGGCATATATCCTCCTTATCTATTTATTACAGTTGAAAAACGCTAAAAGCGCTAAAAAAGCGCAAAACCTTTTGCCAAGCATTAAAACGCAGTCCCGCTCCCTGCATTTTCCCGCTTGGCTTGTATATTTTATTGTTGTTAATATTGATTATACCATAAAAAAATAAAAAAGTCAACTGTCGAGAGCAAATACCGCTCGATTTAGATTAATATAATATAAAAAAAGTAATTACAGCGCCCGAAATTCCGCCCAATATCAATAAAATTGATGAAAAAAGGAGTTTTTTGAGTAGCTTAAAGCGCTTCTTTGGCTTGACTATGCTTTGCTCGCAGAGTATGCGGTTGGCTTCAAAGAGCAGAGCGTTGTTTCCCTTTACGCCTTTTTTATTCTTTTCCTGCGGTTTTGGATTTTTTAAAATAAATATCGCCTCATCGTAAGCGGGGTTGTCCTTTATTTTTACCGTTATAAATTCCTTATATATTCCTCTGAGCATTATTATTTGATGCGCTCCTTTCGTTGCTTGATTTATAGGCGTTGCATTATCTTTTGTTGTATTGTTGCCTCAAAGGAGAAGCAATAATTGCGTTTTTCTTGATTTGCTTGTTTTTTAATTGTAAAATTTTATTTAATATTAAAAAAAATGTTGACAAAAGTCGGTTTATTTATTATAATGTAACTGTATACCGAAATGCCCCGCTAATAGTCCCACTAATTACGCAGTGCGTTTGTGAAAATTTATTTAAAAGCAAGGAGAAAACAAAATGAAATCCACAGGCGTAGTACGCAAGGTTGATGAGTTAGGTAGAATAGTTCTTCCTATTGAGCTCAGAAAAATACTCGATATTAAACAACATGACCCCATAGAGATATTTATGGATAATGATAAGATTATTCTTCAAAAATATCAGCCCGCATGCGTTTTTTGCAATAATATTGAAAATATAGTTTATTTCCAGAATAAACGTGTTTGCGCAGATTGCGTTAAAAAGCTTAAGGCAAGCTTTTGATTTAATTGTCAATTTAATAAAAATAATACGCTTGATCGAGTACGGTCGAGCGTTTTTTTATAGTTAGTTTATATCAAGAATTTTTGCTACCTTTTTGAAAAAAGGTAGCGCCAAAAACTTTCAATCGGGGAAGATTCAAATAACATTCTGCGCTCCACCGACGAACAATAGATGTTTGCACCGCACCCACGCAGAGAAAGTTTTGGTCAAGCTCTTTCAGAAGCTTGCGGGTCTGGGCCGAGCCCATAAAACGGCG
>JAZRGA010000069.1:0-29565 GCA_045643945.1 Eubacteriales bacterium | reverse complement strand
AAAAAAACGCCCCCAAAAAAGCGAAAAAAATCGTTGTTGAGAGGTCAAAAATGCTATTTTGAGATTACAATTTTTGAGAGAATTGGGAATATATGTAAAAATATTGAAAATCCAACAGTTTTCGGGAAAAAATAAAACTTTTTTTAAGGTTTTTGTGAAGTTTTAAAAAAATCCATATATAAATTTTTTCAAAAGACTTGCGTTTTTAATATAAATATTATATAATAAGCCTACCAGCAAAAGTGGGACTAAATGGTGGCAAAAGGGAGTAAATGGAGCGAAACAGTGGTAAAATCGCCAAAATTACCCATTTGACCGCGTTTTTGACCCGAAAACAGAGCTATTTCACCCCAAAATTTACGTTAAAACCGAGCTTGAATGGGTTTGAACGAGTTAGGGGAATTTACCGAAAGGAGGCAATTATATGTTTTTAGGCGAGCACAGACATAATCTTGATGCGAAGAACAGACTTTTCATACCGACGAAATATCGTGAACAGCTTGACGAAAGCTTTATTATAGCAAAGCCCGCACGCGGTAATTGCCTTCGAATTTCATCCATTCAGCAGTGGAATGATTACGTAGATCCGATGTACGATGATATGTGCGACGAGGAAAACGGACCGATTATCAGAATGCTTCACAGATTGGCAACCGAGGTAACGCCTGACTCTCAGGGGCGTGTGGTTGTGTCGACCGATCTTTTGAACTTGGTTGGAATAACGAAAAGCGTTGTAATCGTTGGATGCGGTCGATACATTGAGCTTTACTCCGAGGAGGCTCATGCCGAAATGTTGGCTCAGGAGAAAGCAAATATGTCCGAAATGCTTCAAAGCCTTTCAAAGATTAAGCGTTAATTTCTATGTCGAGCATCAAAAACGAAAAAAACGGTAAAATCGAAAAAATCGAGAAAATTGAGTTTTCGCATTATTCGGTTCTTCTCTCCGAGTGTATGGACGGACTCAATATAAAGCCCGACGGAATTTACGTAGACGGAACTGCGGGTGGCGCAGGACATTCATCCGAGATAGCCAAGCGTCTTTGCGACGGACGGCTTATAGCGATAGATCAGGATGAAACAGCCGTAGCGGTTGCAACCGAGAGATTAAACGCTCTCAAAAAGAACACGACGGTAGTAAGAAGCAACTTTTGTGAGATAGCAAGAGTTTGCGATGAGCTTGAGATTGACGGGATAGACGGTGTGCTTCTCGACCTTGGGGTTTCCTCTTATCAGCTTGATACCGCAGAGCGAGGATTTTCCTACAGCGCAGACGCTCCACTCGATATGCGAATGGATAATCGCAAGTCGCTTAATGCTTACACCGTGGTAAATACCTATTCCGAGCAGGAGCTCAAGAGAATACTTTTTGAGTACGGTGAGGAAAGATTTGCTCCGCAGATAGCGACGGCAATAGTAAGAGCGAGAGAGAAGAAGCCGATAGATAGCACCGCAGAGCTTTCGGATATAGTTAAATACGCTATACCTGCGGCAGCGCGCGAGGGCGGACATCATCCCGCAAAAAGAAGCTTTCAAGCAATTCGAATAGAGGTAAACGCAGAGCTTGACGTTATAGAGCCGGCAATAAGAGATGCGGTGTCGCTTCTCAATAAGGGCGGACGAATAGCAATTATAACCTTTCACTCGCTTGAGGACAGAATAGTAAAGCAGACCTTTGCATCGCTTGCGACGGGCTGCACGTGCCCTAAGGAATTTCCGATATGCGTTTGCGGAAATAAGCCTAAGGTAAAAATAATAACCCGAAAGCCCATACTTCCGTCGAGGGAGGAGCTTGAGGAAAATCCGCGTTCAAGAAGCGCAAAGCTTCGAGTTGCGGAAAAGCTTTAAAAGCAAAAATTTTAAAAGAACGAAATTACACAAAATTAAGGATATAGATAAAATCTATTAGGGGGGTAACTGAGCATGGCAGTTGAAAATATGAACGATTCTTACAACCGCTGTATAGCAGAGCTTCGCAGCAGATACAGAGGCAAGGCAATTTTAAATAACGCAAAGCATGAAGCAGCTACGCTCAGTGAGCGTGACGCATTGAGTGCTAAAACAGATAGCTTGAATAACGATATTGGCGATAGCTATTTATTGTTCGATTCTCAATCGAAGATAGCAGACAGTTACCGTAGCGGAGTTTACAACGGAAGCAGATATATGACGTCTGATGACTTTGTAAGATACTTCAAAAGCCGTAGAGCATTCTACTCTCCGTCGGCGTATAAGGCGGCAGAGGCAGAGGCAAAGGCGGCTGAGAACACCGCAGTTCCCGCAAGAAAAAACGGGGCTTCCTCGTCGAGCTTAACTCATGCCGAGTCGGGCTCGAAGGAGAGTCACATACAAGGCCTTACCGCAACCGTTAAAAAGCTCGTTAAGGAATGGTTTCCTATCGAACGTAAAGAGGGTAGAAGCGTAGGAAGAAAATTCAAGCTTCCCGTATCTGCAATGGCAGGCGTCGCAGTGTTTGCGATTTCTATGACTCTTATAGTAAGCGGCTCTGTTCTCGTTGGAACATCCGAGGGAGAGGTTGGCAAGCTTGATAGCAAGATAGCATCTCTCAAGGCGGAAAAGGCTGATATCGAAGGAAAGCTCGACCTTAAATATACGGTTGATCAAATCGAAGCCGATGCAAAGGCTATGGGTATGATAAAGCGTCAGTATGCAGATAACGAATACATAACCTTGAATGAGGATGATGAAATAGTTATCTATGATGACGGCAAGGAAGAAAACCTTGGATTGTCAGCGCTTCTCTCGGCATTTGGTATAAATCCCGAGGATTAATACTCTTTCCTTATATTATAGCATAAAAAATATTATTTTTCCATATAATATAAAGAATTTACAAAATTTTTTTAAAAAAGCTAAAAAAGGAGAGAAATATGCAAAACAGCTCGGCAAAAACGAGAGCGATAAGACGTTCAAATTTGGTTTGCATTATCATTTTCGCTTTTTTTGGTGTACTTCTTTTAAGAATATTATTCATACAAACGGTTGACTTTGAAAAATATCAGGAAAGAGTCGTAAAGCAGATGACTACAGAGTCGCCCGTACCCGCAAATCGCGGAAAGATATATGATAAGAACGGCAACATACTGGCTACCAACGTAACGACGTACAGAGTCTTTATTTCACCGTCGGGCATCAGAACGGCAGAGGCGGAGAGTAAGGTAAGATATGCGGACGGCATAGCAAAGGGGCTTTCTGCTCTTTTGGATAACGTAACATACGAGGACGTTTATAAGCAGATAACTGAATACGCAGATAAGCTTGACAGAACGATTGCGCGCAAGGTCGATGAGGCAAAGGCGGATGAAATAAGAAAGTTTATATCCGAGAATGACCTTCATACAATGGTTTATCTTGAAGCGCAAAGCACAAGATATTATCCTGCGGGAAGCCTTGCGGCTCATGCGATAGGCTTTACCAGCACCGACGGAGTGGGTCTTTACGGACTTGAGCTTCAATACGATGAATATCTCGGCGGTGTCGACGGTTATTATATTAAGGCGAGGGATTCTTACGGAAACGTAATGCCCTTTGAGTATGCAAGCTATATAGACGCTATCGACGGATACAATCTCACTACAACTATTGATGCAACGATACAAAGCTATCTTGAGGCAGAGATAGCCGCTACCGTTGAAGAGCATGAGGTAACGAACAGAGCCTGCGGAATTATCGTCGACGTTAACACGGGCGCAATTCTTGCAATGGCAACCTCATCCCCCTTTGACCTTAACAATCCGTGGGGGCTTGACGAAAAATCACAACAGATATTAAATAATACTCTTGCGGAGGGCTACACCGAGGATAGCGACGAATATAACGATATATCTCGCGCACTCCTTACGACGATGTGGTCTAACAAGGCAGTCACCGAAAGCTATATTCCCGGCTCGACATTTAAGATAATTACGTCTTCTATGGCGCTTGAGGAAAAGCTTGTAAATTTAACCGAGAGCATCGTTTGCCCCGGATACAGAACTCTTTACGGTCATAAAATACACTGTCACGTTACTGCGGGACACGGAACGCTTTCATTCCCGACAGGACTTCAACAGTCTTGTAACGTGTGGTTTATGGAGCTTGGCGGACGCTTAGGCGTTCAAAAATATAAGAATTACGTTGAAATGTTCGGATACACCGAAAAGACGGGTATAGACCTTCCCGGTGAGGGAAGTGGAATATTCGCTTCTCAAATGACCGACCTTGACCTTGCAATTTATGCGTTCGGTCAGAACTTTAACGTAACACCGATGCAGCAGTTGACTGCGATAGCGTCGGTTGCTAACGGTGGAACACTTATTACACCTTATCTCGTTGAAAAGGTTACCGATAATGCGGGTAACGTCATATTCCAGCACGAGCTTCAAACGAAGCGTGGAACTGTGAGCAAGGATACCTGCGAAACTGTCGCTAAGATACTTGAGGACGGTGTTTCGGGTAACGGAGGAGCAAAAAACGCTTACGTTGCGGGATACCGAGTAGCCGCTAAGACGGGTACTGCCGAAAAGAAGGAGCGCGAATGTCCTAAGTGTGGATATACCGGCGTTCCTGTCGGTGAGGTAGAGGGTATAAGCTTCTATGCGTGCAGTGTTTGTGGCTTTAGAGGTGAGGAGGAATACTTTGAGGTGAGCGAAAAATACGTTTGCTCAACCGTTGCGTTTGCTCCTGCGGATGATCCTCAAATTGCTATTATCATATTGGCGGATGAGCCTACCCGCGGTGCGCTTTACGGAAGCACAGTTGCCGCTCCGTACGTTGCTAACGTGCTTGAGAATACTATGCCTTATCTTGGAATTGAGGCTAAGTACAGTGAAAGCGACCTCGCTAAGCTTACAACTAAGGTTGGAAGCTACAGAGGTTGGTCGATTGAGAGAGCTACCGAATATATCGAGGAGCGCGGTCTTAAGGTAAAGGTTGTCGGAAGCGGTGAGAAGGTTACTGCTCAAATGCCAAAATACGGCGAATATATCGAAAAATCATCGGGAACAATTATTTTGTATGCCGATGCAAAGCCTACGGATAACGTGGCTGTACCGTTGCTTGTCGGTAAAAATCCGACGCTTGCAAATCAAATTCTTGCTTACTATGGCTTGAATATTAAGATTGAGGGCGACGGAGGACACTCAACGGGAACGGAATATCAGGTGGTTTCTCAGTCAATTGCCGAGGGAACTCTTGTACCTGAGGGAACGGTTATTACCGTTAAATTTAAAAAAGTCAGTTAAAAATAAAATTTAGAAATTTAATCATTAAAAAGCAAGTAGAGCATAGACTAAGGAAGTTGAATTAAAAATCAATTTTCGGAGGAAGATATGTTCTTTGATGAATTGCTTTTGCCTGTTGGACTTGAATGCCCAAAGGAGCTTTTCGGAGTTGTCGTAGCTAAAATTACGACAGATTCAAGAGAGGTAGTTGAAAACAGTATTTTTATCTGCGTTAAGGGTGGAAATGATGACGGTCACCGTTATATTTCCGAGGCTATAAGCGCAGGCGCAAGGGTTATAGTTGCAGAGAACGTGCGTAACGAGTGTGTGGGTGGTGCCGCGTTGCTTTATGCAAGTAACACAAGGAATGTAGCTTCTTTGCTCTATAATCTTTGGTATAGAAATCCCGTCGGTGAAATGAAATTTATCGGTATAACGGGAACAAACGGAAAAACCTCGATAGGTTATATGCTTCTTCAAATTTTGGAATCCGTCGGATATAGGACGGGTCTTGTCGGCACGGTCGAATGCTTGTCGGCGGGAAGAAAGCGGATAGACCTTGAAGGTAATATGACTACCCCCGCCCCGCAAGCTCTTTATCGCGCTTTGGGAAAGATGCGTGACGACGGTGTCGAGTACGTTGTGATGGAGGTAAGCTCACATGCGCTTGCCCAATGCAGAACTGACCCGATAATCTTCGACGTTGCGATTTTTACCAATTTAAGCGAGGAGCATCTTGACTTCCATAATAATATGGAGGAATATTACAAAGCAAAGGAAAAACTGTTTTTACAGACAAAAAGCGCCGTTGTAAACGTCGATTGTGAAGCCGGTAAAAGACTTTATTCGTTTCTTTGTAGCCAAGAGGTTTTTAAAAAAAGCTGCTCGCGAGTTAAGGGGGATTTTTGCGCTCTTGACGGAAAAGCATCTGCGAGCGGTATTGAATATGCTTTAATAAAAAATAATGATAGGTGCAGAGCGCAGACCGTTAAATGCTCGCTTTTGGGTGAATTTCAAATAATGAATTCCTTAGAGGCGATAGCGGCGGCAGAGCTTTGCTCGATTGATAGCGCTCTGTCTTGCGCAGCTCTTGAAAAAATGTCTTCGGTATCGGGACGGCTTGAAAGAGTCGATAATGCCGAATGCGGTGTTGACGATATCAGCGTTTTCATAGATTATGCGCATACTCCCGACGCAATCGAAAAGCTTTTACACAGTGTAAGGACTATGATACCCAAGGGGTCGAGAATAATTTTACTCTTTGGATGCGGCGGAGATAGAGATAAGAGCAAAAGAAAGGTTATGGGGCAGATAGCCTCGCGGCTTGCCGATTTCGTTGTACTGACGTCGGATAATCCGCGGAGCGAATCTCCAAGAGAAATTATCAAGGACGTACTAAAGGGACTTGATAAGGAAAAGGAATTTGCTGTGATGGAATCGCGCAGAGAGGCTATCTTTGACGCGATCATTCGCTACGCAAGAAGCAAGGATACCGTTATTTTGGCGGGTAAGGGACACGAGTCCTATGAGATATGCGCCGACGGTAAGCATCCCTTTGACGAACGGGGGATTGCTAAGGAGGCTTTGGCGATGCGAAGAAAAATACGGCAGGAAAGGATGTAAAAATGAAAGTTAACGTAGGTTGTGATTTAATAACGATGTCCGAGCTTGCGAAAATGTGCAACGGTACGCTTTGCCTTTTCGGTGGACAAAATGACAAAAATATTCCGTTTAGCACTATATGCACCGACTCTCGTGAAGCGGAGCAGGGTTCTCTTTTCGTTGCACTTGACGGCGCGCGCGTTGACGGACATAATTACATAGGTCAGGTTCTTGATCGCGGAAGCGAGTGCATACTTTGCGAGCGTATTCCCGAGAATTTGGGTGATAAAAAATACGCAGCAATCGTTGTCAATGATACGCTTCGCGCAGTCGGTGAGCTTGCAAAGGCTTATGACAGAAGAATCAATCATAAGAAAATTGCTGTAACGGGTAGCGTTGGAAAGACTACTACAAAGGAATTTATTTCTGCAGTTCTTTCTGAAAATCTCCGTTTACATAAAACAGAGGGAAATTATAACAGTACACTTGGAATGCCTCTTTCCTTGCTTACGATGACCAAGGATACTCAGGTATCGGTGCTTGAGATGGGAATGAGCAATTTCGGTGAGATAGAGTATCTCTCGAATATAGCAGAGCCCGATATTGCGGTTATTACTAAAATCGGCTCGTCACATATGGAGTCTCTCGGCAGTAAGGAAAATATCTGCCGCGCGAAGCTTGAGGTCGTTAAGGGCTTGAAGCCCGAGGGATTGCTTTTGCTTGACGGTGATGACCCCATTTTGCGCAACCGCTTGGAGCTTGTCGGCAGAAGATGCGAATACGTCGGCTTTTCTGAGAATTGCGACGTAAGAGCGACGAATGCTTATATCGGTAAAAATAAGACTTACTTTGACGTAACCTATAAGGGTGTTACCGTTAAGGGTCTTTCTATTCCGATAGCGGGACTTCATTTTGTTCCCGCGGCGCTTTTTGCCTACGCAATAGCCGTTAATATGAATCTTGACGAGGATATTATCGAAAGAGGTCTTAGCAACTTCAAAAACGTAGGAATGCGTCAAGAAATCTTTGATATAGGCGATATCACCGTTATTAACGATTGCTACAATGCGAGCCCCGAGTCTATGAGGGCGGGCATAGTGCTTTTGAGTCATACGGTACGCCAGAGAGAGCGCGGAAGAATGGTAGCGGTGCTTGGAGATATGTATGAGCTTGGCTCTTGCTCGCAATCCGCTCACGAGTCGGTAGGACTTGAATTTGCGCGCAGAGGCGGAGCGGCGCTTTATACCTTCGGTGAGTTGGCCAATACCATAGCCGACGGAGCGATGCTTGGAGGTATGCTGAGCGTTGATATATTCAGAAACCCCGATTTAAAATCCCCCGAGATAACGGGTGAGGAGCTTATTAATAATTTGCAGGCGGGAGATATGCTGCTTGTTAAGGCAAGTCGCGGAGCAAGGGCGGAAAGAATTATAGAATATCTTTTAAGGAATGAAGAAAGACTGCGCTTTAAAAGATAAGGATAGCTTTGTATGTTTTTAAACTTGTTGATTGAAAAGTAAAAAGAGGAAGATTATGATTAACAGAACGTTGATTGAATTTTTGGTAGTAGGAGTATCGTCGTTGCTTTTAACGGCGATACTTTCACATTTTATTATTCCGATTTTGGTCGCTAAAAAGGCGGGTCAGCCTATAAGACGAGAAGGACCGAAGACGCATTTTTCTAAGGCGGGCACTCCCACAATGGGCGGAATTGCCTTCATATTCGCAATTCTTATTATTGCTACAGTTGCCGTTATAGTTTACGCAATACGAGGCGAGCAGAACAGACTTATACCGCTCGGACTCACTCTTGCACTTGCGGTATTTAACGGTATGATAGGATTTTTCGACGATTACCGTAAGCTTTTGAAAAAGCAAAACGAGGGACTTAAGGGCTGGCAAAAGTTTGCTTTGCAGGTCGTTGCGGCAATAGCGTATATATTCTTGCTCGTACAGTTTGGCGGAATAGATACCACGCTTCACATTCCCTTTATCGATAAGACGGTAGAGCTTGGAATAGTTTATTATCTCTTTGCGGTAATTCTTATCGTTGGAGTAGTAAACAGTGTAAACCTTACTGACGGTCTTGACGGACTTGCGTCAAGCGTTACCTTGACGGTTGCTCTTTTCTTTGCGGCAGTATTGTTCACGGTAAAAACTCCTATGCTTGAAAATGAAGGCGCAAGCGCATCGCTTTCCTTTGTTTCTGCGGCTCTTATAGGCGCTATGATAGGATTTTTGATATACAATCATCATCCTGCAAAGGTGTTTATGGGTGATACAGGTTCACTTTTCCTCGGTGGAATGGTAGTCGGAGCGGCATTTATAATTGATGAGCCGCTTATAATAGTTATAGCGGGCGGAATATATATTTTCGAGGCTATAAGCGTAATGCTTCAGGTTGGTATCTTTAAGATAACCAGAATTGCTACGGGTACGGGTAAAAGACTCTTTAAGTGCGCTCCCGTTCACCATCACTTTGAGGCTTGCGGATGGAATGAGGTTACTGTTGACACAGTGTTCTCATTAGTTACCGTTATTTTGTGCGGTATTGCTTGGTTGGGACTCTATTTCGGATAAAAGTCCTTAGCTAAGACGAAAAATTCTTTTGTTGGGAGGTATTGATTATGAATTACGAAAACGAAAATCAAGCTATGCCCGAGGAAGAATTGCTTGAAAATAAAAAAAGTAAAAAAGATAAAAAAGATAAAAAAGATAAGCAAAAGGCAAAGAGGGAAAAGAAGACTCTTAAGGTAAGGGTAAACGCCCTCGTTGCAAAAAGCGAGGCAATGCGTGAGCATAATGACGCAGTGTATTACGAAAAGCTCAACGAGGAAAAGCCCGATATAGCAAAGCCCTTGCAAAAGGGAAGTATAGATATGTGGTTTTTGCTTTGGGCTATGATATTGCTTTGCTTTGGAATAGTTATGTGTTATAGCGCGGGTGTTATTGATGCGGTGGAAAATTATGACGATCCGTTTCGGTATCTTGTGCGTAATATAATAATGAGTGTAATTGCGATAGGCCTGACAGCGCCCTTCGTTTGGTTGGCTCGTCCGTGGTTTTGGAGAATAGCCTCAGTGGTTATTTATGCGGGAGCGGTGGTTTTGCTTGTAGTCGTTCTCTTTGCGGGACACGTTGGAGGCGGAGCTGAGCGTTGGATACAGGTAGGACCGATAACCATTCAGCCCTCGGAAATTGCTAAGCTTGCCGTTATAATGGTGCTGGCGCTCTATCTTGAAAAGCACGAAAAAGAGGTTAATTCACTCCAAAAGTTCGGAGGACACTTTAAGCACGGATTTTTTGTTCCGATGTGCATTATCGGCTTTCTTTGCTTGCTTATAGTTGCGCAGCCTCATATTTCGGGAGTTATGATAGTAGGTCTTATAGGACTTGCGGTTATGTTTATGGGCGGAACACGCTTGCGTTGGATATTAATGCTTTTAGGCTTTATAGCGGCGGCATTTTTGATACTTATAACCGTCTTTGCAAGCTATGCTCAGGCTCGTCTTGATATATGGCTTCATATAGACGAGGTTGACCCGTTGGGCGATGCTTGGCAGACGCTTCAGGGACTTAACGCAATAGGCTCAGGCGGATTTTTTGGACTTGGACTTGGAGCAAGCCGTCAAAAGTACGGTTACGTTCCCGAGCCGCAGAATGACTTTATATTTACGATAATTTGCGAGGAGCTTGGATTTGTAGGAGCTTTTGGACTTGTATTTTTGTTCGGACTTCTTATTTGGAGAGGAATAAAGATAGGTCAGAATGCGCCCGATAAATTTTCGGCGCTCGTTGTTTGGGGTATTACATTTAAGATAGCACTTCAGGTCGCTATGAATATAGCCGTTGTAACGAATATGATGCCTAATACGGGTATTTCGCTTCCGTTCTTCAGTGCGGGAGGTACGGCGCTTATGGTTCAGATATTTGAGATAGGCATAATACTTTCTATCTCTCGCTTTTCAACGCAGAAAAGGTAGAGAGGTAAATACGAGATAAAATAAGAATAGGATATTAAGGATAATTATGAGAGTTTTATTTAGTGGCGGAGCATCGGGCGGTCATGTAAATCCTGCTCTTGCTATCGCAGAGATAATGAAGGCAAATTATCCCGATTGTGAGATTGCGTTTGTGGGCACACCCGACGGAATAGAAAATTCTCTTGTACCGCAGGCGGGATATAAGCTTTATAAAATTAAAATCGAAGGCATAAACGGTAAAAGCGGATTTGGCAAGCTTAAGGCTTACGCATATGCTTTCACCTCGCAGTTTGCGGCAAAAAAGGTAGTTAAGGATTTTCAACCCGATATAGTTATCGGTACGGGTGGATATGCTTGCTGGCCTGCGCTTAAGGCGGCGTGCGAAATGGGAATACCCACAATGCTTCACGAATCTAACTCATTCCCCGGAATGGCGGTTCGCAAGCTTCAAAATAACGTCGACGTTATAATGACTAATTTTGAAAGCACAAAGGAGCTTCTTTCTCCCGAGGCGTGCGTTGTTAACGTAGGAAATCCCGTAAGACGTGATTGCTCGGTTCTCACAAAGAGTGCGGCACGCGAAAGACTCGGTATAGATGCCGATAAATTCGTTGTACTTTCCTTTGGCGGAAGTCTTGGAGCAGAATGCTTGAATAACGTTGCGGTTGATTATATGAAGAATTTTAGCGCTTCACGAGAGGACGTTATTTCTTATCACGTCGGCGGCCGTAATTATTATGAGGATGCAAAAAAGAAGCTTGAGGAAAATAAGCTTCTTGAAAACGAAAGAAATATACTTATAAGCTTTACAAGCGACCTTCCCGTATATATGGCGGCGGCAGACGTAGTTATATGCCGTGCGGGAGCGATGACGATAACCGAGCTTGCTCGTATGGGTAAGGCGGCAATTATCATCCCCTCTGTAAACGTCACCGACAACCATCAATTCAAGAACGCAAAGGCTCTTGCAGATGAGGGCGCGGCAATTCTTTTGGAGGAGTCGCAGATAGCGGCGGGAATAAGCGCAAGCTCTAAGCTTTGTGAGCTTTATTCCAATAGGGCGCTTTGCGAGAGTATGAGCGAGAAGGTTAAGTCCTTTGCAGGGGGCGACGTTGAAAAGGTTATATTTGAAACGGTAAAAAAATTATTGGAAAGCTACAAAAAGATAGTTAAGTGAATTTAAGGACTTTAACGGAGATAAGAATATGAAAAAAGCCAAAAGGAAAAAGAGTAACGCAAGACTTAGAAAAATTCTGCAAAGTCCGCAGTTTTGTATCACCGTGCTTGTAGTTATATGCCTTTTGGCTTTTATCTCTCTTGTCAAGGTGGTGCTTGGATTTATGCCCGTAAAGCATTTTACCGTTGAGGGTGAAACGCATTACGATATAAGCGAGATAATAAGCGCATCGGGTATAAGAAGCGGTGACAGGCTTTATAAAATAGACGAAAAGAAGGCATCGCAAAGACTTGTAAAGAATTGTCCCTACATAAAAAAGGTGGATATAAAGCAGAAGTTTCCAAATACCGTTTGCTTCGTTGTTGAGGAGCAGGAGGCGGGCTGGTACGTTCAGGTCGGAAAGGATTTTTACGGTCTTGACTTTGATATGAAGGTCTTGCTTGAAACTTATATGGAGCAGGAGCTTATAGACAGAGGTCTTACAAAGCTGGTTCTTCCCGAGCTTGAGGAGGTTATCGTGGGCGAGCTACCGAAATTCGCAAGCGATGACGAGCAGCTTATGAAGGAGAGCTTAAAGATAATCGATGCTTTCAGAACTCACGAGCTTAAGGGAATACTTACGGGACTTGATATATCAAACAGATTTGAAATTAAGCTTCAAATAGATAATAGCTACGAGGTTTATTTTGGAGATATGACGAGCTTTGATATCAAAATGAAGGCGCTTACCGAGGTTTTGAGAAAGTCATCTATCGATTACGGCTATGCAGGCGGTACGATAACCTGGGACGAGGCGTACAGTAGCTTTGCACTGAAGGGTGTTTTTCCTGACCCCTCAGAAACCGAAGAAAATGAAAGCGATAGCCTTCAGGAAAGTGATATAATCGACTGATTTTTCGGTATTTTTCTAAAAAACAAGCGAATTTGAAAAATAATTTGTAAAAATAATGTAAAATTTTAAAAAAGGTATTGCAAAAAAGCGCTTTTTATATTATTATATAAGATGTATAATTTTTATTTAAAGAAGCTTTTGTAGGAGGATTTTAAAATGGGATTTGAGTATTATGATAACTGTGAAAGCGGTGTTTGCATAAAAGTCGTCGGTGTCGGCGGCGGTGGAAATAATGCGGTTAACCGTATGGTTTCTGCGGGTGTAAGAGGAGTTGAATTTATTGCGGTTAATACCGACCGTCAGGCTCTTAAGAGCTCGCTTGCGGCACGCAAGGTGGTTATCGGAGAGAAGATAACAAAGGGATTTGGCGCAGGCGCTAAGCCCGAAATCGGCGCACTCTCGGCAGAGGAGTCGATTGATGAAATTAAGGCGGCTCTCAGTGGCGCAGATATGGTGTTTGTAACCGCAGGTATGGGAGGCGGAACAGGAACAGGTGCAGCTCCCGTTGTTGCAAAGGTTGCGCACGATATGGATATACTTACCATCGGTATCGTAACCAAGCCCTTTGATTTTGAGGGCAGAAGAAGAATGCTTCAGGCAGAGCAGGGTATTGAGGAATTTTCAAAATACGTTGACTCGCTCGTTGTTATTCCCAACGAAAGACTTAAGTTTATATCTGAAAACAGAATAACGCTTTTCAATGCATTTTCCGAGGCGGACGATATACTTCGCAAGGGTGTTCAGTCTATTTCCGAGCTTATAAATATTCCCGGATTTATCAACCTTGACTTTGCAGACGTAACATCTGTAATGAATAATTCAGGACTTGCTCATATGGGTATCGGTAGCGGTACGGGTAAGGATAAGGCAGAAATTGCGGCTAAGGCGGCAATCTCCAGCCCGCTTCTCGAAACCTCTATCCACGGTGCTATGGGTGTTATCATCAGTATCTCGGCTTCTCCCGATATCGGACTTGAGGACGTTGACCTTGCCGCAGGAATGGTTAGAGCTGAGTGCAACGAGGATGCTAACATCATCTTCGGTGTAGGCTTTGATGATAACCTCTCCGATGAGATGAGAATTACCATCGTTGCAACGGGATTTACAAAGGATGGCGAGCAGCAGCAAAAGCCCACAACCTTCAAGTCTGCGTTTAGCGCAAAGACAGAGGAGCCTAAGGCAAAGGCTAAGCCCGCATCCGATGATTTTCTTGACAGTTTGCTTTAATTTATTATAAATTGTTATAAATTATTATAAGAAATAAGCGACTTGCGTTACCGTAGGTCGCTTTTTTATAAAAAAATAATATAAATTTTTGTAAAACTATTGAAAAAAATTAAAAATATGTTATTATATAAGTAGTAGAAAAAATATGTAAAAGGAGCTTAAAAAAATGGGTTTTGAAAATGAATTTGGTATAAATATTAAGGTTGTCGGCGTTGGCGGTGGCGGAAACAATGCCGTTAACAGAATGATAGCGGCAGACGTAAAGGGCGCAGAGTTTATCGCAATAAATACAGATAAGCAGGCTCTTAAGAGATCTATCGCTCCTACTCAGCTTGCAATCGGTGAGAAGATAACTAACGGATTTGGCGCAGGCTCTAATCCCGAGATCGGTAAGAGAGCGGCAGATGAGGCGTACGCAGAAATAAAGCAGCTTCTTTCGGGCGCAGATATGGTGTTCATTACCGCAGGTATGGGCGGCGGAACAGGTACGGGAGCAGCTCCCTTCGTTGCAAAGGCGGCAAAGGAGCTTGACATACTTACCGTTGCAGTTGTAACCACCCCCTTTGATTTTGAGGGTAAAAAGAGAATGCTTCAGGCAGAGGTAGGTATTAAGGAGCTTGGCGAGTACGTTGACTCCTTGATTGTAATCCCTAATGAAAGACTTAAGCTTGTTGCAGATTCAAGAATTTCTCTTGCAACCGCTTTCTCTGAGGCAGACGAGGTTCTTCGTAGAGGAGTACAGTCTATTATCGACCTTATCAATAATCTCGGATTTATTAATATCGACTTTGCGGACGTTAATGCCGTTCTTAGAAATTCGGGCGTTGCTTATATGGGTATCGGTAAGGCAAGCGGTAAGGATAAGGCGCAGATTGCTGCTAATATGGCAACCTCCAGCCCGCTTATTCAAACTCCTATCGATGGCGCTAAGGGTGTTATTATCAGTATTTCCGCATCCGCCGAGGTTGGACTTGAGGACGTTGACTATGCGGCAAATGCAATCAGAAATGCTTGCAACCTTGATGCTAACATAATCTTCGGTGTTTCCTTTGATCCTTCTCTTGAGGATGAAATGAGAATTACCATTATCGCCGCAGGATTTAATTCCGACGATGAGCCTAAGAAGGTAGAAAAGAAGGGTAACGCTTCTTCAACTTCTAATGCGAAGAATGATGATATTTTCGCAGGCTTGTTTTAATTGAATATTAAATCGAAAAAAGTCTAATATTTAAGGCTGTCCCAAATTGAGCGGGGCAGCCTTGAAATTTTATTCTTTTATAACGTCTATTTCGGTAATACCGTAGTAGAGTAAAATCTTTAACGTGTCGGAGTCGATGCGCTCGCCGCTTATTATCGGCGGAATGGCAGGAGGGCAGGATACCGACGGAGAGGCGCAGATGCGACCGAGTGAATCTTGAACCGAAATTCGCTCGCTTTGAGCAAAGAGAGCCTCACGAATTGAAATAATTTGTTCGGGCGCAGATAACGGTAAGGAGTCTGCGTTGCTCTGCTTTTTTGGAGCGAGCAGACTTAAAGCGGATTTTATTCTTTCAAAATCAAGCGCCTTAGTTTCGGTCGAAGCCATTAAAGTAAGCGTGTCGCAATCGGAATACTCGGCTTCAACGCTGTGAGCGCGAAGATGCTCTGCGAGAAAATCTCCCGAATAACCGCATTTTTTACGGTGGATAACTATTTTAAGCGGCTCACTTTCTTCACATTCAAATCCAATCTCGGCAAGCTCTGCTTTTAAGCTTGATACCGCCTTTTCGGTATTAGCAAGCCTTTGCGTAAATCCGTCTGCAAGATATGCGTTTGTGAGGTCAAGCGATTGCAATATAAGATAGGACGGACTTGTAGAAGCAAAAAGTGAAAGCATTGCTCTTACGTCTGTCTTGTCATAGTGCTTAAATGACTTTGAAATATGCAGATAAGCGCCACCCGTAAGCGTCGGGAGCGTTTTGTGAGCAGAGTCACAACAGATGTCTGCGCCTAAAGCGATGGGGTGCATAGAGGGACTTTCGAACGCTAAATAAGCTCCGTGTGCGTTGTCAACGAGTAAAAATATACCAAATTTTTTGCAGACCTCTGAGAGCCCTTTTATGTCAAGCATCTTTCCAAGATAGGTTGGAGAGGTGACGTAAAGTGCGCAGGGGAGTGCGTCGGAGTCTTTTAATAATTGTAATTTTCCGCTCAATTCCTCTGGCGTTACGTTGCAATCGCAAAGATGCTCGCTCTCCTTTGGATAGAGCCATTTGACTGTAATATCAAGCAATCCGCATGCGTAGACAAAGGATTTATGCACGTTTCTCGTCGCAAGCACTGTTGTATTTTTCGGCACATTTTTCTTGATGATTGCAAGCATAGCCTTTATTGCAAGAGTAGAGCCCTCGGTCGAATAAAAGGTGTGTTTTGTGTTAAAAAGCGAGGTTGCGTTTTCCTCGCTTTCTTCGATTATTCCGTCGGCGGAGTAAAGCACGTCCGCTCCCGAAATTTCGGTTATGTCAAGCGCCTCACATCCGAGAAGCAGAGAGCCCTTGTGCGCGGGCATATGTAATCTCGAAATATTTTTATTTGCGTAGGCGCTTACAAAGTCAACTATTGGAGTAGTCATTTTAACGTATTTTGTTTGATTATTGCTCATCCGCTTCGGCTACCTGCATCATAACGGCACATTCAATGCGCTTTTTGAAAAGCTCGCAGCCGTATTCGTAAACTCCGTTGATGCTACCCGTTGAGTGGTAAGAGTTTGCCGCGCAACCGCCCGAGCAATAAAGTCTTGCCCAACACTTAGCACACTCGGGGCGTGCATATGCGTTGCAGGAGCGGAAGCCATCTTGAATTTCGGTGTTTGTTACTCCGTCGTAGATGTTTCCAAGACTGTATTTGGGGTCGCCTACAAACTGATGGCAGGGGAAAAGCTCGCCCCACGGTGTGACCGCCATATACTCTGTACCAGAGCCGCAGCCTGTAATTCTCTTATAGATGCAAGGACCGTTTTTAAGGTCGAGCATATAGTGATAGAAGGTGAAGGGGCGACCCTCCTTTTTGCGCTTTATCATTTCCTTAGCGAGGATTTCGTATTGCTCGAATATTTTTGGCATATCCTCCTCGGTAAGAGCGCAGGGGTCGGACGGAGCGCAGACCACGGGCTCCATGCTAAGCTCTGTAAAGCCAAGGTCCGCCATATGTAATATATCATTTGTAAAATCTACGTTGTTGTGGGTGAACGTGCCTCTAACGTAGTAATCCTTGCCTCCGCGTGCTTCGACGAGCTTTTTGAATTTAGGAACTATTCTGTCATAGCTGCCGTTGCCCGCATAGTCCTTGCGGAAAAGGTCGTGAACGTCACGTCTGCCGTCAAGACTTAAAACTACGTTGCTCATTTCCTTGTTGAGAAATTCTATTACCTCATCGTCAATAAGCAAGCCGTTTGTGGTAAGGGTAAAGCGGAAATTCTTGTTGTGCTGCTTTTCAATGCTTCTTGCATATGCCACAAGCTGCTTTACAACGTCCCAATTCATAAGAGGCTCACCGCCAAAGAAGTCGACCTCAAGATTTCTGCGTGTGCCTGAGTTTTCTATAAGAAAATCAAATGCACGCTTACCGACCTCAAAGCTCATAATAGCGCGGTCGCCCTGATATTTTCCTTGACTTGCAAAGCAGTAGGAACAGTTAAGGTTACAGGTATGCGCAACGTGCAAGCAGAGCGCCTTGATTACCTTACTGTTATTTTTATAAGTGCAGGCAAGCTCCTCGTATTCGTCCTTGGAATAGAGCTTTCCCGCATCCTCAAGAGATTTTATATCGTCGATACATTCAAGCACGTCCTCAGAGGTAACGTCGGCGTATTTTTTTGTTATAGCGTCGCATATTTCCTCGGCAGTGCTTGATTTATACATTTCAATTATATCATAAGCAACCTCGTCAACGGCGTGGACAGAGCCGCTTGCCGTATCGAGAACTATATTATAGCCGTTAAGCTTATACTGATGGACCATTTTTATATACCTCGAATTTTATTTTACATAAATTAATATCCATAAATTAATATACAAAGTTAAAACGCTGTCGTAAAGACAGCGTTTTTTCAGAAAGATCAGAAGAATAAAATGCTTCTGAAATTACTTGTTTTCTGCGTTCTCGCACTTCTGATTTGCAACGCCGCAAGAAGTTTTGCAAGCGGACTGGCAAGAAGTCTGGCACTCACCGCAGCCACCGTTCTTAACGGTTTTAGCAATATCCTTAGTTTCAATTGTCTTAATTCTGCTCATTGTAAAGACCTCCGAATAAAATTTTTTTACAGATTTAGTATAGCATAATTGCGTTATTTTGTCAATAGAAAAGTGAAAATACTTTAATTTTCTTGATTTTCCTCGCCGCCATCGCCCTCATCGCTTGAATAAGCTTTAATACCGTTCATTTTGCCTATTTCACGAAAGCCGTCGATATTTCCTCTTTGTATTGCTCCGAAAATTCTGTATCGAAGTCCCTTGTTTTCCTTTTCAAGAGAGGCGAGGAGCTTTTTCATTTCCTCTCTCTCGGTGTTTCCGTCAGCGGGGCAGACCGATTTTACAACGGGAAGCTCTGCCTTGCTTGCAAAATATCTGACGTCCTTTTCGGGCATATAGAGCATAGGACGAATAAGCGTTATTTGAGTGTTTGAAAGGTAGGTTACGGGCTGAAAGCATCCGAGCCGTCCCTCAAAAAAGAGATTAAGCATAAAGGTTTCAACCACGTCGTCAAAGTGATGTCCGAGTGCTACCTTATTAAATCCAAGCTCACGCGCCGCTCCGTAAAGAGCGCCTCTGCGCATTTTAGCGCAAAGTGAGCAGGGATTTTTTTCTTTTCTTACGTCAAAAATAACGGTAGAAATCTGCGTTGGAATTATATGGTAGGGTACGTTCAACTCCTCACAAAGCTTTGCAATAGAGGAAAAATCGCTCCCCTCAAAGCCCATATCGACGGTTATTGCAGAAAGCTCGAATTTCTTCGGATAAAATCTGCGAAGCTCGGCAAGGGCGCAGAGCAGAGTAAGGCTATCCTTTCCCGCAGAAACGCCGACGGCAATTTTGTCACCGTCCTCTATCATTTGATAATCGTCAACGCCACGGCGAACGTAGCTTAAAACTCTTTTTATGTTTTCCATAAATTATTCCTTTAAATATTTAAGTATAATAAATTAATCAAAAGAGAGCGTATCGTATATCCGTTCGGCACGCTCGGTCATTTTTTTATGCGTACCGTCACCGTATAAAATTAACGGAGCGGTAACTTTTGCGCCCGATGCTCCTCCCTTGATTGCCGATACAAGCACAATAGATGGCTCACTGCTTGTGTCTGCGTGAACAAAGGTTATTATCTTAGGTTCAAGACGGTTTTTGCGGAGAGCGTAAAAAAGGTCGCAAAGCCTATCGGGACGCCATACAACGTAGAATTTTCCTCCGTGCTTAAGAAGTCTGAAGCCTGCGGCACAGAAATCGTTTATATCACCGCAAGCCTCGTGGCGGGCGATGTATTTTGCATCCGATATATTTCGCTTTCCCGAGTCTGCTTTCATATAAGGCGGATTTGTAAAAACTACGTCAAGCTCGCCGCCTATATCCGAGGATTTTATCTGTGTGACGTCGGAGTTTAGTGTCGTTATTTTGCTATCAAGACCGTTTAAGAGTGCGTTTCGCTCTGTAATCTCGGCAAAATCCTTTTGTATTTCTATTGCGTATATATTTGCAAGCTTGCTTCGTTGAGCAAGTAAAAGAGAAATTATACCCGTACCTGCTCCAAGCTCCGCCGCTTTTTTGCTCGGAGCGCTTTTTATAAATGATGCAAGCAGAAATGCATCAGTTCCAAAGGTGAGTCCGTCCTTTTTTTGGATAAGGCTCAAATTCTCGTTAACCTCGTCTATTCTCTCGTTTGGTAATAACGTTACGTTCTTCATTTAATGTTATATTCTCCCGTTGCCATTCTAAAACGAAAGGTTGCTGCCGATTTGGCAACAACCCCGTCAAGTTTTGCGCTGTCCCAAAATTAGTCGGCGATAGGAGCCTCAACAGGACATGCATCTGCACAAGCGCCACATTCGATGCACTCGTCTTCATTAATCTCATACTTGCCGTCAGCCTCAACGATAGCGCTTACGGGACAAGCATCTGCGCACGCACCGCAAGCGATGCAAGCATCGGTAATCTTGTATGCCATAACTTATGTACCTCCGTTAAAATTACTGTAAATACATTGTAACACATAATTTTATATTTTCAAGAGCAAAATTGAAAAAAGTTTAATTTTTTTTAAAAAATTTAATACTTTACTCCATTTTTAGGCAATGTTTTACAGAAAATAGGAGATTTTTGCGAAGTATTTATATTTTTTTGAAAAGCTATCGGATTTCGACCTTTTTCTTTCGCTATATATGATAAAATCAAAAACGGTTTCCACAGTGCAAAAATAAATAAAAAATGACGGAGGTAAAAATGCTTAGAAAAAATTGTACGCTTGATTATAAGGTCGACGGCGACGAGCTGACTGTCTTTATTTCGGGCGAGATAGACCATTACAGTGCGGTAAGGCTCAGAGCCGAGATAGACGCGAAAATTTCCGAGATACGCCCGAGGACTACCTTGCTTGTTCTCGAAAAAATAGATTTTATGGATAGCTCGGGGATTGGATTTATTATGGGAAGGTATGCGCGTATGCAAAAGCTCGGAGGAGCGCTAAGGCTTATAAATCCAAGTGAGCGTGTTGAAAGAATATGCAGACTTGCGGGTCTTGAGCGGATAGTCGCTATCGAAACGAATGAGAAAATCGGTGAAAATAATGATACAAATGATACAAATGATAAAAATAACAGTAATAATAAGGAAAGCAACGGTGGAGGTGATATAAATGGCGGAAAGCAATAAAATAAACAGACTCTCGGATTTTGGCGCTATTATTAATGAAATAAAGATAAAATTGCCCTCTTATTCGGTTAATGAATCTGCCGCAAGAGCGATGGTTTCGGCATTTTGCGCTCAGCTTGACCCTGCGGCAAATGAGCTTGCTGATATAAAGTGCGCCGTTAGTGAGGCGGTAACTAATTGCATAGTTCACGCATATCGGGATACGGTGGGCTTTATTTACATAACGGTTAGGCTTTACGAGAGGCGGCTTGTGAGCATTGAAATAAAGGATAAGGGCAGAGGAATAGAGGACGTAAGGCTTGCCCGACAACCGCTTTTTACCACAGATGCCGAGAATGAGCGGAGCGGAATGGGCTTTACCGTTATGGAAAGCTTTTGTGATAAGGTGAGGGTGAATTCGGGATGCAAAAAGGGAACGACGGTAATACTTTACAAGCTCTTAAAGAGCCGAGCATAGAGGACGGAGGAGCAAGAGATGGCGCATATTCTAAAAATCGTGAGCTTATAATTCTGGCGCAGGGAGAGGATGATGCCTTGTCAGACAGAGCGACGGAGGAGCTTGTAATTTTAAATAGCGGACTTGTGCGGAGTGTCGCTATGAGATTTCGGGATAGAGGCTTGGAGCTTGAGGACCTTATACAGATAGGAACGATAGGGCTTCTTAAGGCAATAAGAAGCTTTGACCTCGGGCGCGGCACTCTTTTTTCGACCTATGCAGTTCCTATGATATTTGGCGAAATACGCAGAACGCTACGCGATGAGGGAATAATAAAGGTCGGAAGATATTATAAAACGCTTGGCGTTAAGCTTATGCGAGCAAAAAACGAGCTTATGATGAAATACGGTGAGGAGGTGCATATTTCTTTAATTGCAAGCACTGTCGGAGTAAGCGTTGAGGAGGCGGCTATCGCTCTTGACGCTATGTCGACACCGATTTCACTCTCGGATTTTGCTTACGGCGAGGAGGACGGAACACTGATTGAGGATACCGTCGCAGACCTTGACAGTCTGGAATATAATAGAAAATTTTTTGAGAGAATGGCGCTTCGCGAGGCTATATCTAAGCTGAATGTGGATAGACAAAAAATATTGATATTAAGGTTTTTTCGCAATAAAACTCAACAACAGGTTGCGGATATTCTTGGACTTACGCAGGTAAAGGTATCACGCGAGGAGAAGAAAATAGTCGAATTTTTGCGAAATGAGTTAAAATGTTGATATTTAATTGCGTTAAAATGGTAAATAAAATGCAAAAGTGCGATTTTTTTGTAAATTCTACTTGATATTCGGAGAATTTTGTGGTATATTATAAGATGGTTAATAAAATAACAAAAAATTGAAAGGTGGATATAAAAATGACTTACAACAAAAAATCAGTTGAAGACATTGACGTAGCGGGCAAAAAGGTTCTTGTTCGTTGCGATTTCAACGTACCGCTTAAGGATGGCGTTATTACCTCGGATAAGAGAATAGTAGCGGCACTTCCTACTATCAAGTATCTTCTTGATAAGGGCGCAAAGGTAATTCTTTGCTCTCATATGGGCAAGCCCCACGCAATTTTTACCGAGGGCTTCTCACTCACTAAGAAGGAAAAGCAGAAGGTAGAGGCACTTCCCGCAGACGAGCAGGCAGCTGCTAAGGCAGAGTTCTTGGCTAAGGCTCTCGACGACAAGAAGAAGTTTACCTTAAAGCCCGTTGCAGACAGACTTAACGAGCTTCTCGACGGAAAGGTTACCTTTGCAGAGGATATTATCGGTCCTGATGCAAAGGCAAAGGCAGAGGCTCTTAAGGAGGGCGAGGCACTTCTTATAGAGAACGTTCGCTTTGATGCAAGAGAAACAAAGAATGGCGCAGACTTTGCAAAGGAGCTTGCTTCTTTTGCTGAGGTTTATGTAAACGATGCGTTCGGCTCTGCTCACAGAGCGCACGCTTCTACCGCAGGTGTTGCAGATTACCTTCCCGCAGTTTGCGGATACCTTATTCAGACCGAAATTGACGTTATGGGTAAGGCATTGTCCGATCCTAAGCGTCCCTTCGTTGCTATCCTCGGTGGCGCAAAGGTGACCGATAAGAAAGGCGTTATCAATAACCTTATCGATAAGGTTGATACTCTTATCATCGGCGGCGGTATGGCATATACATTCTTCAAGGCTCAGGGATATGATATCGGTACTTCGCTTTGCGAGGACGATAAGCTTGAACTTGCAAACGAGATGATGGCAAAGGCAAAGGCTAAGGGCGTTAACTTTATGATTCCCGTTGACAACGTAGTTGCTACCGAGTACAACGAGAACGCAGAGTTCAAGACCGTTAAGTCTACCGAGATTCCCTCTGATTGGATGGGTCTTGATATCGGTCCTAACACTCGCGAGAATTTTGCAAACGCAATCAAGGGCGCAGGCACAGTTGTATGGAACGGACCTATGGGCGTTTCCGAGTGGAAGAACTTTGCTGCAGGAACGTTTGCAGTTGCAACCGCAGTTGCAGAGAGCGGCGCTATTTCGATAATCGGTGGCGGTGACTCCGCTGCGGCTATTGAAAAGCTCGGCTTTGCAGATAAGATGACTCACATCTCCACCGGTGGCGGAGCTTCTCTCGAATTCCTCGAGGGTAAGGATCTTCCCGGAATTTCTTGCTTGCTTGACAAGTAATCAATTCGGCTAAGTCCTTTAGCGCAGAACAAAATCACACGAAAATATAAAAAAATACTGCTTTATTACGAAATTGTTAGTAAAGCAGTATTTTAAGGTAGAAATTCTTGCGAATTTCATTTTTATGTGTGATTTTTAGACGCGTTTTTGTCCTCTGGCGTACCTTTGTACGCCGACGAGAACAAAACCACGCCTTCTGCATCTAAATGACTACGCCGTAAAAGGCTCTTAAAATAAAACAAAAGGACGAAATAAAAATGAATACTGCAAAAAGAAGAACAGTTATCGCAGGTAACTGGAAGATGAATATGACTCCCAAGAGCGCAACGGCTCTCATTGAGGAGATGAAGGCAGCAGTTGCAGGCAAGGACGCTTGTGACGTAGTTCTTTGCGTTCCCGCAATAGATATCCCCGCAGCAGTTGAGGCGGCTAAGGGCTCTAACATAAAAATCGGAGCAGAGAACGTACACTTCAAGGCTTCGGGCGCATACACCGGTGAAATTTCTGCTGAAATGCTTTGCGAGGCAGGTGTTGAGTACGTTGTTATCGGACATAGCGAAAGACGTCAGTATTTTGGCGAAACCGACCAGACTGTAAATCTTCGTACACTTGCGGCTCTTAACGCAGGTCTTAAGGCAATCGTTTGCGTAGGTGAAACGCTTGAGCAGAGAGAGCTTGGATACACCGAAACCCTCCTTAAGTTCCAGACAAAGATGGCTCTTACCAACGTAAGCGCAGAGCAGCTTAAGAACGTTATCGTAGCATACGAGCCTGTTTGGGCTATCGGTACGGGTGTAACCGCAACCGCAGATCAGGCAGACGAGGGCAACGGCTACGTTCGCGCAGCTATCGCAGAGGTTTACGGAGCAGACGTTGCGGAAACCGTTACCGTTCAGTACGGTGGCTCTATGAATGATGCAAATGCAGCAGAGCTTCTCTCCAAGGTTAACGTAGACGGCGGTCTTATCGGCGGCGCTTCTTTGGTTGCAAAGAAGTTTGCGGCTATCGTTGAGGCGGCACAGTAATATCGTTACATAAATAAAAGCAGATATGGATTTTGCGGTCTATATCTGCTTTGTTTTTATTTAATTTTTAAAGTAACGTAGGTAATTCAATTGCACCGTTTTTGAAAAATTCAATGTTTTCCTCTTGATAAATAACGTCACGGCTTGTATGAATACGATTCATATAAAGCAAGCCATTCTTGGTAGAACGAAGTGAAGAAACGCCGACACCGCAAGGGAAGTTTACTTGATCTGATGGGTAAAATACGTTTTTGTCGGCAACCTCTACGTTAAATCCGTCTTTTGCCGTAAATGCCTTTTCTATTGCTTTACGGTGAGCTTTAGCGCCTCCACGGAGTACGAAAAGCATATTATTTCCGTCGGAAACACAGTCGAAATTGAGAAGTAAACGGTTTTTCATTTCTTCTTTATGCTTGCTTGCATATGACATTGAGCCGAAAAGTCCGCTTTCTTCAAGGTCAAAGAATATAAAAGCAACCTCGTCGCGGCGGTCGGTGGGGAGCGATTTCATAATATCGATAAGCAACGTAACGCCCGATGTGTTATCGTTTGCGGTGTGCTTATTTGCAGGGCCCGAAAATAATAAAATAAGTAAAGCAAAATATACGAAGATACTGATTAGTTTTGCAAAATACGTATCAATATTAGCCACGTAGAATATTGCTCCAAAGATACCGCCGATTATATAGGCTACGGCTAAAAATCCTAAAACGATGACAACGTTATAGAGTATATAAATTAGGAAATTCTTCGGTGTGATGAAGTTTGGAAATGGGAGTGCGGGAGCAGTATCGTAATGTGCGGTATATACTACTTTTGCGTTTTTAGGGTCGCCCACAATCAAATTTTCTGCTCCAAATAAGCCTTTTTCAGATTTGTAGGAATATCCTTCCTCGCTTGCAATCTGCTCCACATAAGAGGCAAACGCACGCTTTTGCTTTTTGCTTTTTCTAACTTGATATTTTTCTAAAATAACCTTTGTTGTTTCCGTCATTTTTCGATTTTCCTCGACACAAAATTTAATTTACATATATTCTAACATTTGTGCGTAAAAAAGTCAATATAAAATGTTGCGTAAATCGAGAATTCGTGATATAATAATATTAACAGATAATTTATGAGAGGAATTTTTAAAAATGGCAAAATACAGACGTGATAGAATTAACGACGAGGTAAAAAAGGAGCTTTCTATGATACTCCGCGAGGTAAAGGACCCTCGAATTGCAAATGCATTTATAAGCGTTACCTCGGTTGACGTAACGGGTGACCTTAAGTTCGCTAAGGTTTATTACTCGGCAATGCAGGGAGATAAAAAAGAGGTTGCGGCAGGACTTCGTTCCTCGGCAGGCTTTATTCGCCGAGAGGTTGCAAGAAGACTCAATCTTCGTATGACTCCCGAATTTACCTTTGTAGAGGATCACTCAATCGAGCATGGAGCGCATATCTCCAAGCTTTTGAACAGTATTGAAATAACACCCGAGGACGAGGAAAGCGAAGATGGAGAAATTTAAGGCTCTTTCACTTACCGAGCTTTGCTTATCGCTTTGTGAAAACAAGAAAACCCTTATAATGTTCCACATTCGTCCCGATGCTGATGCGGTAGGCTCGGCATTTGCATTGCGTGAGCTTTTGGTTGTAATGGGTATTCAGGCATATTGCGTTTGCAGTGATGAATTGCCCGAGAAGCTTGCCTTTCTCACCGACGGAACGCAGGGTAGCGTTTTGCTTGATGACAGTATGCGAATTGATTACGAGCGTATAATAAGCGTTGATTCGGCAAGCCCCGTTCAGCTTGGCTCTCTATTTAACCGCTTACATAGGGATATTGATATAATGATAGACCATCACGCAAGCGGAACTGTCTACGCGGCAAATTATATTGATTTTAATGCGGCGGCAACGGGCGAGATAATTTATAAAATAGCTAAAAAGCTTGTGAGCTTGGGAAAGATAGACGTAATTCCGTCGAGAGTTATTAACTGTATTTATGCGGCTTTAGCGTCGGATACGGGTGGATTTAAGTTTTCAAATGTTACGGCATCTACTCATAAGCTTGCCGCAGAGCTTATTAAGCTTGGGGCGGAGCATACCTTGATAGATAGATTGCTTTTCGATACTAAATCTATAATTCAAATACGTGTCGAGGGAGAGGCGGCAAGAAGGCTTAAAACACACAAGGACGGCAAGATATCGTGGATATCTATTCCTTATAGCTTGAGAGAGGAGCTTTCTGCGCGCGACGAGCATCTTGATACCGTTATCGATATCGCAAGGTCGCTCGAGGGCGTTGAGGTTTCCTTTTCGCTCAGAGAAAACGCAGATAGAAAAAGCTTTAGAGCTTCAATGCGCTCTGTTACTGATTTTGACGTATCCTACGTTTGCGCAAGATTTGGCGGCGGCGGACACAAGAGCGCCTCGGGATGCACTGTTACGGCTTCGAGCATAGAGGATGCCGAGGAAAAGATTATCTACGAAATAGAAAGACTTTGGAATAAATAAAAGATATTATCGATAAGATATAAAAATAAGACGGACGCTGAGAAATCTATCTCAACGTCCGTTTTTGTGTTGCTTTTATTAATTTGCAAAGGTTATCGAGCTGATAACAACGTCGGTAAGAGGTCTGTCGCTTGAGTTTGTATCAACAACCGCAATAGCGTCAACCACGTCCATTCCCTCGATTACCTTACCAAAGGATGCATACTGACCGTTAAGGTGAGATGCCGTAGCGTGGCAGATAAAGAACTGAGAGGATGCTGAATTCGGGTTGTTTGAGCGAGCCATAGAAATAACGCCGCGAGTGTGAGCAAGGGTATTCTTTATACCGTTTGCCGAGAACTCACCCTTAATAGTTACCTTGTTACCCTTTTCGTCGGTGTAGCCGCCCGTTCCGTTACCGTCGGGGCATCCGCCTTGAATCATAAAGTCTTCGATAACACGGTGGAAAATAAGTCCGTCATAGAATTTCTCATTTACAAGCTTTTTGAAATTCTTTACGGTTATGGGAGCGATATCGGGATAAAGCTCAACCGTTATTTTACCGTAATCCTTAACGTCGATAACAACCACGTTGGGAAGCTTGTCTATCTCGTCGGTGCATGCCGCCATGCAGGGCATAAGTAAAACCGAAGCGAGAAGAAGCGATAATGCTTTTTTCATAGTGTACTCCTTTATTTTTTATTTATCTTAAATATTATACCATAAAAAATAAGATTTGTAAATATTTAAATTGCGCGTATGCAAAAGTTAAAATATTATTAACATATTCACTCAGAGTCCTCGCTTGCGCAAATCGGCAACGAGGTCTGTATAAAAGGCGCGGACGTCAAAATCCTTAATGTTTTCGCGATTAAGGTCTATCATATCTCCGTGTGATATTCCGCGCTTGCCGTCGGTGCGAAGCAGTGTATATTTTTCACCCCATTTAAAGGATGATTCACCCACCAAGCCGTCGTTTTCTCCGTCAAAGCCTTTAACGTATCGATAGGAAATGTTTAGCGGAAAACGTCCCTTTCTCGGATGAAGCATAACCGAGCCGACGCTTTGAGCATATATGCCGTCGGGAAATACAAGCTTTTTATTTAGCTTTTCGCAGGAATTTGCGGTAAGGTCGCCTATTGCCGCTAAAAAGTCGGGATTTTCGTCGCCAAGAACCTTTAGCGTTGAATTATAAGCCTTTGCAATTTTATTCTTAAACTTTTCGGGGGCGGCGCTAAGCAATCTTTCGGCAAAAATACAGCCTCTGTGTGGAGTGTTTATCGTAGTTAAGGATGCAACGTAGGGAGCAAGACCAAATTCGGATATTGCGTATCTGCAATCGAGTCCGCCCTTTGAGTGCGCTATGATATTGACCTTTTCGCATCCCGAGCGCTCGACTATAAGCTTTATTCTGTGGGATAGCTCTCTTGCGCTCTCCTCGACACTAAGTGCCGATTGGTGTTGACCGTAATATATCGTAGCACCGTGAGCCTTTAGTGTGCTTGGAACTCGTCCCCAGTAATTAAATACCTTCGTGTCGCGGAAGAATATGCCGTGAACTAATACGATGGGGTATTTTGTCTTGCAAATTTCGGAAAGGGTGGGGTCTGACGTAATTTTTCCTTTGGTAATCTCAAATTCGATTTCGGATGACGTTATGCGTATTATTTTAGTCAGAATTATTAGGTTAGCTATCGGTATCATACCGCAAAGAGCGCCGATAAGACGCCATTTTATGCCCATTTGAGTTGAGGTTAAATAGACGCATATAATTCCGTTCCAAAAGAAGATTGCCGATAAAAGCACACAAAGCAGGGCGCTGAATAAAATATCGAGAAACGCCTCGGGAAAGAGAGATTTTGAAAGCAATATTATATGCCACGCAATCGATGGAATTAATGAGAGCAGAAATATAAATAAAACCGCCGCTCCGTGATTGCAGATAATGAGTCGTAGCCGCCTCGTTCCCTTGAGCCTTAAGCCGGGTAGCACGTTGAGCAGAGCAAAAAGCGGTATTATGAGTATTAATAAAAGTGGTGTTTTTCTTATCAAAAAATAACTGTTGAATACAAATACCGATAGGATAAAAAAGAGGATATTTGTAAAAGTTATATATCGTTTCATTGCGTTTGCTCCTTTATGTACCGAAATCATTAAAATAAGTATAGCACAATTGTAATATCGTGTCAACGGATTTTATTTAAAAAATTGCTTATTGCCCTTTTGTTTTGTCACACATTTTAATAACTTTAACCGCAAAATCTGTGGATAGATTACGAAGCTTCGAATCCGCCATAATAACACCGCCTTTCTAGCGTAATTATATCATAAATTTGTTAGCTTTTTAAGTGAAATATTCGGCGTTGCCGAATGTGAAATAACTTCCTTGCGGAAATTGTGAAATATCTCACT
>JAZRGA010000068.1:0-14711 GCA_045643945.1 Eubacteriales bacterium | reverse complement strand
GTTGCGCCAATCCGTAACGGAAATAAGGTGACGTTTGGCTCTTATCCTCAAAGCAAAGTGGGCGACTCAACTCTTAGCGCAGAGCTTAGCGGACTTGCAACCGAGTGGATATCAAGTAAAGGTCTTTGGTATTCCGACGTAGAGCTTGACGGAGCAAAATTCCGTGGCGTAAAGACAACGCAGAGCGGAGTGGCATCTTGGTTTAAGTATGAGTCTGTTATATGGACTATTCTCGAGGAGAGTGACGGAAAAGCCTTTGTTCTTTGCGATATGATAATCGACGCTATGGCGTATGATGACAATAACAATAGCTACGAAGACAGTACAATAAGAGCGTGGCTTAACGATGAATTTATAAATACCGCATTTAGCGAGCTTGAGCAGGAATTTATTCTCACTACTCTTGTAAAAAATGATAAGGAAAGCACGGGATATGTAAATCCTCGCTTCTCGGGAGAAAATACCCTTGATAAGATATTTTTGCTCTCGCGCGTAGAGGTTAAGGCGTATGGCTTTAATTCCGACGGTAGTGTTCAGGATTCGGCACGCAAAAAGCAGGCAACCGCATATGCAATATCGCAGATAAACGGTGTTTATGATGCAACAGGTGGCGCTTGGTGGTGGTTAAGAACTCCCGCGCCTCACGCAACCGATACAGTAAGAGCGGACCTTGCGCACAATATAAAGGTAAACGGCACAATAAATAATAGCGTGGTAAGCACCGCTACGGGCGGAGTTCTTCCCGCTATGTGGATAACATTTAATAAGTAAACAAAAAAGAGCTCTTGTCGGCATTATAAACCGATTTGAGCTCTATTTTTGATTTTAAATTTTTAATAGCTTATTTAGTGGCTTTTGCAAAAATTTCGATATAAGATTTACCGCGACTGCGCTTACAAGAATTATTGCTACTATTATTACGATATTCAGTGGAAGCATAGGCGTTAGCGCCATTAATGAAAGCGGGCCTAAAATTACAAATTGATGCACTAAATATATATCGTAGGAATATCTGTCGGAGCATTTGCAGAATATTTCCAGAGGCTTCGGATATCCGTTCTTAAATATTGCGCTAAATAATTTTTTACAAAGAAGAAATATCGAAGTGCCAAGTGCAACGTGCGCATATTTACACATTCTTGCGTAGTAATAATCGTTTGCATCGTTTAGCTCAAGCTTAACAACGTAGTCTAAAATAATTTGCAGAGTATTCGAGATAAGAGCGAAAATAACGATTATAATGCAAACAGTGTTATAGAGCCTCGTTTTTCCCTTTAAGGATAAATGACCCAAGAAGTAACCGAGAAGATAGCACAAAAACCATGCGGCGGTGAAAAACTGGAAGAACATCTCTATTATAGCCGTGACTATAAATCCTAATAATACGAATTTTAAGACTATATGCTTGTCCTTGTTACGCTCAAAGTAGCGAGAAAGCAGAGGCGTTAAAAAATAGCATATTATACAGTAGGGAATATACCAAAGATGCTCGCCGCCCTTCATTACTGTCTTTGTAAAGACGGTTTTTATAAGTGCGATAATTGAAAATTTATCGGCAACGAATATCGTCAGCAATATAAACATAGGAATTGTAACTATGTAGTAATCCAAGAGTATTTTTGAAAAATTCTTTTTGTAGAACTTGAAGTCATCATCAATCAAGCCCTTACGTCCGTAAAGATAGCCCGATATGCATAAAAAAATCTGCACTCCGACGTTAAACCACCACATAAGCTCCTTATCAAAGTATTGAAGCATATGGCAGATAATAATTGCGACGGTTGCTAAAAATCTAACTAAGGATATCGAATAATCGTTAGAGGCTCGTGCGCTCATTATTTTATCTCCTCTCTTTTTTGTGCTTACATTATACCATATAAAGTAAAAAAAGTAAATATAAAGTTGTGCGTTTGTTAAAATACAGTCTTGTTTTTTTAAGGTAATATATAAAAAGTACCGCTCGGATTTGTGCAAAATGCGGAGTTGCTTTCGGTTGACAAAGGCATTTTTAAATGATATAATATATATGTAAAATTGTAAAATTTACTTATATATTTTAAGAGGTTAATTATGAAAAGAAAAATTTTAGCGATTATAAGCGCTATATTAACCTTCGTTACAGTTGCCACCTGCTTTTCGGGATGCGAAAAGGCAATCGAGGGCGACGGCACGGGCGAGGCTACCAATTTGGCGACTAATGATATTTATTCCGACATTATAACCGAAGAGCCTACCGAAAAGGCTACAAAAAAGACATCTAAAAAGACCACGGCAAAAAAGGAAACTCAGCCGATTCCGGGTAAAACTCAGTCGACCACCGCTCTTAAGGCGAAGACCTACAATCTCGGAAATGCGAGTGACAGAAGCTATTTCAGAACCGTCGGCAGAGTTCAGTATACCGATACGGGTATTTTGTTTGACCATTGTGCAAACGTAATCGAATTTCAAGGCTATATGACGGGCGAGCTTAAGCTTAACGCTAACTCCTCGGGTAGCTATAAGAACGATTGGACCTATCTTACCGTTTATATCGACGGCAGACGTCTTGAAAAAAGATTTGTTATAGAGGGAAATGACCAAACTATTACTCTTGCAACCTTTGAGGGCAAATATTTCCACACCGTTCGTATAGTTAAGCAGACCGAAATCGCAAATTCCGATTCAAGACTTAAAAATATTATTATGACGGGATATCTCACAAAGGCTCCCGAGGAAAGACCCTATTATATAGAGTTTATCGGAGATAGCCTTACCGCGGGATACAGTAATATCGCTACAAAGGATTACCCCTCAAGCGAGGAGGGCGACGGAATATATCAGGATGCAACTAAGACCTACGGATATATTGCGTCCGAGGCTCTTAACGCAGATTGCTCTATCCTTGCAAGAAGCGGAACAGGACTCGCAAGAGGATATACCGAGAATTATAATAACAATATATGGAATTATTTCTCTAAGGCATCCTACCCCAGAGGCGATGAGGCGTTTAATTTCAGTGGTGCGCGTGTTCCCGACCTTTTGGTTATTCACCTCGGTGCAAACGATTACGCTAATAGCGCTTCAAGAGATAGATTTGTAAGCAAGGGCAAGGAGCTTGTGGATAATCTTAAGAATGGCTACGGCAAGGTAATTCCTATAATTTGGGCGTATGACCCGGGTGAGCAGGTGCCTAATAGCTGGATGCAGGAAATTCTTGACTATTATAAGAATACTTATAAGGGACAGACATATATGATTTCGCTTGAGTGGCGCAGTGCGGGTAAGATAAACGGACACCCGACGGTAGCGGGTCACGAAAAGAATGCAAAGGAAATCATCGATCTTATAGTTAAGAATAATTTGTTAAAGTAAATAAAAATATGCAGGTCGGAGCTTTAAATTCCGTCCTGCATTTTTAAAATCAAATTAAGGGAGTAATAAAAAAATGGAAAATAGAGAGAATATAAGTGAAAGAGGCTTGAGCTTTTATACCGATTTATCGCTTGATGCTATTGAAAACGGAAAAACCGATACAAAAGCAACGCTTGAGCATCGTATTTATTCGGCAAAGGATACCGAGCTTTTTAAATCGAGATTTAAGCTGATAGGAAGAACAAAGATTATCGCCGACGGAGTGCTTTGCGACCATCCTGCGTCGGGCATTGAATTTCGTGGCTTTATGACGGGCGACGTTAATCTTTTAATAAGCGTTGACGGGGACAATTATTTTACGGTATATATCGACGGTGAAAGAGTCCCCGAAAGGCTCTATCCGAGAAGTAATTCGGTTAAGATAGCGAGCTTCGAGGGTAATCGCTTTCATACGGTAAGGGTACTTAAGCAGAGCGAATCGGTTTGGACTCGTTCAACAATAAACGGAATAGAAATCACGGGCGAGCTTTTTGATTCGCCAAAGCCGAGAAAGCATCTTATAGAGGTGCTTGGTGATAGCCTTACTACGGGATTTGGAAATCTTGGAGTTAAAGGAGAGGGAAGCGCGCAGGGCGGTAACACTCCTCACAAGGAGGATGCAACGCAGACCTACGGATTTATTGCCGCCGAAAGCCTTGACGCAGATTGCACTGTCGTTGCGTGGAGCGGTATAGGACTTAACTTAAGCTACGTCAGCGCAATTTACGGTGATTATTATAAGAGATATTCTTATCACAGAAACAGAGAGGGCGACGATTATAAATTTGATAAAGCTCCCGATTTGTTGGTTATTCATCTTGGTGCAAACGATTCAACGAATAAGCAGACCAAGCGCGAGGATTTTATCCGCAAGGGAAAGGAGCTTATAAGCTTTATTTTTGAAGGATATAAAAAAGAAATTCCCGTGATATGGGCGTATGACCCCGACGAGGGCGTGCCGAATTATATTCGTGAAATTCTTGATTATTTCGGCGGCGAGGAAAAGGGCTTTTATATGCTCGAGCTTGAATGGCATTCAAAGGACGAGCTTTGGGGCGCATCGGGACATCCCGGAATTAAGGCGCACCAAAAGCACGCAGAGCTTCTTGTTGACCTTATTAAAGAAAAAAATCTGTTGAATTGAAATAGCTTGTGGTTGATGGAAAGTTAGTTTGTGTTAAGGATTTTTGCTACCTTTTTGAAAAAAGGTAGCGCCAAAAACTTTCAATCGTGGAAATATCTTGGTTTACATCTTGCGTTCAATGATTTTTGAAATTCATTTTGTAGGGGAGGATATTATCCTCCAGAAAAGCAATGAATTTTTATCAAAAGGCGGAGGCTGATAGGCTCTCCTACAATCGAATTTGTGCGAACATAGTGCATTTAATGTTTGAGCGCACTAATTACGGCAAAAAATAGAACCCTCCGTTGAAGGTTCTTTGAAAGGGGTGCGGGGAAAAGCTTTCTTTCCAAGAAAGTTTTCCCCGCATTAAATTCAGACTCTATATACCCGTATTAAATACAAACTCTATATATTAATATACTCCTCCGCAAAGTGAGCGGCGACTGCTCCGTCGGAGGCGGCGGTAACTATTTGTCGCAGAGCCTTTGTACGAATATCACCTGCGGCAAAAACTCCGTCGAGCGAGGTTTTTGTTGTTTCATCGGCGATAATATATCCGTTACCGTCAAGCGCTATCGCTCTATTTAGAATATCGGTATCGGGACGCCTACCTATGCTTACGAATATAGCGTCGCAATCAATTTTCAGCTCCTCGCTTGATAGAATATTTTTTATTATTGCACCGTTTACGCGGTTGTCCGTTAAAATCGAGGATATTTGAGAATTCCAAAGAAATTCCACGTTTTCGGCTCTCTTTAGCGGCTCGTGATATATTTTCGTTGCTCGCAGAGTATCTCGACGGTGAACGAGTATGACCTTTTTCGCTATTCGTGAAAGATAAAGAGCATCGGATACCGCAGAGTTTCCGCCCCCGACTACGATTACGGTTTTATCCTTATAAAATCTTCCGTCACAATGGGCGCAATAGTGAACGCCTCGACTTGTAAACTCTCGCTCTCCCGCAATACCCAGCTCACGCGGAGAAGCGCCCATAGCCAAAATGACCGCTTTTGCGTAATAGATTCCGCTATCGGTTTTTATTTCCTTTGGAGATTTTAATAAATCAAGACTCTTGACCTCGGTATATTCGGTTTTTGCGCCAAAGCGCTCTGCTCCCGACTGCATATTCATTCCGAGAGTAAAGCCGTCAACGCCCTCGTTAAATCCAGGATAATTTTCGATATCTCCCGTTAGCGCCATTTGACCGCCTGCCGACATTTTTTCGATAACGAGGGTATCAAGCCCTGCGCGAGCCGAGTAAAGTGCGGCGCTATATCCCGCAGGACCTCCGCCGATTATTACAACTTCGTAAATATGCTCCATAATTTCTCCTAATCCTAAAAAATAGGCTACCGTACCAAGCATAAGCTTGTGAATAATACGGCAGCCTTAATTTTAATTTATTTAAAAATTAATAATTTTCTTTTCTAATCTCAAAGTAGCTCTGAGGATGGTTGCAAACGGGGCACTTCTCGGGAGCAGATGCGCTAAGAACGAGGTGTCCGCAGTTGCGGCATTCCCACATAACGATTCCACTCTTTTCGAATACTGCCTTAGTTTCTACGTTGGTAAGAAGCGCACGGTATCTCTCCTCGTGAGCCTTTTCAACTGCAGCAACGCCACGGAACTGAGCAGCGAGCTCGTAGAAGCCCTCCTCCTCTGCGTCCTTTGCGAACTGGTCGTACATATCGGTCCACTCGTAGTTCTCACCCTCTGCTGCGTGGAGAAGGTTTTCTGCGGTGTTACCAAGCTCGCCAAGAGCCTTAAACCAAAGCTTTGCATGCTCCTTTTCGTTATCTGCGGTCTGGAGGAATATAGCAGCTATCTGCTCATATCCTGCCTTCTTTGCAACAGATGCAAAGTAGGTATATTTATTTCTTGCCTGAGATTCGCCTGCGAAAGCCGCCCAAAGATTTTGCTCGGTCTTTGTTCCTGCGTAGGGGTTCTTAACAGCCTCTGCCTCAAACTTATCTGCGCCAACCTTGCAAACGGGGCACTTGAAGTCTGCTGCAAGCTCTCCCTCGTGAACGTATCCGCAAACCTTGCACTTAAATTTCATAGTTTTGTCTCCTTTATATGTAAAAATTTATTTTTATCTTACTGTATATATTATACAGAATAAAATCTATTAATTCAGTGACTAAATCACCGAAATTATTCTATTGACTCAAAAAGAAAAATATGGTAAAATTATTATATCAAGCATATTATAACACTTATTTTTTTATAAGTCAAGAATTTTTTTGAGGTTTAATAAAAATGAATGAAAATAAAAAAGAGCTTACGTCACTTTTTGAGCGCACGTTCCCGTTTTGGGGCAAGCTTTCCGACGTCGACAGGGAAACTATGTGCCGCACTGCGCATCAGGTGCATTTCAAAAAGGGAATTAACATACACGACGGAAACGAATGTACCGGAGTTATACTCGTTAAAACGGGAAGCCTAAGACTTTACATTCTCTCCGAGGACGGAAAGGAAATAACCCTTTACCGAATCTTTCCGGGTGAGATGTGTATGCTTTCCGCCTCCTGCGTGCTTGAAACTATTACCTTTGACGTTTTCGTTGACTCCGAGGAGAACAGTGATTGCGTGGTTATCGGCGGTTGCATTTTTGAGGACCTTTCACGCAGAATGTCAGAGGTAAAGATTTTTGCACTCGAAACGGCACTATCAAGATTTTCCGACGTTATGTGGGTAATGCAGCAGATACTTTTTATGAGCCTTGACAAGCGACTTGCTATATTTTTAATTGACGAATCGTCAAAGAGAGGAAGCGACACGATAACGCTGACTCACGAGCAGATAGCCAAATATATGGGGTCTGCCCGTGAGGTTGTTTCGCGTATGCTAAAATATTTTTCAAGCGAGGGCTTGGTTGAGGTATCGCGTGGCGGAATAAAGCTTCTTGATAAAAAGAGGATAAGAGAATTAACCCTCTAAAAGAGCAAGTATCTGCGCCTTTGGACGTGCGCCCGCCGATTGATGGGCTACCTTGCCGTCCTTAAGAATAACGAGCGTCGGAATACTGAAAACTCCAAACCTTTCCGCAAGCTCGGGCTCAGCGTCTACGTTGACCTTGCCAACCACGATATCCTCGCGCTCCTCTGCAATCTCGTCTATAATGGGAGAGAGCATTTTGCAGGGTCCGCACCAGTTAGCGTAAAAATCTATAAGCACGGCTTTGTCGCTCTGCTTTATTTCTTCAAAATTGCTTTTATTAATTACGATAGGCTTCATATATTTTTCCTCCTTGGATTTTTTTCTTTACATATATATTTTACCGCTCAGAGGAAAAATAATCTGTGACCTAATCACATTTTTTGAAAAATATATACAATAAATCTAATAAGGCTTTATCAATAAACGAATTTAACTATTGAAAAGACCGAAAAAATATGTTATACTGTATTTAACCGCGGATAAAGCGGTTTAAAATAATGATATTAATTTTTAGGAGAAGGTAAGTAAAGATGAAAAGATTTCTCAGCTTAGGCGTAACGCTTTTATTGCTTTACGCGATGATACTTGCAGTAATTCCCGCAAGTGCCGCAGCGGTTATGGTAGGTCCTTACTACTACGAGGCGGGATGCATTCAAAGCATTAAAGAGCCGACCTCTAAAATTCTCGGCAGAGGTAAGGCAAACTATTATCAGACCGTTGTTACCTCGCTTATGCAGAATGAGTCGGACAGAGTACAGTCCTACAACACGCACGTTGTGGTTGGAACTACCGAGGCTAAATTTTTTGTTCATTCGGCAGAGAGCGATGACAAAATGGGATATGGCTTAAAGACCACTCTCGAGATTGCAAAGGATTTTGAAAAGGCAAATCCCGAGTATCAGGTTATTGCCGCGGTAAACGGTGATTTCTTTAACACAAGCACAGGTGAGCCCGAAAGCCCGATGATTCAAAACGGCGATATGCTTAAATCCTACATTCTTAACGATATGATAGGCCGTGGAATGGTTGGAATTAACGATAGCACGGGTAAGGTCGTTTATCATACCATAGGCGATACTTATAAGACCCTGGCATACGGAACGGATTATAGCTTTAACGGTGTATATCAGGTTCAGGTTCTCGGCGCGGACAAGACCACTGTTGAAGCGTCATATGAATCAGCTCTTGCAAGCGCACCGACGAGCAGTGTAATATCCTTTACCACGTCGGATTACGGCAACGGCGCTTATGCGGATAAGACGGTTTACGTTGTTGAGCTTGAAAGATACCGTAAGGACACGGGCGCTCATAATAAAACTCCCAACACTAACGCATATTATTACGCATACGGTAAGATTACCGAGGCTATAAGCGGAACGGCAAATATGAAGCCCGAGGCGGGTAAGGCATATATTGCAGTAGCAAACGATACTCAAGCACCAAAGCTTGCGATTGGCGCATATGTAAAGTGCCAAAAGGTTTTGGAGGGCGCTTGGGAGAACGTAAGCAACGCGGTTGGCTTTAAGCAGCAGCTTATGGCAGACGGAGTTATCCTCTTTAATAATATGTATTCAAGATACCACCATAGCCTTGCGGGCGGAAGCAATAGCGGTTATTCCGAAAAGGCAGACTATTATTGCGATTGCGGCTCAAGCAAGACCGAAACCGAAAAGTGGACAGAAGACCTTTACGATTATCCTATGTGCTGGAAGCACAGGACGGCAATAGGCTTTAAGGCAAACGGCTCTTGTGTGCTTATGACTGTTGAAAGATCAAACGAGGAGGGCTGGGGTGCAACCTACGTTGAGCTTGCAAATCAGCTTAAGGCGCTTGGATGCTTTAACGCATTCTTGCTTGACGGCGGTGGCTCGTCGACAATGGTTATCCGTCAGGGCGAGGAGCTTGTAACGGTATTTAAGGGCGAGCCCGGACTTGAAGGAAACGGCAGAGTAGTCGGAAATGCGGTTATTCTTGCAATTCCTAAGGAAGCACCCTTGAACACTACCGACCTCACAGAAGCTATTGCAAAGGCAGAGGCTATGAAGAAGGACGGTTACTCGGCAAGCGCAGACCTCTGGGAGTCCTTGAATTACGCTATCGGTGAGGCAAAGACCGTTCTTGCCGACGAAACCGCAACTCAGGAATGGATAGATATTGCGCTTGAGAGTCTTAACGGAGCGATTGCCGATATCGAAAAGACTAAGAAGCCCGCTAATAACGAAACCGAAAAGCCTACCGACGCAAAGCAGACCGATACCGAGAAGTTAGACGATGAAGTACCCGAGCCTGCAATCGATAATTCGGGATGCGGCTCAAGCATTTCACTTGCGGCAACGGCTACGGTATGCGCTATCGGAGCAATTGCGGTAAAGAAAAAGAGAAAAAAGTGATAATATTTTAACACACTAAAGGGGTTAAGCTTATATGCTTGACCTCTTTTTTACGTCGATTTAGAAGCTGAAAAACAGTGCGCTTTTTGGATTAAAAGTAGGGTAAAAGATTGACAAAAAAATGACGTTCTCGAGGCGATTTTTTGCTCTTGTTAATTATGAACAAAAATGAAACATCGTTTTGATACAAGTTGCTTTATCACTCTAAAGCGCTAATAAAAAAATCCTTTTTTTAGAAATGGGTTTACAAAAAGTTCATACTTTGTTTTTTTTTCTTTAATATCTATGCTGTACAATATCCTTAACTAAATTGCGATTCTATACGGACGCAAAATTTTACAAAAGGAGAAAAACAAACATGAAAAGATTAATTTCTGTTCTTGTTCTCGTTGCTATGATGCTCGCATCGGTTCTCGCAATGATTCCCGCCTCCGCAGTTGAGGGTGAGGAAAATGTTGCAGGCGCACCTGTAGCTACATACAACGTTAACTGGGAAAAATTAGTTAATCGTGGTGTTATGAAAGGTCAGTGGTGCTTCGATGCAAGTGAAGCAAAGAACAATTTCACAAACTTTTATAGCATTACCGCAACTGATACTGAGTTCAAGACTGCCCACATTGGTTCCGCTGTTGAGCGTCAGTATTATTCTACACAGATGTTCGACATCACTGCAGATACTCACTATGAGTATGTGTTTGAGGTTAAGAACAACCCCGACAGACCCACAGGATCTGCAGGCGTAGTATTCGCTTTCGCAATCGATGAGGATGCATACGATGAGGGTTCGGGCGACTTCGGTAGCTTTGAAGGACCCACACAGAGCCCCTACTGGCTCAACGGTGAGTTTGGTTTAGATTCTGACCGTGGCGATGGCAAGGGATTCGAGTTGTCTGTTAACTACGGTTGGCATAAGGACTCCGGAAACGGCTACGTTCTTGGTTATGAGAAGGACGTTTCCGCAGGTTGTAGCGTTGCTACCGGTACTGGTATGCCTAAGTTGGATGCTGATGGCTATGCAACCTACAAGGTTGTTTACAACGGCTTTGACGCAAGCTTCTTCTACCTCGATGCTAATGATGCTTGGGTAGAGTTCTTCGTAGGTCAGGAGTCCACTCTTGCAGAGGGCGCTAAGGTTACCTTCGGTGTTTACAACCGTGATAACAGATTGGTTTACCTCAGAAACTGCAAGCTTTACGCTATGGATGAGGCTACCGCTCTCATTATGGCTAAGAATGCAGCTACCTACTCTATCGCCGCTGGTGATAAGGAGATAGCAAAGGGTGGTTACACTACCACTACTACCGCTGCATTGACAACCGCTCTTGAGGCTGCTAAGGCTCTCGCAGCTGATGAAGCTGCTACCGCTGCTGCACTTGCAGAGGCAACTGCTAACGTTGAGACCGCTATCGACGGACTTTTGGTTGGTGCTATCAAGACCGCTCTCGTTGCAAAGATTGCAGAGGCAGAGGCAGCACTTACCCAGGATAAGTTCGCAGATAAGGCAGAGCTTTGGGCTGCATACGCAGAGAAGCTCGCTGCTGCAAAGGCTCTTGCTGAGAACGTTGACGCTCTCCAGCCCGAAACCGACGCTATGGTTGAGGAGCTTAGAGCTGCTATGATAGCTCTTATCGGTGCAGATAAGGCCGCTCTCGCTGCAAAGATTGATGAGGTTCAGGCTATCGACTTTGATAAGTACTATCCTATTTCTTGGGCTCCCGTTGCTAAGGCATTCGTAGAGGCTAAGAAGCTCAACGCAAGTGACGTTGCATTCCAGGCTGATATCGACGCAGCTCTCGCAGCTCTCGAGACAGCTCTTACCGGTGTTAAGGAAAAGCCCGCTGCAAAGGTTTACGATTACACTGTAAACTGGGCATTGTTCTATGAGTACGGTATGATTCGTTCGCAGTGGTGGAACGATAACGGTGAGGGTCAGAATAAGTACCTCAACCTTTACACTGTAAATGCTACTGCAAATTCTCTTAGCTCTACCGCTAAGGGTGACGGTGATAACCTTACCTATTACTCCAGAGTAATGTATGAAATCACAGAGAATACTTACTATGAGTACACCTTTAAGGCAAAGAACAACCAGCCTTACGGCTCTGTAGGTGTTATGTTCGCTTATGATACAAGCGCAACAAATACCCACTTCATTTACGGTTACTTCGATAATGTTTCCGGCGACGGCGCAGGTAACTTCCGCGTTCGTGCAGGTCACCACAATTATCCTGACCGTAATCCTCCTTCACACGATGCTAATAATGACCCCAAGTACACCCCTGTTCTTAACATGACAGAGGATGGCTACGGTCAGTATAAGTTCGTTTATGACGGATTCAATTTCTCCTTCCACTACCTCAATGCAGACGGTAGATATGAGATGATCGGTGATATCATTGTACTTCCCGCTGGCGCAAAGGTTTGCCCCGGTGTATATACAAAGGGTAAGAACACCGTAAATCTTAAGGATGCTGTTCTTTCTGCGTTCAATGCAGAGGACGCACTCCGTATAGCAATCGCTGATGCTAACTATGCTCTTAACATTGGTAAGGCAGAGGCTAACACCGGCAAGTACACTCCCGAAACTACTAAGGCTTTGACCGATGCAATCGCAGCAGTTGAGGCTGAAATCGCTAAGGCAGCAGAGGCAGATCCCGCAACTATCGTTGCTTTGACTGCTCCCGTATTGGCTGCTACCAAGGCTCTTGTTAATAAGAAGGCTCTTGATGCTAAGATCGCAGAGATCGAGGCAGAGGCACTTGTTCAGGCTGACTGGACAACTGTAACCTGGACCGCATTCGCTGCTGCTCTTGAGGCTGCAAAGACCGAAAGCGCAAACACCGAAACAACTCAGGCTAACGTAGATAAGGCTCTTAAGGCCCTTACCGATGCTCGTAAGGCACTTGACCCCTCCGCAGAGGGTGATAAGACCGCTCTTAACGCTAAGATAGAGGAAGCAGAGGCTGCTATTAAGGCTGAGGACTTCACCGCAGAGGAGAAGGCTGAGCTTTGGGCAACATACGCTGCTGCTCTCGAGGCTGCAAAGAAGGTTTCCGCAGATAAGACCGAGTTTGGTAACCAGACCGCAACCGATAAGGCTCTTAAGGAGCTTAAGGCTGCAATCGTTGCTCTTATAGCTGCAGATAAGACTGCTCTTAATAATGCTATTAAGTCCGCAAACGAGCTTGTTGAAGGTAAGTATGAGTCCGGTTGGGCTGATTTTGCTACTGCTCTCGCAGCAGCAAAGGTTGTTGCAGCAAGCGACGTTGCATTCCAGGCAGACGTAGACTCTGTTCTTGAGGCTCTTAACGGTGCTATCGCAGCTCTCGTAAGAAAGCCCCTTGAGCTTAAGGCTACTTACAACGTAAACTGGAAGTATATGTATGAGAACAAGCTTATGAAGGCTCAGTGGTGGAATGAAACCTGGCAGAATGACTTCGAGGATCACTTCACCGTAAACGCTACCGAGGATATGCTCAACGTTGTTTCTAAGAAGAAGGACGAGTCTGACGGCAACCTTGGTGATACTCGTGCATACTACGGTACAAATATGTATAAGATCACTGCTACAACCTACTATGAGTACACATTCAAGGTTAAGCATGACTCTGTACGCAGCACCTACGCAGGTGTAGTATTCGCTTACGATACCACATCTAACCCCGACAATCAGCTTGCATACATCTTCTACGGTGGTCTTGCAAACTTGTCTGATGACGGTGCAAACTCTTACATTTCTATTCAGTACGGTCACCAGGACGCAGCAGACCGCGTAGCAGGTCCTGTTAGCAAGCTTGTTGTTGGTACTGACGAGGACGGATTCGCAACCTATAAGATCGTTTATGACGGTTACTTTGCACACTTCTTCTACACCGATCCTACAACCGGTGAGTTTATAGAAATGCCTACTCTCCGCACGAAGCTTAAGGAAACCGCTGCAGTTTGCTTCGGTACTTACACTCGTGAGAACAGAGATAACACCAACGTTGCAGACCCCAGAACTGTAACTCAGAAGAATGGTGTTCTCGTTGCGATGAACGACGAGGCTGCAGGCTATATGCTCGTTAACAAGGCTGACCTCGCTGCTAAGATCGCAGAGGTTAAGGCAATGAACGAGAACGAGTACACCAGCGCAACCTGGGCAATCGTAACCGAGGCTCTTGCAGCTGCAGAGGCTGTAAATGCTGATGTTAATGCATTCCAGGTAATGGTTGACAATGCTCTCACAGCTCTTAACTCGGCAATCGCTAAGCTCGGTAAGCCCGGTGATGCAACCGCGCTTAAGGCTAAGATTGCAGAGGCAGAGGCACTTAAGGCAGAGGATTACAAGTCCGGTCTTGCTTGGAACATGTTCCAGAAGGCTATAAATGATGCTAAGGCTGCTGCTGAAAGCCGCGACTCTACTCAGGGTGATATCGATATGCAGCTTGCTCTCCTCGTTGAGGCAATGTCTAAGATCGAGAAGAAGCCCGCTCCCGTAACTCCTCCCGCAGAAACTGAGAAGCCCACCGATGCTACTGAGAAGCCTACTGAGGCTACTGAGGAGCCTACCGAGGATAAGGGTGACGATGAAGAGCCTGTTGAGGAAGGATGCGGCGGATGTGGATCTTCCGCAGCTATCTCCGCTATCGCTATCGTAAGCGTTATCGGTACTGCTATCGCTTTCAAGAAGAAAGAGGACTAATTACTCTACTCTTGAAAAATAAAAAGCTAATTAAATAGATTTTTAGCGGAGGGCTTTGCCCTCCGCTTTTTTGCTTTTTAGTAAAACTATAACTTGTACTTAAAAACGTATGCATCTGATAGAAGACACCTCATCCGCCTCGCAGGCTCGGCACCCGTCTCGCTGCGGCTCGGTCACACTCGGG
>JAZRGA010000067.1:0-8118 GCA_045643945.1 Eubacteriales bacterium | reverse complement strand
TGGTTCGATTCCGACCGGAGGCACCAATGCGGATTTAGCTCATTTGGTAGAGCGTCGCCTTGCCAAGGCGAAGGTGGCGGGTTCGAGCCCCGTAATCCGCTCCAATTAGGGCACGAGTATCGTGCCCAATTTTTATAAAATCAAATAAGGCGCTATGGCCAAGCGGTAAGGCAAAGGTCTGCAACACCTCTATCCCCGGTTCGATTCCGGGTGGCGCCTCCAAAACAAAAAGCACTTCGCAAGAAGTGCTTTTTGTTTTGGAACGATGTGTTCCGCTTGCGCGGGACGTGATGCGCACTTCGTGCGTGATGTTTCCTTTGGAAGTGATGTGCGCTTCGCGCGTGATGTTTCCTTTGGAAGTGATGTGCGCTTCGCGCGTGAGGATGCGGAACACATCACATCACTTTGCACCGCAGGTGCAATACATCATTGTGCGTTAGCACTACATCATTGCGACGAAGTCGCAACATCACTCTTTACAAACAGCCCAAAGTGTGCTATAATAAAACCAGAAAGGCGGTATCGTGATGAAAAAATGGTATGATGATTATAATAAGCTCGATTTGTCAGACGGGAAAATCTCGTTTATTTTAGAAGATGACGAAGATATGATTGAAATCCATTATAAAGATGGAATGCTGATAGATGTGGGTTATATAGAAAGTATGCATTCCTATTTCATCACAGTTGTTTCAAGTGATACCGCAGAGGGATGGAAACAGCCTGTGGAAGAAGTCAAAGTTGAAGACAAAACTGTATTGGTAGATAAAATTCAAGAAACGATCTATAAATATCGTAGATAATAATTATTTTTGAAACGGCATCTTTTTTGTCAACACACCTCAAAAAATCCTGCACGAAAGTGCGGGATTTTTACTTTTTACCTCTTACATCTTCACTTTTACCTCAAATGGCAGGATTTTTTGGGAAGTAATAGGTAAAAAGTAAGAGGTAAGAAGTGAGGTAGCTTTTCGCTTGGCGAAAAGCGTTTTTATCATACGTCGATTTCATAATTTTTCTTTGTTCACTTGACAAGCCTTAAAATTCATGTTACAATTGTAATAAGAAGCTTGAAGATACGTCATAATGAAATCAGAAAGGCGGTGGTAATGTGTCAACACGCAAATTTAAAAAAACTTCCATAATATTTATTATTGTTGCTATTATAATTTTGTTGCCAATCATTGTAATATTTTCGCTGAATTTATTTGCTTGGTCATCAATTTTTATAGGTGGTTTGCTTTCTCCTAATCCTCAAAAACCCGAAATAACTTATGCTGAGTTTCCGTTTGAAATTGTTTATGAGATAGATGGAGAAACCATAACGCTAAAGGATACTTATGTTTGCGAATTTGATGGATTTGACTGGAATGAAGGTGTAGGAAAGCACAGGGAATGGAAGGGATATTTTCAAAGCACAGGTGAAGAAAAATTTGTATTATTACAAGATGGAAATTTGAGTTTATCCGTTGCAGTGGGATATCCTGAATATTATATGAGCGATCCTACTGAGTATGAGGTAGCTTACGAACCGTACATATACTACATCATAGAGCCCAACGAGTTTGGCGGTACTTCATCAGGTGTAATGGACATTGAACCGATATTAGAGCAGTATAAAATCAAGCTTATTAGTTGGAAATTGTCTGAACCTATTCAAAATTCTTTTGAATAAGTAGGTGTCTCTTTTTGAAGTCAATAGGTAAGAGTGAGTAGTGAAGACGCAAGGTAGCTTTTGATTAGTGGAAAAGCAAATTTATTACTTTCGTCACTTGACAAGCTCTGCGATTTGTAAAACCATAGTATTGGATGAAAGAAAGGAAAAACTAAGAGTGAAAAAGGTACTTATTATTGTGAGCGTTATCGTGGCTTTAGCGCTTTTTTTGGGGATAGTGGATTTTTTCCTTTTATCTCCTAATTCGGCAACTAAAATATCTCTCCGAAGTAGCGGCGAGAATGAAATATTATTAAAAATCAGTTATTTTCTCGCAAGCGGTGGATATTCTGTGAGTAACGTTTCAATTGATGATGGCGAGTATACGGGCGACGGAGTTAGAAAATATGACGGGGCATTGGGAAAATACAGAATTTCCGTTAGCTTCGGGGACGTTGCTCCGACAATCGCTCTTTTGGCTAAGTGGAGAGATAATACCGTTAAAATCAACGGTGTTGAGCTTAAAACGAAGATAGTTTTTCCGCAAACGCACGGATTTTTAATTTATATCGGTTCTGATACTCCTATTTGCGTTGATAATGATTATACCGCTTTGATAAACGGTATGAGCGGTACTTTGAGTATTCCGATTTGTATAAATTAAAACCGAATATCGTTAATTTTTTATCTATTGCGTAACCTCTTGAAATCGAGTTTAAACTGTGATATAATGTAGCCGTTAAATCGATTTTTCTATCAGGAGGTTAAAAATGAACTACGCAGAGGAATCATTAAAAAAGCATTATGAATGGAAGGGTAAAATAGAGGTTGCACAGCGTGTTGCGGTAGATAGCCGAGAGGCGCTTTCGCTTGCTTATACGCCCGGTGTTGCCGCTCCCTGCCTTGAAATACAAAAGGATGAAGCAAAATCGTTTGAGCTTACGAGAAGATGGAATACCGTTGCGGTAATTACCGACGGTACGGCTGTTCTCGGTCTTGGAGATATAGGCCCTGTTGCGGGTATGCCTGTTATGGAGGGAAAGGCGCTTTTGTTTAAGGCGTTTGGCGACGTTGACGCCATTCCTCTTTGCATAAAGAGCAAGGACGTTGACGAGCTTGTACGCACTATATATTTAATTTCGGGAAGCTTTGGAGGCATAAATCTCGAGGATATTTCCGCTCCCCGATGCTTTGAGGTTGAAAGGCGCTTGCGAGAAATATGCGACATTCCCGTATTTCACGATGATCAGCACGGAACTGCGATAGTGCTTGGCGCGGCTATTCTTAATGCTCTCAAGGTTGTAAAAAAGGATATAAGCACCGCAAGGGTCGTTATTAACGGAGCGGGAAGCGCAGGAACGGCAATCGCTAATTTCCTTTTGACGTTGGGTGTAAAAAATCTTATCGTTTGCGACAGAGTGGGTATTCTTTGCGAGGGCAAGGATGGAATGACGAGCGCTCAGGCAGAGCTTGCGAGTAGGACTAATCCCGACAAGCTCGACGGAATTCTTGCCGATGCTATGCGAGGCGCTGACGTGTTTATAGGAGTTTCCGCACCTAACGTAGTAAGTCCCGAGATGATAAGATCAATGAACGATGGCTCGATAGTTTTTCCGATGGCAAATCCTATTCCCGAAATTTCTCCCGAGCTTGCGCTTGAGGCGGGAGCGGCTATTGTTGGAACGGGAAGAAGTGATTTTAAAAATCAAATTAACAATCTTCTTGCATTTCCGGGCATATTCAGAGGCGCTCTTGATGCAAGAGCAAGGGATATAACCGAGGAGATGAAGCTTGCCGCCGCACACGGTATTGCTTCGCTTATAAGCGATGATGAATTGAGTGCAGATTACATTATTCCGTCGGCTCTTGATGAGCGTGTCGGTCCTGCCGTTGCAAAGGCGGTTTATGATTGCGCTATAAAAACGGGCATTGCAAGAGTATAAGGTTATAAAAAAATTAAGAGCAAGAGTAAAAGGAGAAAATCCTTTCAATTCTTGCTCTTTTTTATTTTTATTTAATTTTAAGCCTCAGGAACGCTATATCCGCTTTCCTCTTTTCGTTCTTCATGCTCAAGACCGTTATCCTGAGCGCCGAGGAGAGCCTCCATTATTTCGTAGGTTTCCTTGGGGTCATAGGTTTGATAGCGTATCTGTAAAACGTCGCCCTCGCAGAGAATGCTTGAGCCGATTATGTGCTTCTTTACCGAAATCACTGCGCAGTAGGGCGGCCAAAGAATGTCACGAATTTCCTTGCCTATAACGAATGCGCCTGCCTTTACTTCAAAGGATGCGTTTACAGTGATAAGAGCCTTACCCTTATGCGTTTCGTGTATTTTTTGCTCGGAGATAAGGTCGTTAAAGGAATGTGTGCCAGAGCATTCAATCGTTAAATATGCAAAGGCTACGCCGATAACTATCATTATTACGTTATTAAAGCCTGAAAATACCTCTACGGTAAGTATTATAGCGGTAAGCGGTGTTCTTGACGATGCCGCAACGAATGCAGACATAGATACAAGCACGATAGCGCCGACGTACTCCGACGGAAGTATATTAAGCGCTACGGCGGCACTTGAGATAAGCGAGCCGAGGATTGCTCCAAAGGCAAGCAGAGGAATAAGAGTTCCGCCCGTTATACCTGTATTCGTTGAAAGAAGGAGCAGAAGCGCTCTCACTATTAAAAGTATTATAAGAATATACCATACGGGGGCGTGCGAGTATAGTATTTCGTCTATAAGCTCATGACCCGAGCCGAGTGCGCCCTCAAGGAAGAAGCCTATAAGCGCAACGAGGGCGAAAATTACCGTCACCTTTGCTAAAAGCGGTATTTTTCTTAAGGTTTGATTCATAAATATGTTAAAAACCTTGTAGAGCCTTGTGAAAACTATTGATATACCGCCTACTGCAAGTCCTATGAGTATCGGTATCCAAAAATAATTAAGCGGAAGCTGGGCTGATACGGGCACGTTGAATAGCTTTGGAGTAATCCCAAGTGTTGGGAAAAGCGTGCAAAGCGTAGAGGTCGTAAGTGTGGCGGTAAGAGTTGCTATTGATGCCGCCATAAATATTATCGGAGAAAAACGGCGGTGCGCTTCTTCGATTGCAAATATTATACCGGTAATCGGCGCTCCCATAGCAGAGGCAAAGCCACTGCAAGCACCGCTTGTCATAGTGTATCTTTCCCACGCCTTATGGTTTTTTGCAACTATATTGACCGCGCCCTTTCCGATAGAGCATCCCATTTGTATATTCGGTCCGTCATTGTCGAGAGGAATACCAACGAAAAATGTCAGTATGGTCGATGCAAAAATTCCAAACAGACTTCTCACCCATTTAAAATGAATAAATCCGCGTAGAATAGCAAGTGAGTTCGGTATTCCGCTGCCTCGGATAATAGGATAGAGCTTTATCAGAACAAAGGCTATAACTCCTATCAGTACCGCTCCTAAAACAAGCAGAGGCAAAAATGCGGGATTTGCTCTTACCGATGAGTAGATAAATGAAGAAAGCTCTTGAACGTATTTTATCGCTATTTTGAAAATAAATATAACTATTCCTGTCAGTGCGCCCGTAAGGCAGGAGAGCGCAATGCAGGGGAGTAGATATTCCTTTGTATCCTTTTCCTTTTTTAAGGTCTTTTCTTTTTTCATTTTTAAGATTACCCTTTTAATTTACAAGATTAGTAGGCGAGCCGTCAATAAATGCCTTTACGTTTGATACAACTATCGAAAGCAAGCGTAATCGAGTCTGCAAGGGCGCCCAAGCGACGTGAGGTGTTATGGTTATATTTTTAGCGGTTAATAGAGGACAGTCCGCGCGCATAGGCTCATAGGTAAGCACGTCAACCGCCGCTCCCGAAAGCTTTCCACTGTTAAGTGCGTCGGCAAGTGCATCTTCAACTATAACTCCGCCTCGCGCGGTGTTTATAAAGTATGCGCCGACCTTCATTTTTTCGAATGCCGAGGCGTTGAATATTTCGGCGGTTTGAGCATTGAGAGGGCAATTGACAGAAAGATAGTCGCTCTCGGATAGGAGCGTGTCAAAGTCAACAAATTCGACTCCCTCATATACCTTCGGCGTTCTTGTGGTTGCGATAACCCTCATACCGAAAGCCAACGCTATATTCGCAATTCGTGAGCCTATCGTGCCAAAACCGAAGATTCCGAGAGTCTTTCCCTCAAGCTCATATGTTGGGCGAGAGAAAAAGCAAAACAGACGGGATTTTATCCAATCTCCGTTTTTTACGTCGGCATCGTAATAAGCAACCTTAGAGGCGTGACCGAGAATATAGGCAAACACCTGCTGCGCTACTGCGTTTGTTGAATATGAGCCTGCGTTGCATACGTCAATGCCCCTCTCGCGCGCATATGCTACGTCGATGTTATTGTATCCCGTAGCAAAGAGCGCTATCATTTTTAATCTCGGTGCGGCATCTATCTCGGCTTTTCCAATCACCGTTTTATTGAGAATAAGTATGTCGGCATCCTTAATGCGCTCGGCTACCTGATGGGGCATAGTTTCACCGTAATAGGTGACGTTGCCGAATTGCTCAAGCTCGCAAAGGTTTATATCGCCTGCGCTTACCGTGTCGCAGTCGGTAAGGACTATATTGTATTTCATACCGTTGTTCATTTTATGTAAGCCTTTCGTTTTTTATTAAGAAATAATATACAATAATTTTACCACAAATATTGTAAAAATGCAACATTTATTATCGTTTAGGAATTATTTGACTTTAATTTTTCTCGGATAATATTCAAATTATTGTGAAAAATTAACAATTTTGAAATAAAAAATTATTAAATTTATTGAAATTGCACGAAAGGTATTTACTTTTTATTAAAAAAATGATAAAATAAAACAATTAAGAGGTAAGCTCTTAAATAAGTTCTAAGGAGAAAATACAATGAAAAGAATTATTTCATTCTTGGTGATTGCAGCAATGATGGCAGCATGCTTTATAGCCGTTATTCCCGCAAGCGCCGCAACAAAAACATTTGAAATTGATTGGACTGCACTGGCATACACGGCATACAATGAAAACGGATACGAGGTTGACGAGTTTACCTTTTTGGATAGCTTTGAGGTAACTAAAAACGCTACCACTCTCGGAGTTAGCAGAATTGGCGCAGGAGTTCAGTCGAACTCATATATTTCTACGTCACAGTTTGCTATAACCGCAGATACAAGCTATACCTTTGAGATAATGGCAAAGAACAATAATACAACAAAGTATTCGGGCGTACCCTTTGCTATCGGTCCTGACGGAATGGTTTACTTCATTTACGGTAGCTTTGATAACAATAACGATTCGGATAACTCACAGTCGGGTAAGTCCTACGTTATTTCCGCAATGGGCGACTTTGACAATAAGTATCCTAACTCAACGGGTAACGAGCTTGATTCTATCTACTTTAAAAAGCTTCAGCTTTCCGACGGCTTTGCATCCTTTAAGTTTGAGTATAACGGATTAAACGTATCTATTTACGCAAAGGATACAAACGGCAATTATGCGCAGATGGGTGAGGTAGTTCCGCTTCCCGAGGGCTCAAAGCTTGTTTTCGGTGTATTCAGCAGAGATAATAACAATAACGGCAACCGTACTACTACCGTAAAGAATGCTAAGATTACGGGTAACAATGATGCGGCTGTTAAAAATATGGTTATTGAATCCAATAACGGCGCAAGCGAGCTTAAAGCAGAGATTTTAAGAGTTGAAAAGGAATATCCCGAGGTTGACTATACTAAGGCTACATATGCCGACGTTAAGGATGCGCTCGAGAATGCAAAGGCGGTCGCAGAGGATAGCTTTTCCACCGCAGACGAGGTAACCGCGGCACTTGAAACGCTCAATACGGCAGTTGAGGGACTTGAGCTTGCCGAGCCTGATTTTTCAGAGCTTGAGGAGGCGATAGAGTCTGCCGAGGAGCTTAAGGCGGTTGAATATACCGAAATTACCTTTAAGATGGTTACTGAGGCGGTAGATAATGCGAAAGAGCTTTTGGAGTCCGATGACGTAAGACAGTCGCAGATAAATGCCGCAATTGAGGCAATCAACGGAAGAATTGCTTCTCTCGTTCCCTCGGGTGAGAAAGCTCCTGAGGATGAGGATGATGGAGAAGATGCAGACGCAACCACGCCCGCAACTCAAGCGCCTATTCCTCAAGCACCCGCTACGGGCGTTGTTCCCGCACCCGGCGCAAAGAAGGGATGTAAGTCTTCGGTAGCAGCTACCGCGGCGGTTATGGCTGTTGTTGCTACGCTCGGAACTGCTATTGTAATCAAGAAGAAGGATTAATAAAAAATAAATATCTTAAATAACAATTGGGGCTGAGTCATTCAGATGCAGAAGTCGTGATTTGGTTCTCGTCGGCGTACAAAGGTACGCCAGAGGGCCAAAGCGCGGCTAAAAAACACACATAAAAATGGAATTTGAGAGATTTTTCTCGAAAATTCCTACAAAAA
>JAZRGA010000066.1:0-66107 GCA_045643945.1 Eubacteriales bacterium | reverse complement strand
ATTCAAATAGGAGATCGAGCTTGCTTAAACCGTTCATTAAATGAATCAAGCACAGAAAACGAAATCAATGACTATTTTAGAGATATGTTATTTGCCAAAGGATATAATGAGGTTAAAGATCAAACTCGTCATGGCATTTCTGCAAATGGAAAAGATGCTGGGGAAGTAGACATTTTACTAACCAAAGATGCCAAAGAGATTGCAATCTTTGAGGGGTTAAAATTAAGTAGTGTCAACAGCACATATATTGACGAGCACATTTCTAAAGCAATAACAAATTATAACGCCTTAGGCACAGCTACATTTATTGTAGCTTACGTTAATTGTGCGAATTTTGAGGCTTTTTGGGATAGGTATTCCGAACATATTAGAAACTATGAGTTTCCTGTTCGGAGTAAAACGGAGTTCTCGATACTGACATATCCTAATGCGGCAACAAGAATTGCCACACAAATACTTTCAAGAGATGGGTATGACTTCCCAGTGTACTTTATTGCTTTGAAAATGAGTGACAAAGCCAATAAATGAGATATTATTAAGTTGTAACGCATACGGAGGTAAAATGAAAGACACATCAATTTTGACAAATGGAGTACCGTATATTCGTGAAAATAATTACGTTTGGTTTGGATCATATCCTCAAAGCGAGGTTAAAGACCAAACACTTATATCCTCGCTTCTTAGAAGTGTAAGAAACCTTCCTACGCCAAGCAACCCATATAATTGGACTTCTTATAACTACATAATAAGCAATAGAATAGTTGATTTTATGTGGTATATTGATGTGGAGCGTAATGGCGAAAAATATAGAGGTGTTTATTTTACTCAATACCGCCCCGAATGTACGAGTTTTCCATCTTTCTATGATTGTTCACAGTATAAAAACGGATATAAGGCAGACTATGTGGAGTCCTATTCCGTTGGATCAAAAAAAGCTGTATATTGGTTCAAGTGGGAGCCGATTAAATGGCGAGTTGCCAAAGAAGATGGTGGTATATTGCTTGTTAGTGATACAGTATTAGACAGTCAGCCGTTTTCAATTCATTACAGAACCGATTTAAGAACAGTTCATAATAACGGAGCTCCTGCAAATACATATGAGAACAATTATGAATATAGCTATATTAGAAATTGGTTGAACGCTGATTTCTATGCAAATGCGTTTGATTCTAATCAAAAAGGATATATTCAATCGACTTATTGCGATAATTCTGAAAAAAGCACGGGAAAATCTTCCAACAAGTACGCTTGTATGGATACAACAGATAATGTTTGGCTATCAAGTTATGCCGAGATTTTGGATACATCAACAATATTTCTTAATATGCCAACATTCCCAACCGATTATGCAAGGGTGCAAGGTTTTAATTGGACATATTGGTTGCGTTCTCCAAGCAATAGTGACTCAGAACGAGTAATGGCGACGGACAGCTATGGTGATATGTTCTATGATTATGTTGTTGAAAAAACGACAAATGGCGTTGTGCCAAGCATCAAACTTAATGATGGAAGTCAAAGCCTTGATAAAGGTGTGAATGCCAAGGCTTCTCATAATACCCAGCACTTTGTTTATAAAAGAGTTACAGAAGCAGGGGCATACTCCGAGAAGGGTACACATATTTTAATGGGCTACTATCCGCAAGCAGAGGTAGAAGACATCGATCTTCTGAATGCTCTTGATAAATTGGCTGGATCTACTGAACACTCTATTGATACACGAACATGGGATACATTTGATGAACTAAAGTATTATCGGGATAAATGCTGGTACAAAGACATTGAACTTGATGGAGAAAGATACCGCGGCGTATACTTTAGAGAGTACAAGCCCGATTTGGCTGATGAATATGGCACTTCCAATTGTTTTAGCCATCAAATGAACTTGGGGCATACCAAAGGAAATGTATATTGGTACAAGTGGTTACCTATTAAATGGAGAATATTAGATGAATCTGATGGAGTGGCTACCTTGATTTGTGATTCTATCATTGACGCCAATCCCTTTAGTTCAGAACGAAGTGTTTTCTATTCTACCATAAACGGCAAATCTGCGAGAGCATATGACCCCAACAACTATAATTTCTGCTTCGCAAGAAAATGGTTAAACTCTACATTTTTGAATGCGGTATTTTCGGAAGAAGAACAAAATATTCTTATGCCTGTTGCTGTGCGTGAAGTAACCGAAACAGACAAGATCTGTCTGCCGTCATTAAACGAGGTCTTATCGGCTCAATATGGTTTTAATGTATTATATGATGAGGCTGATGATAACAGAAAATATGAAGCTTCTCAATATGCGTGGTTACAGGGTGCGAGAAACAGATGGAGCTTAAGAACGCCTTCTAAAAATGATAGGTTCAAGATGTGGGAAGTAAACTACGATGGTACAGTTAGTGACAGAGGCATCGTGAACTTTAATTGTGGTGGCATTGTACCTATGATTACTATCAAGTTAACTTGATATGTTGGTGTGAGTTGGTGCAAATTTGGTGCAACACTTTATCAAACGATACTCACGATATTCACGATATCGCACGAAAACACACGATAAATGCACGATATCACACGATATTACACGATATTCACGATATCAAACGGCGTTGTTAAAACTCAAAGAGATAATTTCGACCTTTGGTCGAAACTTGCAAAAAAGGTTCTGCAACTGCAGAGCCTTTTTTGTTATCTCTTGGAGAACAATGAATTGCCCTTGCGGGCATGAATTGGCTGACGCCATGAATTGCACAACAGTGCATGAATTGCCTGCGGCATTAGAGAAACAGGGCAATTCAATTCATGAAATCGCAGATTTCAAATCATGAAGCCGCAAGGCTTCAATTCATGACGGCTTGCCGTCAATTCATTTTCTTCCGCCGTCCTATTTACTTTTCACCGTTTTTATGGTATAATACAACTAATAGATAAACTTGAATATTACAAGGAGGGATTTAAATGAAAAAAGTATTATCCTTAGTGTTATGTAGCATTATTTTATTTACTTGTTCATTGGGGCTATCCGGATGTGTGTTCAATAGAGAAAATCCTTTTCCGTATCGTGGAGAATATAAAGAACTATATACCACCGCAATTTATAGCATTCCTGATGCCGAAGGATATATGTATCATGGTGAGGGAGCATACGACTCGGTTATTTATATTTGGGAACAGGATGATTACGGCAGAACACTATTTTCTTATTGCGAAGATTATAGCGATCAAGTTTTTTGCTTAATCATTTCTCAAACTTGTGATGACAGCAACGTATATTTTTATCCCGAAATGAATTATGAATTGACCTTTATAGAGTCTGAACACTTATATGAGGGATTTAAAGAGGATCATCTAAAGAATAAAACAGAAGAATTCTACTTGCAAAACAAGGATAAGTTAAAAGAAGAAAATGATTGGAATAAACCGATAGATAAAAGTAAATGTATTTCTTATCCAATCACAGATTATAAAGCTTTGGGAAAGAACACATATTCCCTCAGTTCGGTCGAATGTAACAAAATATTAAATGACTATTCTAAAACATTAAATTTGGCAAATCCGGATACTTTTCCGCACAGATATAATAGTATTCTTCAAGTGGATGCGGATGGGAAAATATTACATGAAATATACGGAGTTCATCAACACCACGATAATCCTGATTGGAAAAAGACAGATGAATACACTTCTTACAGCATAACTCTTTGGGTTATTACCGATAAAGACGGCAACTATGATAAAGAAAAAGGTGTAATGGTTATGTATTCCAATGAATCATACAACGGTTTTATATGTAATGCGGAAGATGTTTTAGAGTTTAAAAAGCAAAACAATTGGACATATCCATACTGCAGTGAACAACTTATCTCTAATGTTCAGTAAATTCCAATTTGTCGAGCAGAACAGCGTTGAATGCTGGTGTAATTTTGGTGCAAATTTGGTGCAACACTTTATGCGACGATACTCACGATATTCACGATATCAAACGATAAATGCACGATATCACACGATATTTTACGATATTCACGATATAAAACGGTACTCTCAAAACTCGAAGAGATAATCACAGCCTTACGGCGATTATTTCAAAAATTACAGCACTCACTCAGGTGGGTGCTGTTTTTGTATTGTGTTCAATTTGTAAAGAAATGAGCCGTCCTATTTACTTTTCACCGTTTTTATGGTATAATACAACTAATAGATAAACTTGAATTTGATGAATGGAGGTGTTTGATATGAAAAAAGATATATTCAATGGGAATATAAAAAAAGAGTATATCAACTATGTAAAGTTTTCTTTAGCTTTTGCTTCTATACTATTCTTCATTTTTTTCGTTTTCTTTTTATTGTTCGCTTTATTATATGAAAAAACAGAATATGCCGCAAGAATAATGATGTTTATTGTTTCCGGATTGTGTTTTCTTGCCTCATTCTTATATCCAACACTATCAATTTATTCGATAAGAAATTATTCGAAACATCCCAAATTAGCCAAATCAATGATTAAACCATTTGTTTTTCAAGATTTTGATACAGATATACTGCGATACATTATAGAAAGAGACGTTAAGAAAAGTAGAAAAAAGTAAATCCAATTCCAATTTATCGACCAGAACAGCGTTGAATGTTGGTGTGATTTTGGTGCAACACTTACTCACGATATGTGACAGTGTTCTTAAAGCTCAAATAGATAATTTGATATTTTTTATATACAAAAACCTCTGTTTCGGCAGGGGTTTTTGTGTTTTACGGGTGTTTTAGTTTGCAAAAACTCTGCTTTTCTATTTACATTTGTGTTTTTTTGTGCTATAATCAGTTTGTTAAATTAATTTTCGGAGGTGCGTATGGATATTTCATTTAAGGTTGAAAACGGAAAATTTAATTACAGAGTCTGCGCTATGATGATTAATAACGGCAAAATTCTGGCTATGCGCGACGACCGTTCACCGTTTTATTACTTACCCGGTGGCAGGGTTGGAATGGGTGAAACTGCGGAGGCAGCCGTTATTCGTGAGGTAGGGGAGGAGCTTGGTGTTACGCCTAAAATAATTCGTCCTCTTTGGTTAAATCAGGCGTTTTTTACAGAGGATGTAGACAAGCTTCGCTATCATGAGCTATGCATTTATTTTCTTGTGGACATATCCGACACCGACTTATTATCGCGTGGCGAGCAATTTTCTTCGATGGAGGGCAACCGAACTCATCATTTTGAGTGGCTTGCGCTTGATAGATTAAAGGATGAATATTTTTATCCGATATTCTTGAAAAAGGAAATTCACAATCTTCCCGAGGTATTTACGCTTCGCACCGAAATCGAGGATTAAGACTGTAATTTAAGCGAGGTATTTATTGTGATAAAGGAAAAATCCTGTGGCGCGGTTGTTTTTACTCGAGTTAATAATAAAATAAAATATTTATTAATTCGCAGCTTGACGGGAACTTACGGCTTTCCTAAGGGACATGTAGAAGCAGGCGAAACAGAGGAGCAGACCGCCTTAAGAGAGGTTTTTGAGGAGGTCGGTGTAAAAATAGACCTGCTTCGCGGTTTCAGAACGGTGGTCGAATATTCGCTTCCGAGAAAGGAAAAATGCTTAAAGCAGGTGGTATATTTTTTAGGTGAGTATTCAAATCAACGATTTACTCATCAAAAAACAGAGCTTTCCGAGGCTTTATTGGTTGATTACGAAACTGCTATAAAGCTTTTTCAATTTGATAATAATAAAAGAATATTAACAGAGGCAAACGATTTTCTTTTAGGGAAAAAGCCAAAAAAGAATATAATTCACATCTTTGGCGCATCTGGCTCGGGGACTACCACGCTCGGCAGAAAAATATGCGAGGAATTAGGCTATACACATATTGACAGTGACGATTATTATTGGATGCCGACCGAGCAAAAATTTACGGTAAAGCGTTCACCGAGCGAAAGAGTTAAGCTTATGCAAGCCGATATTGATAAAGCCGAAAACGTCGTAATTTCGGGCTCGCTTGTCGGTTGGGGCGATGAATTGACGTCGCAATTTACTTTGGCGGTAAGAATAGTTCTTGAACAGTCGATTCGCATTGAAAGGCTAAAGCAAAGAGAAATGGAGCGCTACGGCTCACGCATTGACGTCGGCGGAGATAGATATAATAAATACATCGAATTTGTTGAGTGGGCAAAGCAATACGATACGGGCGGGCTTGATATTCGCAGTAAGGCAAAGCACGACGAGTGGCAAAAAATGCTTTCGTGTGATATTCTTTATTTAGACGGCGCAGACTCGGTTGAGGAGAATTTTGAAAAGGTGAAGAAGGCGTTACTTAAATGATTTTCGGGTAAAAGGAAAAGCGATGTATCAATATATTACGTTGAGAGAAAGAAGCGATTTAAAAAATCTTGCGGCAAATTGGTTTAGCGAAAAGTGGGGCGTGCCGATTGAGGCTTACCTTGAGTGCATGGACGCTTATTTGGGAGGCGAAACCGAATACGGATGGTATATTTGCCTGTGCGGAGAAAAAATCGTTGGCGGCTTAGGAGTTATTGAAAACGATTTTCATAACAGACCCGACTTGACGCCTAATATTTGCGCGGTTTTTACAGAGGAAAATCACCGAAAAAAGGGAATAGCGGGCAGATTGCTTGATATGGCGGTCGAGGATTTGAGAGCAAAGGGCATTTCTCCCGTATATTTGCTTACCGACCACATCGGTTTTTATGAAAAATACGGATGGGAATTTTTTTGCCTTGCTCAAGGCGACGGAGAGCCGTTTGAGTCAAGAATGTATGTGCATAAATAAATTATAATGAATATAAAAAGGGACTACCTCAAATCAAAATGAGATAGTCCCTTAAAAATATTCAGCATTTTACCGCTTCCCAAGCAAAGGGTAAGAGGTCGCGCGCTTTTACCTTGATTAAGCTTCCGTTTTCGTCATTGACGATTACCTTAATATCTGGGCAATATTCGTATAGCATTTGCCGACAGTTTCCGCAGGGCGAAACAACTCCGTTTAGCGCTTTATCGTGGGTTGCGACTATTGTGTCGAACTCTCGCTCGCCTGCCGATATTGCAATTCCGATAGTTATAAACTCTGCGCAAGAGCCGTGAATACCGTCGCAATTTACGCCCTTATAAATATTACCGTTTTTGCAGAGAATTGCGCATCCAACGGTGTGATTGTAAACTCCATCGTCGAAGTTGCTTTTTAAAACCTCAAGCCCGAGCGTTATCAGATTTTTGTCGGCATCGTTTAATTCATATCTTTTCATTTTGCTATTTCACCCTCGCAGATTTTTATTCATTGATTAGATTATATCATAGCTTAGTAAAATTTTCAATATCGCCTCGCTATTTACTTTTCTAATATTTTGTGATATAATAAGTAAAATATTATAATTATTACGCTCTACCGACGGTTGAAATCTTCACTCAACCAACGGTGTGTTGCATTTTTTGATAAATTGCTGTATATTTATTGTGAAAGGTGGGTGAGAATATGGACCAGATAAAAATCGGAAGATTTATCGCCGAGCGCAGAAAAATAAAAAATCTCACGCAAGCGCAATTGGCGGAAAAGCTTAATATAACCGACAGGGCGGTATCGAAATGGGAGAACGGACGCTCCTTGCCCGATTCGTCCATTATGCTCGAATTGTGTGAGATATTGGATATAACGGTAAACGATTTACTTTGTGGAGAGGTTTTAATTATGGAAAAATACAATGAAGAAATGGAAAAGCATTTGCTTGAAATAGTAAAGGAAAAGGAAATTGCGGACAGACGCTTGCTTAAAATTGAAATTGTTATGGGTATTGTAAGCATATCGTTAATGCTTGGTCTTTGCGTGCTTGCTGCTTATGCGCCAATTGACGATTGGCTTAGGATAGTGCTTATTATTATCGGATTTATCCCCTGTTTGGTGCTTGTTCCGTTTATGATAAGAATAGAGCAGATGGCAGGGTATTACGAGTGCGAGAAATGCGGAAATCGCTACGTTCCAAAATATAGCAGTGTATTTATGGCTATGCATATGGGTAGAACGAGATATTTGAAATGTCCTGAATGTAATAAGAGAAGCTGGCAGAAAAAGGTTATTTCAAAAAATAAATAATATTTCTTAATTCAAAATTTAGGCTAATGGGTAAAATCGTTAGCCTTTTCGTCGCTTTTCGGATATATTTTCTATAAAATATTGATTTATTTTTGATTTTGTGGTATAATAAGGGTTAACTTAAATAAAAGAGTCGGTTGCATTATCTGCCGTACTTTTTTAAAACGGAGAACAGAATGTATAGAATAGTTGATAAAAGAATATTAAATCAGACGGTTGTTCAGCTTCAAATAGAAGCTCCGCTCGTTGCAAATAAAGCGCGTCCCGGTCAGTTTATCATTCTTCGTGTTGACAAGGAGGGGGAGCGTATTCCTCTTACCGTTGCGGGAGTTGATAAAGAAAAGGGAACGGTTAAAATTATTTATCAAATAGTCGGTGCTACAACGCAAAAGCTTTCTTATAAGGAGGCGGGCGATTATATCGAGGATTTTGCAGGTCCTCTCGGAGTGGCTACCCATCTTGACGGACTTAAGAAGGTCTGCATCGTCGGCGGAGGCGTTGGTTGCGCTATCGCTATGCCGATTGCCGAGGCGCTTTTTTCTATGGGTGCTAACGTTACAAGTATTATTGGATTTAGAAATAAAGAGCTTCTTATACTCGAGGACGAGTTCAAAGCTTGCTCGAATACTCTTAGAATTATGACGGACGACGGCTCTTACGGAGAGAAAGGAAACGTCACTGCTCCGCTTAAGGAAATGCTTGAGGCGGGTGAGCGCTTTGATATGATAATTACCATAGGACCGCTTATTATGATGAAATTTGTTGTAGCGACGGCAAAGCCGTTTGGCGTACCCGTTACCGTTTCGATGAATCCTATAATGATAGACGGTACGGGAATGTGCGGCGGTTGCAGACTCACTCTCAACGTCGACGGTAAACGTGTTACAAAGTTTGCATGCGTCGACGGTCCTGATTTTAACGGCTATGAAATAGATTTCGACGAGGCTATGTCACGCGGTAGAATGTACGGAGATTTTGAGCGGCATAAGCGCGAGGAAAGCTGTAATCTCTTTTCAAAGGGGGGCGAGTAATATGTCAAAAATCAATATGAGTCCCACAAGAAACGCTATGCCAACTCAGGATGCGGAGGTGCGCGCGCATAACTTTGACGAGGTTGCTCTTGGATATACAGAGGAGCAGGCTATTGACGAGGCGCAGAGATGTCTTAATTGTAAAAATATGCCCTGCGTTAGCGGTTGTCCCGTTAAAATTCATATTCCCGAATTTATCGCAAGGATAAGAGAGGGGGATTTTGAGGGGGCGTATCAGATAATTTCAAAATCGTCATCGCTTCCCGCCGTTTGCGGTAGAGTTTGTCCGCAGGAGGTACAGTGCGAATCTAAATGCGTAAGAGGAATAAAGGGCGAAAGCGTCGGTATAGGCAGACTCGAGCGCTTCGTTGCCGATTGGCATAATACATTTTGCACAGATGAGCCAAAGCGTCCCGAAAGCAACGGTCACAGAGTTGCGGTTGTAGGCTCGGGCCCCTCGGGTCTTACCTGCGCGGGAGATCTTGCAAAGAAGGGATATGAGGTAACGGTTTTCGAAGCGCTTCATACTGCGGGCGGAGTTCTCGTTTATGGTATTCCCGAATTTAGACTTCCAAAAAGCATCGTTGCAAAGGAGGTTGATACTTTAAAAGGACTTGGTGTTAAGATAGAAACTAACGTAATTATAGGTAAAACACTTACGGTTGACGAGCTGTTTGAGGACGGATTTGAAGCAGTGTTTATCGGCTCGGGAGCAGGACTTCCCAATTTTATGGGTATTCCCGGAGAGGGACTTTGCGGAGTTTATTCGGCTAATGAATTTCTCACGAGAAGCAATTTGATGAAGGCTTATCTTACTACCTCGGATACCCCGATTATGAGAGGCGGCAGAGTTGCGGTCGTCGGAGGCGGAAACGTGGCTATGGATGCCGCAAGAACGGCTCTCAGGCTTGGAGCGGAGAAGGTTTATATAGTTTACAGAAGATCGATAGACGAGCTTCCTGCAAGGCGTGAGGAGGTCGAGCATGCGGCGGAGGAGGGAGTAGAATTTCGTTTACTTTGCAATCCTACCGAAATTTTAGGCTATAACGATTTAACAGACCCAAGAAATCCCAAGAACGGATTTGTTACGGGAATTAAATGCGTAAAAATGGAGCTTGGCGAGCCTGATGAAAAGGGCAGACGTCGCCCCGTTGCGATTGCGGACAGCGACTTTACACTTGACGTTGATACCGTTATAATGTCTATCGGTACGTCGCCAAATCCGCTTATTAAATCCACCACCGAGGGGCTTTTGGTCAATGCTCGGGGAGGTATTGTGGTCGATGAGGATGGACTTACCTCTCGCAATTCGGTTTATGCGGGCGGTGATGCCGTGACAGGCGCGGCTACCGTTATCTCGGCTATGGGTGCGGGAAAGACCGCGGCAAGAGCTATTGATAAGGCTATTTTGTCAAAAAAATCATAAAATAAGCAGAGCAAGAATAGAGGAATTTCCTTTACTCTTGCTCTTTGATTTTTGGTTTTTAAATATTATTGAGATATATTCTTTCTTATTTTTCTTCTTATTCGGTTGATATGTCTTTCAAAATCGCCGTTATTGAGTAATTCCGTTAAAACGTATTGCATAAACGTAGGAACTGTGCAGGAATAAAATCCAAGCTTTTCCTTATATACCGATACAAGATGTCGGGGCAGAACCATATAACCTATGCGCAGAGAGGGGGATATGGTTTTGGAAAAGGTGTTTAAATAAATTACGTTATCGTGCTTTGAGAGCGAAAAAAGCGTTTCGGTGGGCTTTGAGGAAACCGAAAATTCTGATTCAAAATCGTCCTCTATTATGTATCGCTTTTTCTTGCTTGCCCAACGAAGATATTCGTGACGCTTTGATGCCGTTGCCGTGACACCGCTTGGGTAGCTTCGGTACGGTGTTGTATGTAGGACGTCGGCAGAGGTAAATGCAAGAGCCTTACTTTCTATTCCCGCTTGAGTCAAGGGGAGCAGCTCATAGGTGATTTCGGTCGCTTTATATACCTGCTCGATTTTTTTGTACGATGGCGATTCGATTGCAAAAACGCGTGTTCGTCCGAGTAGCTCGACGATAAGACCGTAGAGATATTCCGAGCCTGAGCCTATAATTATCTGCTCCGAGTCTACGGTTATTCCTCTGTTTCTTCTAAGATAGCTTTTTATAGCCTCTCTAAGCTCCTCGCAGCCGAGATTTGGGGATTTTTCAAGCAGAAGCTCGCCTCGCTCACTCAAAACTCTGCGCATCGTTTTGCTAAGCACGGTTAGCGGAAACTCAGAATAGCTATGCTCTGCGTGATATACCGTTACGTGTCTTTGCACAACGCTTGCCGAGGTAGCAAAGCCGTCCTTTTTTCGAAAGCAGACGATAAATCCGCTCCTCGGCTTTGGTTCTATGTATCCCTCGTCGCAAAGCAGAGAATAGGCGTGCTCCACCGTTATAGTGCTGACCTCTGTTTCTTCGGCAAGAACTCGAATTGAGGGGAGCTTAGCGTTAAACGGTAAAATTTCGTTTACGATATCGTCACGTATTTGATTGTATATTTGCAGATAAACGGGGCGCTTTTCTTTATCTATTATGTACTTCATCTGTATATATTATTTTCTCCTTAACTGACTATTTTAATATCTACAAAAATATTATATAATAAATTCATAAAAAATGCAAGGAGAATATTAAAATGTCTTATAAAAAAATTCTTACCATTCAGGATATTTCCTGCGTAGGTCAATGCTCGCTTACCGTTGCGCTTCCAATTCTTTCGGCGTGCGGTCTTGAAACCTGTATTCTTCCGTCTGCCGTTCTTTCAACGCATACGGCGGGATTTAGCGGATTTACCTTTAGGGATTTAACAGACGATATGCCCGCTATTCAAGAGCATTGGAAAAAGGAAAATATCAAGTTTAAGGCTATTTATACGGGATATCTTGGAAGCATTAAGCAGGTTGGCTACGTTAGGGATATTCTTAAAACCATGGGAACAGAGGACTGCGTGCGAGTAGTCGACCCTGCAATGGCGGATAACGGTCAGCTTTATTCGATATTTAATCAGGAATACGTTGACGCTATGCGTGTTTTGTGCGGTGAGGCGGATATTTTAGTTCCCAATATAACCGAGGCTTGCTTTCTTACGGGTGAGGCGTACAGTGAAAGCTACGATGAGGCGTATATTAAGACTCTTGTTGAGAAGCTTGCGGCTCTCGGAGCTAAAACCGTTGTTCTTACGGGAGTAAGCTATGAGCCTAAGAAAACAGGTGTAGTGGTTTATGAGAACGGAAAAATCGAATACTATGCGCACGATAAAATTGCCAAGGGTAGCCACGGAACGGGAGATATCTATGCGTCGGCATTTGTAGGCGCACTGATGAACGATAAGAGCGTTTACGATGCGGCAAAAATAGCGGCAGATTATACTGTTAAGTGCATTATCAACACTCAGGGCGACTCGGAGCATTGGTACGGCGCAAAGTTTGAGCCTGTTCTTCGTGAGCTTATTGATATGCTCGATTGATAAGAAGTATCGAAAAAACATTTTATTACCGAATTTAAAGGAGCGGACTAACAAGATTTTTTATCTTGAACGTCTGCTCTTTTTTGCCGTTTTATTGACAAAAGTAAAAAATAGGTGTATAATTAATAGGTAAATTTCGCATAAGCGAAGAAAACATAGTAAAAAACATTTCGCATAAACGAAGTTTTGAGTAAAAAACGATTAAACTTAAAAAAATAACGGAGAGGCTATGGAATATATTACTGTTAACGAGGCGGCAAAAAAATGGGACGTTAGTCCTCGCAGAGTGCAGATGCTTTGCAACGAGGAGAGAATTAAAGGAGCTGTAAGGTTTGGGCGAGTATGGAAAATTCCCGCTACCGCAGTTCTTCCCAATGCAAGAAGAACGAAGGACGAGCCACGGCTACCTATGCCGAGAAAGTCGCCATTTCTTGATATGACAAATCTTTATAATAAGGCGGGCGGAGCAGATGAGTGTGCGGAGATGCTTATAAATCAACCCGAGGCTCACGCATTGTTTGAGGCGCAAATAGCATTCAGACGGGGCGAAATCGAAAAGGTTTACGAGCAGGCGAGATATTTTTTAAACTCACATTCGGGATTTTATGCGGTTTTGGGCGGAGGAATGCTTCTGGCTCAGTGCGCTATATGGAGAGGGGATATCTTTCTTTGGAAGGAGGCAAAGCACCATATATGCGAAGCGCCGTGTAAGGACGAGCATGACCGTGAGCTTGTGTCCTTAGCGCTTGCGATAATTGATAGCTCGATTTATGATAATAAGAGCTACCCCGAATGGTTTAAAATAGGCAGCTTTGAGGCTCTCCCACCCGACGCACACCCTGCCGCAAAGGTTTTTTACATTAAATATTTATATATGTCGGCATATGCGATAGCTACTAAGCAATTTAAGCTTGAGGGCATTGAGGGGCTTGCGCTTATGCGTATGCTTCCGAACACCATAGAGCCGATGATATCTCAGGCGGTCATTGACAAAACCATTCTCCCTGAAATGTATTTGCGTATGTCCTGCGCCGTTGCTTGGTATTATTCGGGGGCTAAGGAAAGAGCAATAATGCATATGGATAAGGCGATATCGCTTGCGCTTGCCGACGGTATGTACGGATTTCTTGCCGAGTATATCCGTCATTTCGGAGAGCTTTTGGAGCAAAGAATATCCATTCAAGATAAGAATGCGCTTGTTGCGGTAAAATCCTTGAATAACGTATATAACGTAGGTTGGGCAAGGCTTTCGGGTCAGGTTAAGGATAAATATGTTGCGATAGACCTTGAATCTAAGGACAGAGAGATAGCAAAGCTTACCGCATTCAACTTTACCGCAAAGCAGATAGCCGCAATGCTACATCTTTCCGAGTCGACGGTAAATCACGATATTTTGAGAATAGTTAATAAGTATGGCTTAACGAGCAAAAAGGAGCTTGCGCTTATTCTTTAAAATGCAAATTTTTTAAAATTTTTTTGCAATAAATAATGCAAAAAATAATGAATTTATTTTCTATACAAATTGAAATTAATCTGCTATAATGTTAGAGTAATAACTTATGGCAGATTTTTATTTTTGTGAAAGGAGTCGATTATGTTTGATGATATTTTCGAAAGCGCGTCACCCCCAAGCAAGTCAAAGCATAAGGAGGGCGAGCTTTACAAGGTGATAACGGCTTACGGCAAGAGCTTTGAGATATATTACGGATATTATGAGGAGATAGACAGATTAAATCCTTTGTGCGACCCTATGGAAATATATCCAAGCTTTATTAATAATCCCGTTTATACCGATAAAGGTATTCCGTTTGTAACGGCTATGCAGACGGCGTGCAGGTATTACAAGGGGGAAAGCGGTGAGGATTCTAATTGCTTTCAATGCGCTTATTATGAGAAGTGCGAGGAATTGCTCGGCATATGCAAATGTCGCTCAAATCATAAAAAATAATGCATAATATTTAATATATAATAAATGTAAAAAAGTTCATACGGAGGTATCAATATGATAAGTATGAAAAAAAGCCGCGAAAATCGGTTGAAAGGATTTTTCAAGATATTTTTATCATCGACGCTTGCGCTGACGATGCTATTTAATATGTCGATAATGCCTGTAAGCTCTGCTGCAGAGATTTTTGCGGACAGTGGTGGCGAGAGCGGTGAGCTTCGGGAAAACGAGGTGAAGCCCCCGACGTCACTTGATGATATTAAAATTCCGACGGTTAGCAAAAATCCGTACGACGTGGATATATCGGTTGACACCTATCCGATATATAACTCGGATAATTACGAAAGCTTAAGCGCAGATTTCTTTGGAGCGTACGGCACTCATAATTATAAGCTTGAAAATCAAAGTCCATATTACACAGCTTCAATAGCGCCGTGGTTTGACTATACGGTATGGATAGACCACAATGATGATATGACCGTTAAAAACGATTTACCCTTTAGAGAGGGGCGATCGGGAATTCTTGCCGAGGGCTCACAAATGCTTCATTCCGAGCTTACTGTAACAAACGGAGGAATAAGCACAAGGCTTTTGGACGATTGGCAGGATACGGACGGAAACGGCGAATTTAAGGATATCCTTTCGGGATATTTAAGTAATTCGTTGGGACTTAGAGCCGATCAAATATACGTTCAGGTCGGAGCAACGCTTTTATCGGGTAGAGGCTCGATAAGCGTGTCGGGCGACGGAAGTAATTCGGCAACTGCAAGCGGACGAGTTACTGACGGAGAGCCGCAAAGGCTAACGGTAAAGTTTCCGCTTAGCGATTTGGATACGTGGACGATAATTTATTTCAATGCCGACAACAATTCGAGCTTGGTAAATAACGTAATGACGGATTTCCATATTACGCTTATCGACGATACCGCTCCATCGGTTAAGCATATAGAGCTTAAGCGAGAGGTGAGGGCAGATAATACGGCGGATCTCTTGCTTGAGGTATCCTTTAACGAAAGCCTGAGGTTTGCAAGTGATGACGTAAGCAAGGACCTTGATAATATTTGGATAGAGCTTGAGCTTCTTGATCTTTCCAATAACAAAAGAGATACCGTTCGACTTTATTTGCAAAAGCGAGAGGGCGAAAAATGGATATTCCGTGGAGATATCGGTCTTTATAATTATAAAAATTTCAGAGTTAACCGAATATTAAGGGCGAGCTTTGATAATAAGTGGAGATATTTGACTCACGGAGCTATTGACCTTGCGGATGAAATGTATGTAAGCGCTTACGATACAGTCGATTATAATAACAGAATTATTTCGATGTCATCATTTAATTATTGGAGATGCGGAAAAAACACAACGGCTATCTGTGATTATGCGGGTAACGGAATAAACGTATCGAGTATAACCAACTGGTCATTTGGAAATCAAAGCTTTATCAGTAACACCTTTGAGGCGGTGGAGGTTGAAATCTATAATACCAACGTGGTTGAGGTGCGAGAGGATAAAGAGGAGATAAATAAAACGAGTCTAAACGATATGCTTGTCGGTCCCCTTGGTTCGATGACGGCTTACGTTTATATAAACGAGGAGCTTACCGAGGACGAGGCAAGGCAGGTTGAGATAGAGTTTAATATTTTAAGGTCGGACGGCTCTCCTCTAAGCGCAAGAGCGACGGATATATCCGAGTATGAAAAAAAGGATGTTTACGGAGTTGACCGACGCGGCTGGGTATTGATTTTTGAGGATATACCTCTTAAGGATTGCGTAAAGCTTGACGTTCCCGAGGGAGATGAGGTCGAGCCGAGAATTATTATAACTCGAATGAGTGATGAAATATCCGACAAAACGGCATATCCGAACGTAGTTTTACCTTCGAATATACTTTATGCGGATTTAAGCGCTCCCACCGTTAAGGCATCAAGCTTTGCAAAGCGGGATGAGGTGCTTGATAACGGTAGTGTCGAGCATTATATAAGCCTTTTGGTTTCGGCCTGCGACGTAGAAAATTATAAGACGGTTGCGGGAATGCTCGGAACTAAGGTGGCTCTAAGCTTAGGCGGTGGAATAGTAGGAAAGGCAAGCGTTAAATATCTGCTTTCCGATTCTGCAACGCCTCCCGAGTCTAAGAGCGGATATACGGGAGCATTCGAGCTTTGCGAAAATCAGTCTGTGCCTGTTGGCGTGTATTCTATTGCCAACAAGGCTACAGATAAATATTTGCATCTGTATATAAACGGAGAAAATATTTATATCGACGACCTTTATCTAAGCGTTAATGCTTGTGATACGGTAGGAAACAGTACCGATACAGAAGCGCCGAGAGTGATAGATTATTTTATCGACGGAGCTGCTCCAACGGTTAAATTTATATCTCAGGAAATGAAAGCCGTTGATAATAACACGAAAATCGACGTTGATTTGTCGATAAATGCGCTTGATGACAGTAAGATAACGAGAATTCTTTATTGTGTGGGCGCAAGCGTTGAGAATGCTGAGTGGCAGGTGCTTGAATTTACGTCGGGCGAGGATATAACCGAGAAGATAAGTCTTCATTACGGCGGTAACGGAGAGGAATTTGACAAGGTTTATAACGATACCGTTTGGGTAAAGGCGTTCGACGAATACGGAAACGAAAGTGAGCCTATATCAAAGAGTATTAGCGTAAGCCTTGAGAAGCCTATGACGGAAGTTAAATATGAGGGCGATTTAAATAAGGTAAGCACAAATCATAAAATTACCGTTACAGGTCCAAGGGTGTCGCATGCAGGGGTTGACGGCTATACCCGAGTAACTCTTACTCCCGACGGCTCGGATTATTCCTACGTTACCGTGGTGAAAAGCGGTGAAGCCTTTAACGTGCTTGGCTTTGAGGGATTAAGCTGGTACCGTGTAAGGCTTGGAGTAGACAAGTATATCGAGGTGTCCGCTCCCGAGCTTGTGAACGAGGGATATACGCTTAATTCCGAAAGCGTTCTTTACGAGCTATTTAAATATTACGGAGAGCTTCGTGTATCCTTTGAAAACGGATACAGAGATATGACTCCGAGAGCGTCGCAGTATTTTTATGAGGCGGCAGATATAGGCAGCTATTCTAAGGATTCTACATACTACGTTGTCAGATACGCTTCTCCTTATGATACCGAGAAAACCGTTTACAGTGTTGATTTTGGTGAGATAGTTGATAAGGACGGCGCGGTGGTTGTAGCAAATGCCGATAAGGGTAGCGCCCCGTATAAATTTAATGCGACGAGCAAGGGTGTAAGCCCTATGCGTAAGACGCAGATACATTATTCGATTACAAATATGCGCAGAGCCGATTTCGGTTTGCTCGATTTTGATTTTGCAAGCTCCTATGCCGAGCTTATATGGACGGGAGAGAGCGGAAACGAGCAGATAACCGTCGCAAGACAAAGCGGACTGTTTGCAAGCAATTCACAGTTCTTTACGGTAGGAAATCTTACAGATTCGGGCGAATACTATAAAACGGGCGCTTATTACCTTAAGGTTACTGTTATAAGCAATAGCGGAGCTATTGACGTTTATGAATCCTCAAGGCTTGTGCTTGATGCAACGGTAGCCGATAATGCAGGTCTTTGGTCTTATTCTTATCAAACCAAGGCGGATATAACTGCGGTAGATGAGGAAAAGGGTTATTCTTGGGTAAAGCATGAGGCAGAGGATAAGCCATACTCAAGCGTAGGAATTTCGGTTACCGTTGGCGGAGAGAAAATGCGAAGCAACGTATTTGCACTCTATTCCTACGGTGTAAGCGGATTTAGTATGAGTCTTAGGCTTCCCGATAGCGAAAAGGTCTACGAGGGAATAAAGGTTGGCACGCTTGAGGGCTTTAAGTTCTGGAATATGCTTAGCGAGCCTACCGCAAAGGAAATAAACGATCAAGGCTTTATAAAAAATTATGAAGATTGCTTGATTTACCTTACGGGTACTGACGATATTTATGATGCGCAAAATATTCCAAAGGGAATTGACGGCTTTAAGGACCTTTACCTTGTCAAGGGCGTAAATACGATATGCTATCAGGTAAAGCTTTCAAACGGATACGTTTCTCCGATTAGACAGTTTACTATAATAGTAACCGATTATTCTCCCGAGCTTAATATTGCGATAGACGATTACCGTCCGTCGCATAAGGTTTCGCAGCAGGACGGAATGATAAATGCTCACAGTATAAGATTTTTCGTCGAAAGCGCATACTCGATGAACGGTAGCGGAAACGTGAGGGTCGACATCTGGTCAAATTACGGAATTAACGTAGGACAGTATGACGGCAATACGCTTACCGAGAGAATGTATTATCCTAATGCGGACCGACTTGAGGTTATAAAATCGGGCTTGCGTGTCGAGGATTTTGCAGACCTTACGCAAAACAGCTATACCTCGGACTTCCCGAAATATCACGAGCTTTGCACTGCGGTATTCGTTGCAACCGACGAGTACGGAGGAGTTACAATAGTTGCTCCGCAGATAGGCGATCATAAAAGATATGAGGTTTGGGGCGGAGAAGCGTACGAGTATGTATATAATATCGATTATTACGGAAATTATTTCGACGATCCGTATGTAGTCGGTGATTCCTTCCTATCTTGGAGAATTGCTTACAATCAACCAAAGTATTTCGGTAAAAATCTTTTGTCCTTTGAAAATTATTTATACGAAAACACCGAGGACGGAGATTCGCTTTCCGAAACCTTGATGATTTCTAATACCGAGCTTAAGTACAATCTTTTCAATATAGTTACTAATGATATATATTGGGGAGGTACGTCGCAAAACTATTCACAGTATTCGACCTCGGCAACGGTTGACTATGAGGACGGAAATAATTTCGAGCTTATCCGTTGGGAGGACGCAACGATAACCTTTAGCGGAGGCGACCTCGGAAACAACGCCTACACGGTTAAGCTTCAAGGTGAGGAAAACAGTATAGGATATTGCGGAGCATATATAGGTGAGCGTGGCTTTAGCTTTAGCGTGGCAAATCCGAGAGCAACGGCAGAAAATCCCGCAGGAACAAGAGCTGTTCGTTCCTTTACCATTGAATGCTATAATATATTCGGTGATAAATATTCAAGTACGGGTACGGTTGAGCTTTATTATACCGATTATATTGTGAAATCGGTTAATATGACGGAAAACGGAGCGGTGCTTTCGCTTTCATTCAGAAATTTTGATTACACGTCAACTATTGAAATGGGAATTTTTGAAAACGGTAATTACCGGATATTGGTCCGTGATGCCTACGGTAAGAATATAAGGCTTGATTATTCGATTACAGAGTCGAAAGACCCTACAACTCGGATAAGCCTTTCGACGGTAAAGGATACCTCAATGCCCGTAACCGTTTTACTCAGCCGAAGCGACGGACGACCGATATTCGTCGATATTAACGATTACGCAATAATGAGCGTTGAGTCAAACAATACCTCGAGTGTATCTGTAACGGTTAATAAAAACACAAGATTTTCTTACAGATATATCGACTCCGAGGGATATGAAGTGATGCATTATATCACTGTCGATAATATTCTTGAGCCTGCGCCGTATCTTGCTTGGAGCTATGATACCGAGGAATACAACGTAGACGAGAACGGTGAAAAATACAGATACGGAAGTGTAACAGTTTATCTGACCGATAACAATTTTGCTCTTACGGATAAATACACAGGCAAAATGCCAAGCTTTACCTTTGTTCCCGGAGGCGATAGCACTTATATCTTCAAAAAGGAGGATATAGCGGCATTACTCGGAAACGAATCGATAGGACTTGATAGCGATATAGCCGTAAGCCTTGATATTAAGCTTTACGAGCCGCCTACCTTGTTCGAAGAAAAGGGCGAGGACCTTGAAACGCCAAACGTTCAAATATTGGCATTTTCCAACCTGAACGGTGTTTATTCCGATGAAAAGCTTTCTGTAAGGGTAGAGAACGCAAGAAACTCTAATGCGCTTAACAATTATTCGGGATATAGAGTCTTTGAATATCTCGGAAATCGAGCGGATATGACTAAGGCGCTTGACTCTCTCGGATGGAGCACATCTTACCGCTTTATTATCGAAACGGTGGATATGAGCAGAGTGCGTATCTTTATTAAGAGAGGACTTTACGCCGAAGCACCCGATTACGAAACGGGAGTAAGCGACGTAATAGACGGTGTAACGGTTAATTCCCGATTGCTTACTGTAAGTGAAAAGGCTGAATTTTCGCTTTTCGTTGTAGATGCAAGCAATAATTCAACGTCGATAGCCTTTAAGGTCGATAACGTAGGAGCAGCTCCCTCGCCGAGGGTTGTAAAGGTTCCTATCGGAAACGATTCTGTTAAAGCATATATATTGATGCCCGAGGTGGCAGAGCATTATGAGTTCTTGGGCACAGAGATTGTTAAGATAGAGTCGGATATAGGCAGTGCATACTACGGTAAGCCTTACGTTGAATATTCAAGCAACGATGAATACTCGGTAATGTATAAGCTTATTTATAACGGTGAGGAGATAATATCAAGCGTTGATATTTCGGTAAGCGAGATATTTATTAAGGAAATGGCGCTTAAGGGTGACGGAGTCGAGTGGTCGGCTAATAACGCCTTTGAGGCTACCAACAAGGACGTAACGGCGGTAATATACTTTACCGAGGACGTTAAGAATATCTTCGTTCAAAGCATATACGATGAAACGGCGGTTAGCTTCGCTGTTACGGGTAACGTCGTAACTGTTACTTATTCCGATAATCATTCCGAGATTATTCTTGAGGGTGTTGCCGAGAACGGAAGCTCTGCTACTGTTAAGCTTGGAGCGGTAAGCGTTATAGACAAGAATGCTCCCGAGCTTCAAATAGTGAGTCGCAGGCTTGCTAAGAACGGCAGAAGCGTTGAAATTACGGTGGAGTCAAATGAAAGAGTCATAACCAAGGTTGGCGGATATGCAACCGAGGAGCGTTACGGTAAATATTACTACACCGCAACCTATACCGAAAACCGTGAGTATTCACTTGAATTTGTTGATATGACGGGACTTTCAAGCGGTATTACCTTTGAAATTACAGAAATAGTCACCGAGGAGCTTTCGGTAAAATACAGTCTTTCACCTGACGGTACTGATTTTATCGACGACGTAGCATCGCTTCAAATCGGGATAGGCGACAGTATATTTGTTAAGCCTAACAGACGTGTGAGCGCAGAGCTATCGGGCGGAATAAGCCTTGAGCTTTCGGCAAATGAGTGGAATGAGATTACCGTTCCCGAAATATACGGAGGAATACAGCCGTATATCGTGATGACAGATGAATACGGAAACGTATTAACGCATCAATTTTCAAAAATAAATATTCCCGATACGGTAGGACCTGAAATTATCGTAGATAAAAAAATCATATCGATAAGAGAGAAAACCGATAGGGAAGCAATTGAAAACGAGCTTATGAATAACTTTGCCGCATTCGATGCAGAGTCGACAGAGTTAACGCTTTCGGTAAGGTTTACCGAGAATACAGACGAAATCGGACTTAGCACCGTCGAGTATATGGCAACAGACGAGGCGGGAAACAGTACGGTGGTCGAGGGTAAGCTTCGCATAGTTTCCTTCTACGAGCCTTTCGTTGAATACGGTGATAAGAGGCTTTCGAGGGATGAGGGTATAGTGGTTACGGCAGGCAAGGAACTTTTACTTTCGGTGGATTGCCAAGGCTTGTATTATAAGGCAATATTAAAGAGCGGTGACAACACCGTAGCCCAAATGAAAAACGGCGCTTTGACGCTTTGTGACTATACCTTAGATAAGTCGTTGAGTATTGGGGCGCTTGAAGCGGGTCTTTACACGCTTTATGTAGTTAACCAAAACAGAGATTACTTTAAAATTATTATTGTTGCCGCGTAAATAAAATTAACACAGATAACCCGGGAGGTTGTGATTATGAAAAGCTTTATGAAAAAAATAATAACCGTTCTATTGGCAATTGCTATGATAGTATCATCATTGCCTCTCGGAGTTATCGCTGCGACAAGTGACGGCACAGACCCTAAGCCTAAGACGGACGGCGGCGAGGTAGCGGAAAAATATAACTATTACGCCGCCGATGAGTACATAGAAATAAACGACGGATATATAAGAGTCAGAGTGTCGACCTCAAACGGCGGATTTTCGGTAAAAACCGTCGAGGGCGATACACTCTCCAAGAGCGATAACGATAAGGACCTTATTTATTCTGACGCTCATTTCGATACGTCATTTACCTCGTTCAGAGTAACGAGAGAGGGTGAGCGCAGGGATTATATATTCGGCAGAGATTACTCTAATATAGGAGTACAGACCTCGGATGTGAACGTATATAAATCCGCAGATAATGCAATTACCGCAGAGTGGAGCGTAGACGGTCTTTACTTTAAGCAGATAATAGCGCTTATGGGAGCTGACACATATCAGCACGGTATGGCTTATATCTCTTATTCGGTTGCGAATATGATAGATAATCCGCTTGACAGTGTTGAGGCGAGAGTAATGATGGATACGGCACTCGGCACAAAGGATTTTGCTTATTATATGCTTGCTCAAAGCAACGGAAGCTACGTTTCTATTGATAAGGAAAAAACTGTTTCGGGAAGCGATTACAGTAATTATTTCTTCGCATATGACGATAAGGGCGCTCCCACAGTGACCGCTTATACCTTAAACGCAAGCGTTGCGGGCGAGAGTATAAAGCCCACTAAGGTAACGTTTGCTCATTGGGCAAATCTTGCTTCAAGCGTTTACGATTATACTCCAAGCGTTAATGCACCGATTGACTTTACAGACCCATACGGCAGCGCAGAGTATCTCACCGCTGACAGTGCGGTTGCGCTTTACTATGATATGTTTGGCGACGCCTCGTCGGTAAGCAACGGTAATATCGGACTTTACTACGGAGTTTATTCAAACGCAAAGGCGCAGAATGCCGACATAGCTCTTAATCTTATATCGACGGGCACTATGTTCTTTAACGATGATAAAAGTGCGTATAAGGATATAAACGGAGAGCTTGCGGGTAACTTCTCGACTACTATGAAGGTTCAAAATACTACCGATAAGGAAATAAGCAAGCTTGCTATTGCCGTTTATCCCGAGGAGCAGATACTTCCGTATGATGGCGATAGCATCGTTACCGATATTTCAGCGGTAAAGCCGTATTATAAAACCGTAACGCAAATGAAGTCGGGAGAGTCGCTTGACGTTCGCTTTGACTTTATGGTAGAGCCTACTATTTCTACAGGATATCGCAGAATAAAAATTGCGATACACGATATATCGTCAATCGAGGGCTTGAATGACGATAACTTGATTTTAGAGGATGAAATATTCATTCTTTGTCCCGGAGCATCAGGCGAGGGCTTGGGCTTTACGGGTATGACTCCCGAGCAGGTTTTTGTAAAGGGAAAGAGATTTGCTTATATAACCGGAACTAATTTCGGTCTTATAAGAGATAAAACACAGTATCGCATTATTCTTCGCCCCAATAATGGCGGAGAGGACGTGGTGCTTGATCAGGACAAGGTAGTTGTTAACACCGAGCTTAACACTATAACTCTTGTTCTTGATATGGAGCTTGACGCTACTACCTACAAGGTTATAATAGATTGGAACGATACGACTCTTGAGGACGTTAACAATGATGCTCTTAAGCTTATAGTTACCGACGTTCCCACAAAGGGCGACCCCGGATACGTTAGCTCGGGTGTCTACGGTATCGTTACTGTTGAAAGAAACGGAACTCACTACGATATAGTGAACTATCCCACAGAGGAAGACTTTAAAAACACACAGACAAAGCAAAATGATATTATGCTCGTGCTTCGCGGAGATTTTAACGTGCTTTCGACCGAGGGAAAGGGTAATTATCAAGCAGAGGGCTTGACGATTATGGACGGCGATATCATTAATATTAACGAGGCTCTTGACGTTAAGGACGGCAGAGTGACCGTAACTAAGAATTTCGACGAAAACGGAAATCAAACCGAAATAACCGTGGATATAGACGGTAAGGTTTATACCACCAAGGAAAACACTAAGGTTTGGGACGGAGTTTTGGCGATAACCTCATTTACCGAGGGCACGCTTTATACTTTACCTATCTACTCTGAGCAGGGAATACTCTCCTATGCGCAGGGCGAGGAGGACGGAGAGAAAATCACGCTTTTGTGGCCCGGTGCGGCAGGAGGCATGCAAACTCTCGTTGGACTTCTTCTCAATTTTAGATACGGTGAATTTGCTCTTATGAAGCAGGGCGACAGTTTAGCAAGAGTTGTTGCCTTTGGCGCAAGCCTTGATCCCTCTATACTCGTTCCCAACGGTACGGTTGGCACGCAAGCGCATTATTCAAATCTTGAAAAGGCGCATCAGAAAATGGGCGTAAGCAATTATACCGCTCAACAGCTTAGAGCAACCGACCTTAAGTTCCGTAAGGACCAGATGAACTGGCGTGACAATCAGGCGGGAACGCTTAATATGTATATTGACGATATTCTTTTCGGAGCAGGCGGCTTTATCGGATTTAATACCGAGATAAGCGTGGGAATTCCCTCGTATGCCGACGGATTACCCTACATACAGGGCACGCTCGCTTTGAAAATAATAAACGATTATTGGGAGTTTGGCGTTGAGGGTAAGGCAGATATGCTCGTTTTCGAAATGGAGGCGACCTTAAAGCTTAAATCCTACAACGGAATACCCGTTCCCGATGAGATATATTTCTTCATTGGCGGAGTAACTCCCGGTATTCCCGTAGACCCGTTTGGTGTATTTTGGGTACGCGGCGCAGGCGCGGGCATATCCAATATGTATGAAACGTTTTTCGGCAGACAAACTATTCCCCCGATAACGCTTTTGATAAGCGGAGAATTTGCTATATTCTCGGTTCTCTCGGCAAGAGCGGACGTTGCACTCTCTCCTCAGGGAATTTCGGCGGCGCTTCAAAACGTAGGAATTGCGGGAATAACGCTTATCGATTATATTGGCGGTAGCGTATATTGGTATCCCAATTTCAGCCTTTCCTTCGGTATCAGAATTGATATCCTTGATGCGATAATAGGCGAGGGCGGAGTAATAGTTGAAGAAAGGTCGAGCGGTATTTATTTCTGCGGATATGCAAGGGCTACTCTTAAAATTCCCGATAAGATTTGGATAATCGGAGGATTGAGATTAGGCTCTGTCGGAATAGGAATTGACAGTGATAAGGTATGGGGCTCTGCGGAAATTATAGGAATAGGCTTTGGTGTTAAGTATTACTGGGGCGGAAGCGTTGACGTTTCTATTGGAGATTCCTACGACGTTCCCACACCGAGAAATTTTGCTCAGCTAAAGGCTATCCCGCTTTACAGTGATGCAAGCGGACAGACCCTTTATATGGATATAACTAACGTATCCGAAAACGGTGGACTTGAAAATACTATAATAAACTCTACCGAGGACGGGCGTGAGCATAGATTTGTTCTTAGCTCCGAGCCTAACGAGGACGGAATGCTCGTTATAGGCTATGATGCGGATAATTTGCTTATGGCTCAGGACTATAAGAACAATATAGCGGTTTCGGTGTTGGGCAGTGATTATAAGCTTGAATGGTTCGACCCCGCTTATGAAGCCGACCACGTTGCAAACATAGGCACGAACGCTATATTCACTTACGATGAAAATTCAAAAAGAGCAACCGTGGCTATCTCATTCGTTGACCCAAGCTGCTTTGATTGTGAGATAACGGTAAGCACGGTTACCTCGTCGGAGCTTTCGGTTTTGGGTATTGCGAGAACTACGTCGTTTAGCGGTGTAGAGCTTAATAACGATTTGAGCATAGCTACCGTATCGGGCAAGGGGCTTAAGCTTCTTTCCGAGCTTGGTATATACGCAGAGGATAAAAACGGAGCGCTTTATATGCTTGCAACCGTTGAGGGCGCTACTCTTGACGAGGATGTTTCTAATATAAACGTAAAAATCCCCGAAAATCTTCCTACGGGTGAATATACCCTTAAGGCAATAGGCAAGGTAAAGGATGCGTCGGGCAACGATATCGCAAGTCCTATGACCGAGTCCGAATTTAGCTACGTTAACCCTAACCAGCCAAAGGCATTAAGCGGCGCTCAAATTCAGTTGAACGGCAATTACACTGTATCGGCAAGCTTTGACTGTGATAACCTTTACGATGGCTTTATGGTTACAGTATATGAGAAAACGGCAGACGGCTACGTTGCAACCGTGTATAAGGATATCGACCTTAGCGCAGAGTCCTTTAAGAATGAAAGCAACCTTATCGCAGTTATTGGCGGTAGATATTCAAGCACAGATGATAACGGAGTTACCACCTATTACGGACTTGAGGCGGGCAAAAAATATGTAATATCGGCTCAAAGCTACGTTCTTTGCGAGGACGGCTCAAGGCTTTTGTCCGAGGTTATTCTCTCTAACGAGCTTACAATGGTTATGCCTATCGAAACAAAGCCAGAGTTCTCTATTGACGGAGCGGTGAGCGTTGAGGTTGGTGAGTCCTCTATTAAGGTCGATACGGTTAATAAAAATTCTGTAACCGTAAAGATAAAAGGCACTGAAGGCATCGTATCGGGCGCTTATATTCTCGGTAACGGAGAAAAGGTGGAATGGAACGGCTCGGATATTAGCTTTAACGGACTTGAGGACGGAGTATATACCTTAAGAGTTGAGGGAATTAACGAAACGATGGATTCCTTTAGCGCGGTATATCAGTTCTCGATAGATACAAACGCTCCCGGATTGTTTATTACCTCTCATCAGGGAGGCGGACTCTTTAGCGGCAGCAGCATTACCGTAAGCGGTAGCACTGAGGCGTATTCAAGGGTTGAGATAAGCATACTTGACGGGCTTAGCACCGTTGTATATGCCGATAAGGAGGGCAATTTCTTAGGTAATGTATCTGTTGATGAGTCCTTGGCGTATCAGCATCTTAGAATAAAGGCTACCGACGGAGCAGGAAATGAAAGCATGCCCTTTGGTTGTACTCTTACCAATGAGATATTGGGTAAGGAGGGCATTGAGGCGGTAATACTTTATCAAGGCAAGGAGATAGATGCAATAGATACCGATTCTAATGCAAAGCAGCTTACCTTTGCATTTAAGATGGGTAATAAATACGTAACCCTTAATAAAAATTCAAGCGCATATTCGCGTATTGAATGGAAGGTTGATACGGTGTCGAGAAGCGCAAGCATAACCGAGGATGGCGCACTTAGCGGAGATAGCGGTGCTAACGGAATTGTAGTTGCCACCTTGGATAATATGACGGCATACGTTCATCTTATATCGCTTAATCTTTCAAGCGCAGATATTTCGATTAACGCCAAAGAGGACGAGCTTGTTTATGACGGTAATGAAAAGAAGCCTCAAATTGCAATTAACGGAGAAATATCGGTTAACGAGGGTACGGATTATACCGTAAGCTATATTAATAACGTCGATGCGGGTACTGCAAGCGCTATTATTGTTGCTACCGAAAACGGAAAGTGCGTAGGTACTAACATCGTTAATTTCACAATTGAAAAATGCAAGCTTTCGGCATTGGATTTTGAATTAAATGCCGACGGCAATGAAAATCCTGAATTTACCTTAACTCAAAACGGCAGAGCGCTTATCGCTGATAAGGATTATACAGTTTCCTATAAAATAAGCGAGGACGGCTTACACGGCGTTTTGACAATTGAGGGAAAGGGTAATTATGAGGGAATAATTACTCAAGCTTACGATATTGAGAAATTCGACCATCTTGTGTGGATAATTCCCGTAGCGTTTGTATCTGTTTTTGGTATTGGCGCGCTTACTGTTCTTTTAATAAGAAGAAAAAGAAAAAAATCTAAGGCAACAGACATCGCCGAATGAATACGGCATTAAATTTTAAGCTCGGAGGTCAAATATGAAAAATAAAATCAATAAAAACGGAGTAAAAAGGGGAATAGTGCTTTCTGTTCTTACGTTATTGCTTGTCGGAATGCTTTTTCTGAATATCTTGACTCCGAGCTTTGCTACGGAAAGAACGGTTAATTCAGAGGGCGCAAGCATCTATCTTGATGCAAGCAGTGTTATAGGAAATCCCGTAAGGGTTCAAAGCGCGGACGGATATTATCTTGCGCCTACCGCATACGTTTACTTTGGTAGCGTATATAATTCGGATAGCGGAGAATATGAGCCTATTCTTTGCCGTGTCCTTGATGCTAATAAGGATAATAACGGCAACGGCGGAGCAATGCTTTTGCTTACCGAAAATGCGATTTCCTTAAATCAAAGGTTTTCTAATGAGGAAGACATTTGGATAGAGCATTGGGATATCGAAAACATATATACCGAGAGCGTAATGGCTAAATTTTCCTCTCAGGAAAATATCTTCACTCATACAGAGCTTAGCCTGATGCGCGATATAACGAAAACCGACGTTGCATCTGAAATGGAGGGAATGTTCGGATATTCCAAGGATTATGGATATGCGTGGGAAACAGATACCGTAGTTGATTATGCGGCGGTGCAGAGCGAAAGCGCTGTAATGCTTAATTCAAGCAAGATTTTTCCGCTTTCCGCAAAGGAGCTTCACGATTATGTCGCAAATTATAACGGCGCTCCCGGTATGGGCGCAACGCATATAACCACTAAGGCTAACGTCGATTGGTGGCTTAGAAGCGGCTTTAATGATGAATACGGAAATCTTGTCGGAGTTGTTGATAAAAACGGTAAGGTCGTTTATAAGAGTGCGGTGAGTACGGATATAGCGGGTAGATTTGCTTTTAATATCGAAACCGACAAAATTGCATTCGTGGAGGAGGTAGGTAACAATGCCTACAGACTCGCATATAGGTCGGATGTAGAAAGTGATTTTACGGCGGATATTTTTGACGTAAATAACGGTACTGTCGAAATTAAATATCAGAATGCTCCTACCGACATAGTTACGAACAACAGAACCGATATTTATATTTCTCTTATGATAAAGGATTCCGACGGAAACGTTAAGCATTATGAGTGTGGCGATGCTCCCGTAAGGATATCCTCGGGCAGTGTAAGCTTTGACTTACCCGATAGCTATTCCGATGACGACAGTGTTTGCGTTTTTTGGGAGCAAAGAGGAAGCGATAGATATTCTTTAAGCTTTGTCGGTGAGCAGATAGCTCTTGACTGTATTCATACACCTCTTAAAAATGCAACCTGCACAAAAGCCGCAATCTGCGAAAAATGCGGTGAGTCCTACGGAAGACCCGATTGGGACAATCACGAAAATATATCCGCAGAGCTTTATTTTGACGGTGAGAAGGACGTTCACTGGACTCTTTGCCTTGATTGCGAGGAAAGACTGAATATAAGTGACTGTCACTTTGGTAATACCTGTATATCGGAATGTGAGTGCGGAAATAAAAGTGTTTCACGCATAAATCATAGCTTTGACGATAATGGAATATGTATTTACGATAAAACTCACTATGAGCCACCCGTTCAGATAAGTCGAGGCGCTATGAGCGACTTCGAGATACATAACGAGGGTCAGCTTTTGTTCTTAGCAGAGTACGTTAACAGTGGCTTGCAAAAAAATATTTACGGAGAATTTTGGGGTCACACGAATATCGTAACTCTTAAGGCAGACCTTGATTTTGAAAATATTGATTTTATACCCATAGGAACAGAGGAAAAACCGTTTGATGCTCTTACCTTTAACGGCAACGGTCATACCGTAAAAAATATAAATTATATCACAGACGGTGATTATGCGGGCATTTTTGGCGTTGCGGACGGGGTTTATATAGAAAATCTTACGGTGCGTAATTCAAATTTTGGTGCAAAACTCGGAGCGGGCGTGCTTGTCGGTAAGGCGGGCGACGTCGATATAAAGAACGTAAGTGTTTTTGATTCGATTGCTACGGCAACAGATGAGAGCGGCTTTGCGGGCTCACATATAGGTATTGCGAGTGCAGAGTCCTCAATTTCGGGAGGCTCTATAACCTATGGCGCGTATAACTCCTCAAACGAATTTCTCGTATTTTCGGGCAACGGCGAGGCAAGCGTAGCTAATAGCTTTTGCGTATCCGATATCACAAATTCCGAAAAGGGAGAAATGACTCTTGCTCAGTTTGAGAGCGGTGAGGTAGGATATGCTTACGCAAGCTATTGGCGAGGCAGTGGAAAAAAAGCGGGACAGGAGATAGGCGTTGACCCGTATCCTTATATGAACGGTCCTGAGATATTTATGGCAATTACCTGCGATGGCAGAACTGTATATTTTAACGATGAAAGCGAGCGCGCAGAAATCGAGGCGCATAGCTATAATGCTTTTGCTAAGGACCCTGTTGAGTTTATTTGGCAACCAAGCGGAGGGTATAAATATTCCTGCCACGTTCACGCAATCTGCGAGATATGCGGAAAAGAGGGACTTGCCGAGGCGAGTGTTACCGAGAGGATATATAGCAGCTCGAGCATTCAAAACGTACCCCGTATAGATTTTACAGCTACTATAACGCTTGGCGACGTAACCTTAAGCGACAGTTATATAATTATTTCGAATAATATTCAAGAGTATTTTGGCGTGGATAAGCTTGAAAAGAGCTTTGACGGTCAGACGGTTTCACCTTATGATTTGCTCCTCAATACCCGACTTGACAGTGATGAATATACCGCTTTCTTTATAAACTCCGAAACGGGCGAAAAATATTATGAGCTAAGCTATGATTGGTACGGTCAGCCCTATGAAGTACCTACCGCCGTTCTTGGAGTAGGAAAATATGATATTCATCTTATAGGTGAGGGCGCTTTTGAGGGTCAGGAATATATTTATAAAGAAATATTGGTTATAAATCCGATAACCGTAACCGTGACACCTAAGGACGTTTATAAATTTTATGACGGAACGGCTATATTTGATTCCGATTACACCACCGATGCAAGCGAGGCGCTTTCGAACGAGTGGTTGATAGTTAAATATGCAAATTCAAGTAGCGCAAGCGTCGGAGAATATACTCTTGGTCTTAGTGCGGAGATATCGCGTGATACATACGGATATAGCGAATATAAAAAGGCTATAACTGTTGTATTTTCGAGAAATACCGTAAGCGCGTTTATTCTTCCCGCAAATAAGGTAGTAATAGAGAACAAGAATTATCCTACCGAGTTTACCTATGGCGATAGCATACCAATACCGACAAAGGAGCATTTTAAGGTTAATTTCGATACCGCTCTTAGCTTTGAGTGGTACAGTGTCGGTGAGTATGATTATTATGATGAAAAGGCGTCGAGCCTTAAGAAAATAGACGGTCAACCTAAGAATGCAGGCATATATTTGCTTCGAGCAATTTCTGCGCCGACCGAGAATATGCTTGGCGCATCCTGCGATGTGATAATTGAAATTGCGAAAAAACAGTTGACGGTTTTGCCTATTGTTCCCGAAAACGTTGAAACGATAGTGAATAATGATAAGGTGTATTATTGCATCGATTCTGCATCTCAGATTGAGTGGAGAGTCGACGGACTTGCAGACGGTGATAGTGTTGAGAGCGCAAATATAATAATAGATCTGTCGTTAAGAGCTGATTATCCTATTGCCGAGTGTCCTGACCGTGAAAATTATTATCTTGTTTATTACGGCTACTGTCACGATGAGCTTGGTATAAGCGGAAATTATAATTGCGAAAGCCAAGGAATTTACATAAGCCTTTCTCCAATGGAAATTCCTACTCCGATAGACAGAAAATACGTTCACGAGGGTAAGGACGGAGAATTTGAGGTTGTATTTTCTTGGAAAGCTCCGGGCGTAGCAAAGGAATACGGAGAATTTTATGAATATACCGTAGAGATATACGATGAAAACGGAGTTAAAATCTACGATGTAGTTAAGGGCTCGCTTTACTCATTGGCAAGCAACGATTATGCTGCGGTTTTGACAAGAAGCGGCAGATATTCGGCTGTTATAAGCTGGTCGCTTCGCAATTGGTATGCGGGAACGGCTACCGAGAGGGCCATACTTGAAAGATACGATTTTACCGTTAGTATAACCAATGATAGCGATGAGGCGGTCGATAGCATCAACGAGATGGGAAAATACACCGTTTCGGTTGAGTGCAACGGTAAGACAAAGAGCGCAGAGGTCATAGCGCAAAGACGTATAACTATGCTTGTAAAGGAAACCTCGATAAATTTAGATAGCGCCGATATTCAGTTCAACAAGGAAAATATAGTTATGAGAGCGGGCGAGGTCTTGTTGCTCGGACATACGCTTTTCGACGTCGAGTTTGAAATTGATGCCGAGCGAGGCAGGATAAACGTAAGCAAGATAGTGGTACACGATGCGAGCGGTAATGACGTAAGCTATCTCTATTCGCTCAATAATTACGATTCAAGCGGTGAATATAATATTCTTCACGTTTACGATTCGGCTTGTGATACCGATTGTAATAGCGAATATTGCAACACGACGAGAGTGGCGGCGCACATAGGAGGCTCTGCTAATTGCACGTCGCTTGCAGTTTGCGAAAATTGCGGAATGCTTTACGGAGATTATGATTATACAAAGCATACAAGTAATGGAACTACCGTTGTTGTAAACCCCGAGGACCATATGACTCACTTGGAGCTTGCAAATTGCTGCGGAAAGGTAATACGAACCTCGGCGCACGTTGCAAAGGAAAACGCAACCTGCACAACTATTGCCCTTTGCTTGCATTGTGATTGGCGATACGGAGAGCTTGACCCCGACAATCATTCTTCGAGCGTACTTGAGTATTCGCAGATAGCGGATAATGCTCAAGAGCATAGTAAAAAGCATATTTGCTGCGGAAAGGTCGAGCTTGAATCCCACGTTGGCGGAGTTGCGACCTGCGCAAATCTCGCAAAATGCGAAAAATGTCAAGCGCCCTACGGTGTGCTTGATGAGTCTAATCACGAAAGCGCTCCTGTATGCGTAGTTGATAAGGATGACGCAACCAAGCACAGAATAGCTTATAATTGCTGCGGCGCATCTTGGATAGAGGAGCATAGCGGCGGTAAGGCTACTTGTACGGATAAGGCGGTATGCGAGCTTTGTAAGACTCAGTACGGAGAGATAGACCCTCAAAGCCACGCAAGCGATAAGCTTGAATATTTGGTTAGAGAGGATAACGTATCAATGCACGATGTTTTCCGTTCCTGCTGTCACCTTTATATCGGTAAGGCGTATCATAGCGGAGGAACGGCAACCTGTGCAGCTCCCGCACTTTGTGAGCATTGTGGAACGGCTTACGGTGATATCGACAGTGCCGTGCATAGCAGTAATGAATTTACCTATATTGCGGACGGTGAATTTCATATAAAGGCGCATGCTTGCTGCTCTGTTGAAATATCCCGAGAGGCTCATAGGCTTGACGGTGCTACTTGTACGCACGGAACGCTTTGTGTTGATTGCGGATATGAGCAGGGCGAGAGAGCCGAGCATATTTACGATAACGATTGTGATTATATTTGTAACGTATGCAACGAGGTTACAAGAGCGGCAGGCTTCCACACAGACGAAAACGGCGATAGCTTGTGCGATATTTGCGATGCTGAGCTTGAGGCAAAGAAGCTTTCGGGCGGAGCAATATCGGGTATTGCGGTAGGCTCTGTGGCGATTGCGGGTATAGGCGGATTTTCACTCGCTTGGTTCGTTATCAAAAAGAAAAGCTTGGCGGAGCTTTTAAGGCTTTTGCTTGGTTAAGCTTATATAAAAAAATAAAAATTTTATGGGACTGCTTAAGGCTTTTATGCTTTCGGCAGTCCCATTTTTAGTAGAATATCACAAAAATTGTGAAAATTAATAATATTAGTTGAAAAAATAGTGTTGCTTTTTAAAAAAAAATATGCTATTATATACATAGATTAAAAATCTAAAACCACTCAAAGGAGAAAAATGATGAGAGCTTCAAAACGTAGAAAAGGAATAAAGCTTGTAATTACAATGATAATTCTTTTGCTTGTTAGCGTTTTGGTGTTGTCGGCTTGTCAAGACTCAGGCGTCATCCAAGGAGAAAAGGGTGAGCAAGGCGAAAAGGGTGAGGATGGCAAGACACCGTATATAGGCGATAACGGAAACTGGTGGATAGGTGACCTTGATACCGGTGTAAAGGCAAATGGCGAAAAGGGTGAACAAGGCGAGCAGGGCATCCAAGGTGAAAAGGGTGATAAGGGCGACCAAGGCATCCAAGGCGAAAAGGGTGAACAAGGCGAGCAGGGCATCCAAGGCGAAAAGGGTGACAAGCGCGACCAAGGCATCCAAGGCGAAAAGGGTGAACAAGGTGAGCAGGGCATCCAAGGCGAAAAGGGTGAACAAGGTGAGCAGGGCATCCAAGGTGAAAAGGGTGAACAAGGTGAGCAGGGCATCCAAGGTGAAAAGGGTGAACAAGGTGAGCAGGGCATCCAAGGCGAAAAGGGTGACAAAGGCGATAAGGGCGACCCTGGAGAAACGCCGTATATCGGTGAGAACGGAAACTGGTGGGTAGGCGACGAGGACACGGGCGTAGATGCCTATGAGCCTAATGTAAAAATTGCTAAGTATTGCACAGTTCCTAAAGCGATGACCGTTAACAGCGGCGACACCGTTGTTTATTTTATAACCATTGAAAACTTGTCAAATAAGGGTATTCACGTTTACGCAGAGGATACCGTGCCGAAGAACACACGCTATGTAACGGGTGCAGACTTCCGCAACGGCGATGCGCTTCTTTGGTCTGTATCTGTTCCTAAGGGTGAAACCGTTTGCGTAAGCTATACAGTAACGATTGATGATAGCGTATCCTTGACGAGCGGAGTTAAGATTAACTCGACCACGGCAACTGTTGGTAAGAAGACGGCAACCGCAAATGCCTTCTACGTTGGAAGAACTCTTAACAGTGTAGACTCAAAGTGTATAGATATGGCTATCGATGCGCTTTATGCATCAAATTATTCCAACCTTGAGCTTGCAAAGTGGATTTACGGCGTGGCATATACAAACACCTCCGTTATCTCCTCAAATTTGGGAATAAACGGACCTAAAATTATGAATTCTCTTATAGACGGCAGTGCGACCAATGAAGTAAAGAATATGATTGCTCCCACACTCTACGGTGGAAAGAATATAACCGCAGGCATTTCGGGAGTTAAGGGCGCACCCGCTGCAAGCGTTAGCAAGAATGACCTTGTAGTAGGCGATATTATAGTAAAGCTTAACGGTGGCTTGACGGGAACATATATTTATTCCTCGACAGGTGTTCGTTCACTTACTACAAAGCGCGGAGAGGTTAACACCGATGAGTTCCTCTCAACGCTTACCGAAAGTGAGGCTTATGCTATATTCCGTCCGTCATTTTCATTGGAAGGATTTACTCCGTCAAATCCCGATGCAACTCCCGATACTCTTACAGAAAAGCAAAGGGTAATAGTTGAAACTGCTAAGTATTATTTGCTCCGCGGTGAATGGCTTCAGTATGATGATACCTCATTTGCTCACCCGACAAATTTGGGTAAGGAATACCGTTGGGAATGTGGACTTAATACTCCCGAGGAATACACAAGAGATAGCTTAGGATATACTAACTGCGCGGCATTTACTCACGACGTGTATTGGGCGGTATACGGTAAGGAGCTTCCTTCAAGCATGTACACAACCTACAATCTTACCAATTATTCTGCCGAAAACAATATGAATGTGTATAGTTATACAAGAACAGAGGGGCAAACTCACACCGACGCTCAAAAGGCAAGCGTTGAATCTGCGTTTATGGCAAAGCTTCAACCCGGTGATATAATCGTAGTCAGACGCGGCACATCGGGCGGTCATGCATTACTCTATATCGGCGACGGAATGATAATCCACAGTACCGGTTCAAATTTCATCTATGCAAACTCCGAAGGAGTAGGCTATGAAAATGCAGAGCCGACTATTCGTTTCCACAGAGTAAAGGATTATTTCTTCAATCCTGTAAACACAGGCGGATACGTATTTAACTTAGTAACGAGCCTTACTATTGTAAGACCTCTTAACAATACGACATGGGCAAATTACGCAATACCTCAAAACAGTCTTAACCGCGTTAACAATCTTTCGGGTATAATAGCTGAAAAGCTTGTAAGCGTACCTAATGCGGTAACTGTAAATAAAGGTGATGATATAGTTTATACATTCCGTATTAATAATACAAATTCTTATGACGTAAATCTCGCAATTAAAGACGTTATCGGTACTAACGTTGAATATGTTTTGGGATCGGCGACTGTGAGCGGAAGCAATCTTTCTTGGAACGTAACTGTTCCCGCAAACGAAAGCATCGACGTTTCTTATACCGTTAAGGTTAAGTCCACGGCAACATCCGGAGCGGCAATAACGGCGGATAAGGCGACTATCGGCGGAGTATTGTTTAAGACCTATACAACTTATGTAGGTCGCACGCTTACGGCAGCTGAGCAGGCAAAAATAGTTCAAGCAATAAAGGATATTCGCACAGAGGGAACAACCTTAAAGGATTTGGCTCTTGTAAATGAGATTTATAAGAGAGCGCTTGGCGTTAACAATATCTTTGCAAGCACCGACTTTTTGACGGTAACCGAGGGAAGTGAAGGCATATTCACCTCAAGCGGTCTTGAGTTGACTTCTGAGGGCGCACAGCCTTATACCTTAAGAGCATCCGGAAAGTATCGCAATATGCTCGCTCCGTCGCTCTTTGGAGGACGTTTGCTCAGTACGCCACATCAAGATAGTAGAAGAACTCGCTTGCCGATTGAGGATAATTTCGTAGTAGGCGACGTTATTCTCGGTAGAACACTTTCGTCCCCTGTAATATTTATCTACATGGGCGATGGTCAGTTCGCAATTATCGGTAACGGTATCTATTATGATTCGTTGGAGGCAAGTGTTCGTATGGAAAGACTTCTCGGCTACGGATACTATTTCGCAGTAGCTCGTCCGTCCTTGTCACTTGGATAAAAAATAAATAAAAATTTTTTGGGACTGCTTAAGGCTTTGTGCTTTCGGCAGTCCCACTTTGATTTTTTTGTGAATACTATTGTATTTTTAGAAAAGTTGTGATATAATGATTTTGTAGAGTATTGGAAATCTACGGCAAAAAAATAAATTATAGGGAGGAACTATGAAAAAGAGATTTATTGTTATCGTTGCTATGCTTTTGATAACTGCTTTGGCATTGTCAATCGTTTCTTGCGGCTCTAAGGGCGTTGCAAGCGACAGTGATTATAGCAACAAAATGGAAATCGGAATGAGCGGCGCCGATATCGTTGAGAAGCCTGCGGATATAACGACGAGCGGTACGGGTGACGGCTCAAAAATAATCAAAATCGCAACTATTACGGCAGAAACAAAGGAATATGAAAAATCCACCGAGCAGCTTAAGGCATTGATAACGAGTCTTGGCGGTCATATATCCAATTCAAGCGCAAGCGAGAATGCAAGCTATAATTCAAACGGTAAGCCAGAGAAGAACGCAAAATATACCTTAAAAATTCCCTCTGAGAGCTTTGATTCCTTTTTAGAGAGTCTTTCCGATATTTTTAATATTATTAATTTGTCAACTGCAACAGAGGACGTTAGTGAAAGCTATTTCACCTTGCAGGCTCGCATAAGCACGCTTGAGGCGAAAAGAGAGGGACTTTTGTCTATGCTTAAAAACGTAGACGTGAATACCGATTTTAGCACTTGGAAAAAGATAAACGACGAACTTACCGATATAGATACTCAGCTTAATATTTATAACGAGCAGTTAAAAACACTTGAAGCTAAGGTTGCTTTTTCAACGGTAACGCTTTCGGTACGCGAGGTGGTTGAGTATACCGAGCTTGACGAAAAGACTTATGGTGACGAGGTAGCGGATGCCTTTAAGGGAAGTATTGAGTCGGTGACAGAGTTCTTTAAGGAGCTTTTTATAGGCGCTATTTACGTATTACCCTTTGCGCTTATCTGGGGCGCGGTTGTTGTCGTTGTAGTAGTTATCGCCCGTGTTTCAATTAAGAGAAAAAAGAAGAAAAACGAAAAAAAGGATAATATCCAATAAAAATATAAAGAGCTGACTGTACGGCGACCTGCGATAAAGCAGTTTTTTTCAATATTATTAAAAGGGACGAGATTTTCTCGTCCCTTTTGCACTACACCTTGCATTGCAAGGTATAGTGTGTTATACGATATTTTCTTTTCGGATGGTAAAGGAATGATGTTTTTGCTTACGCAAAAGTGATGTTATTCGCCTTGCTCATAGTGATGTTGCTCCCGATGGTCGCGAGTGATGTGATGTTTGCCCATTGTGCCGAAAGCACAACATCACAGCCAAAGGCTACATCATTAGGCGAAGCCGACATCACTTGCCCGCAAGGGCAAACATCGTTCGGCTGACCTGCGATAAAGCAGGTCAGCCGTATGTCGGCTCTTTTTTATCATTTCATTAATATTTCGGCTTATATACCGTATTATCTGCCGTTATTGTAGGTCCGCCCTTGCTCTTAAATGAAATAAGAGCGGGAAGCTCACCGAGGCGGAACATTTGCTCGACCTTTTTGAGAGAAAAGGGCTTTTCGCTTATATCGAATTTAGTGCCGTCGATGGTAATAATTATTTTTCCCGTAAGATTTGAACAGGAAAGGTGAATTTTGTGCGTAATAATTTTACCCGTTTCAAGACCCGTTTCAAGGTCGGTTTCGTTTTCGGGAATTTCCCAGTAATATCTTTTAGCCATTGTCAGTCCTCCGTTTTTTGCTTTATAAATCAGTAAATATATGGAATAATAATATTTCCGCTGCAATCAAAGATAACATCCTTTGACTTTATAGCTGTCGCTACGTCAAGAGAGCTTTTTAATTCGTTTTTAGTTCTCATAAGGCAGAGGGCGTGATGCGTGACGTGGTGGAAATCACTTCCGCCCGTAACCAAAAGCGCATTTTTTCTTGCGTGTTGCATAGCAAGCGCATTTCTTTGATTATGGTTTGGGTGCAGGTTATATGCTTCAACGCCGTCTATTGCTTCGATTGGCGCAAGCGTAACTCCTTTTCTGAATGGGTGCGCTTGAATTATGACATTACGCTCGTTTTTTGCTTGCTTATAGAAATTTTCTATTCCGTAAGGGGTAAGCTCGGCATAAAATGAAAGCTCGTCCTCATTTATTCCGAAAACGAGGTAATCGTTATTTGAGCCATCAAAGCGAATTTCAATGCCCAAAATAATATTTATATCATTTTTTGCGCTTTCCTTTGCTAAATAGAAATCCTCAAGATAGCGCTTTATGTTTTCCTTTAAATCTCCAGCTGTAAGGGTTGAGTTAAAATGATTTGTAATCGAGAGCGTAGTAACGCCCGCCGCACGGTAGAAGTCGACTACCTCGTTAGCGGGGAAGTCACCGCAAAAGCTTGCGGGATTTGTGTGGGCGTGAAGCTCGGTCGTGTAGGGATAATCGCTTAAAATATTTTTAAAATTCATATTTTTGCCGTATTCGTCCTTTGATTTGCATTTATTATAAATTTACAAATTAATTATATAATATTTTCAAAAAAAATTCAAGTATTTTTAAAAAAGTTTCAAAAAAGTATTGACAAATATATAGTGCTGTGGTATAATTTTAATGTTGCTGGTATGGCTCAGTCGGTAGAGCACGTCATTGGTAATGACGAGGTCATCAGTTCGATTCTGATTACCAGCTCCAAAAAAGACCTGAAGATTTCTTCGGGTCTTTTTTCGTTTTAATTTATTATTTTGATTTCTTTTTTAAGACGTTAATAAGAATATATATTCCAAGTAGAATAGCGGTCGATGCTCCAAGAATTATATACATCGTCGATATATCAACCTTATTCTCAAAGAAATAAATATTGCAATCCATAGCATCCTTTAAGGCGTTAACTGCGTCAGACGTGATGCCCTCGTTTTCTAATTCTAAAAGAGCGCCTCGCATAGAGTGGTTTCGTATAAGAGCGGTCGCGTACGTGCCCGGAAGAAATGAAATGATTTTTTGCAAGCCATCGCCAAAGGAGGAAAGCGGCATATATGCGCCGCAGATAAATCCGTATCCCGAGCTTACTATCGTTCCGACTGCCGATATCTGACCCTGTGATGAAAGAAAAATGTTTATAATTGACGAAAGGGCAGTACCGAAAAGTACGAGAAGAATAACGTCAATAAATAACAGAAGCACGTCAAGCGCACTCATAAAAAATCCAACCGCATACAAATAAACAAGGCAGATAATTGTTGCTATGATGCAGATTGTCAGAGTCGATATTATCGTGGCGACATAATAGCTTATAGCAAGCGTTGAGCTTTTTGTAGGAGAGATAGCAAGGTCTTTAATCGTTCCGTTTGCCTTATCGCTGACCATAAGAAAGTTAGAGCAAAAGGCAACCGTTACGCAGGATACCGCAAGAATAGAGGATACAAGCTGCGAGCCGACGAGTCCGTTGATAAGCTTTTCCGATAAAGAAGAAGCGTTAGGAAGATTTGCTAAAAAGGAATCTCGGTAGACGTTTCCCAAAAACGTGGCGTAAAGCACCAAGAGAATGGCGGGCGTTATAAGGGCGGTAAAGAACATTCCCTTGTCCTTAAAAAATAGCTTTACGTTTCTTTTTATAAGTAAAGACGTGCGGTTCATTCGATTTTACCTCCTTGAAGATTTTTTCCCGTAACAGTAAGAAAAACATCGTCCATTTTTCCTTTTACGATTTCGTAGTCGGTAAATAACTCGGGATTTTTAATTATGATTTCGGTTGCCTTGCGCGTATTCGGTACGGATATCCGATAAGCATCGCGTATGCGCTCGTAATCGAGTCCAAGGGATATTACCGATTGCTCGTCTGCATTGTAGAGCGTTATAAAGTCGCTTGTGTAATTGTTTTTTAACTCGAGAGGAGTTCCCTCTGCCGCGATTTTTCCGCTATCGAGTATAACAACGTAGTCGGCGTCCGCGGCTTCCTCCATATAGTGTGTGGTGAGAAATACCGTCATACCCTCAGAGGCACGAAGATTTGCTATAACGCTCCATAAAAGATTTCTCGTTTGTGGGTCAAGCCCCGTTGTAGGCTCGTCTAAGATTAGAATTTTGGGCTTGTGGAGAAGTGCGCGCGCAATATCTATCCGTCTGCGTTGACCTCCCGAAAGCTTGCCGTAAGGGCGTTTTAAAATATCCTTAAAGGCTAAAAGCTCGGAAAGCTCGTTGAGGCGGCTCTTAAAATTTTCGCCCGTTATACCGTAGAGTGCCGCGCGGCTTTGAAGATTGTCATAAACGCTTAGCGCAGAGTCGAGTACAGAGCCTTGAAATACTACGCCAAGGTCGCTTTTTATTTCGGATATGCTTTTGTCAATGCTTTTACCGTTTATCAGAATATCTCCGCTATCCTTTGAAAGCTGACCGCACATAATGTTTATAGTAGTGGATTTTCCCGCTCCGTTTACTCCCAAAAAAGCGAAAAGCTCACCGCCTCGCACCTTAAACGAGAGGTTGTCGACGGCAACTATATCACCAAAGCATTTGCGTAAATTAGATATTTCGATTATGTTGCTTGAATTCATAGGCTTCTCCTTGAATTTTGTACTGTGATTATAGTTTAAAACAATTTTTAAACAAAGTCAATATATTTTGATTAATAGGTAAAAAAAGACTGTTGAAAGGTATAAAAAAAGCTAAATCGAAAATTCGATTTAGCTTTTTTTTGGTGATCCACCGGAGACTCGAGCTCCGGGCCCCTTGATTAAAAGTCAAGTGCTCTACCATCTGAGCTAGTGGATCATATTCTCTTTAACCTACCTATATATGATACCACAAAAACATTATTTTGTCAAGAAAAAAATGATTTCATCAATTACAAATAAAGGTAGGGTAAAGAGTTGTATTTTTGTGCAATTTTGCTAAAAATTATTTTGTTAGCCTCTTAATTCTCTCGGCAAGAGCGAGGATGTTTTCAGGTAGAAATTCGGGAAGCTCCAAATCACTTGAATTTCTGAGGTCGGAATCCTGCGTGAGAATGCTTTGTCGCATAGCGTTAACTATCATTTTATCAAAGCCTTTAAGCTTGTCTGGCTTAAGTTCACCGCCAAAGCACTCAACGCCTAAGGAAAAATGAATTTTTGACGGAAGCTCGGTGGTTTTATAATCGTCGAAATCACGAATTATTCCGCAACAGAAAAAGAATGCGCTCGGCATATTTGATATAATTTCGATATGCTCCTTAAGATATTTCTTAAGCCTTTTACTAAGCTTTGTAAACCGTATAGAGCCACCGAGGATGATAACGTCAAATTCATTCGGTGCGGGTGGTGCTTCGTTTATATCGTACAGTGAAACCTCGTTGGTCTGTGAAAGCTCGGCAGATAGTTTTTCGGCGCATTTTTTTGCTACTCCGTTTTTTGAGGCGTAAATAATTAAAATTTTCATTTTTTATTTTTTCCGCCTTTCTTGCTCTTTATGTGCTTACTAAGGCTCGTTTTTCGCTTTCCTGTTGGTCTTTCCTGCGATTTTTCATCCTTTTTATTTTGCTTTGCACTTTTGGGCGTTGTTTTTTGTTGTGCTTGCTTCGTTTTTTGAGGGATGGCGCTTCTTTCGGGTCGAACAAGACATTCTGCTCCGTAGCCTATAAGGTCTTCGCGTCCAAGCTTGATAAGTGCTTCACGAACCAAAGGCGCATTTTGCGGACGGTTATACTGAAGCAGAGCGCGTTGAAGCTGCTTTTCGTGATAATCGGTAGCAACGTAAACAGATTTCATAGTGAGCGGGTCAATTCCCGTGTAGAACATAACAGTTGAGGCGGTGCCAGGAGTCGGGTAATAGTCTTGAACCTGCTCGGGAGCATAGCCGTCACGCTTTAAGCAAATGGCAAGCTCAAGCGCATCCTCAAGGGTCGAGCCGGGGTGGCTTGACATAAGGTAGGGAACAAGATATTGCTCCTTGCCGATTGATTTTGTAAGCTCAAAATAACGCTTACGAAAGCGCTCGTAAACTGTAAATTCGGGCTTACCCATACAACGAAGAACCGCCGAGGAGCAATGCTCGGGCGCAACCTTAAGCTGACCGCTTACGTTGTCACGAACAAGCTTTTTAAAGAATGATTCGTCACTGTCGGCAAGCAGATAGTCAAAGCGTATTCCTGAACGGATAAATACCTTTTTAACCTTGGGTAGACTTTCGATAGCTTCGATAAGCTTTATATATTCCGAATGGTCGGCAATAAGATTTTTGCAAGGGGTAGGAGCAAGGCATTTACGACTTGAGCAAACACCGTCCTTTAATTGCTTTTTGCATGCGGGATAACGGAAGTTTGCGGTAGGACCGCCAACGTCGTGAATATATCCCTTAAAGTCGGTCATTTCGGTTATTTTCTTTGCTTCCTCAACTACGCTTTCAATGCTTCGTGAGCGAACTGTGCGTCCTTGGTGAAAGGCGAGAGCGCAGAAGTTACAAGCACCGAAGCAACCGCGGTTATGGGTAAGAGAAAAGCGTACCTCCTCGATAGCGGGAACGCCGCCATCCTTTTCATATATCGGGTGATAGGTGCGCATATAGGGAAGTGCATATACCTTGTCAAGCTCCTCACGCTCAAGAGGGGGCATAGGCGGATTTTGAACGAGCATTTTTCCGTCGTAATATTCGACTATCGCCTTGCCGTTTATTGCATCTTGATTTTTGTACTGTATTCCAAATGCCTCTGCGTATTTTTTCTTATTTTCCTTTAATTCGTTATAATCAAATTCCGCCGCTACGGGGAAATGTATTTTATCCTCGGGCTTTGCGAGATATACCGTACCTCTGACATCACGTATCTTTTTTACAGGTACGCCCTTATCAAGCAGGGAGGCGATGCGCAAAAGTATATTTTCGCCCATACCATAGGTGAGGATATCTGCACGGCTATCAATAAGTATAGAGCGTCTTACCGTGTTTGACCAATAGTCATAGTGAGCAAAGCGGCGCAAGGATGCTTCAAGACCGCCTATAATTATCGGTATATCACCGTACGCCTCACGAACTCTGTTGCAGTAAACTATCGTCGCGCGGTCGGGGCGCTTTCCCGCTTTTCCGCCTGCCGAATAATAATCGCTTGAGCGCTTTTTCTTTGCGGCGGTGTAATGTGCTACCATAGAGTCGATATTTCCTGCCGAAACCAAAAATCCGAGTCTGGGCTTGCCAAATTCCTTAAATGCGTCGGCACTTGTATAATCGGGTTGCGCTAAAATAGCAACTCTGAAGCCTGCGTTTTCAAGAACACGCGAAATAATAGCCGCGCCAAAGGACGGATGGTCGACGTATGCGTCACCGCATACATAAACGAAATCGGGTCTGTCCCATCCAAGCTCGTTCATATCTTTTTTATTTATCGGCAAAAATCCCATTTTAAAAACCTCTCATAGCATTGGTATAAAAAATATTTCTTATATTATTATACAGTAAAAAAGGTAAAAAGTCAACAAAAAAAGCGGCTATCCCGAGCTTGATTTCGAGATAGCCGAAAATAATACTATTTAATTATTTGCAGAAGCCTGCTGAATATGTATTTGCCTGCTTCAACATTTCCGCAGCGGTAGCGGGATCGCTGAACTTAACAGGGTCGATTTTTTCCATTTTCGCCACGTCATACCAACCGCTTACGTCCTTAAATTCGATAGAATCAAGACTTGTGCAACCCTCGTTAAACGCCGCCTGACCGATAATCTTTACGCTTTCGGGAATAACTACGTTATTCAATGATTGACAAGCCGCAAACGCTTGATATCCTATTCTGTTAAGCTTGTTACCAAAGGTAACGGTCTTAAGCGATTTACATCCGTAGAAGGTATTGTCGCCAACCGTGGTAAGGCTTGCGGGAAGCTCTATGCTCTTAAGTCCCGATGCTCTGAAGGACGAGTGACCAATCTGCTTAACGCTTGCGGGGAGAGAAATGCTTTCAAGCTTTGAGCAGGATGCGAATGCAAAGTTTCCTATCTGCTCTAATACAGAGCCTTCCTCAAACGTAACCTTTTCAAGCGATGAGCAACCGTTAAATACGCCGTTTGTGTTAATTGTAGCCTTATTATCTCCAATAAGCTTAACACTCTTTGGAACGGTTATCGATTTAAGACTCTTACAACCGCTAAATGCGGCGTTTGCAATGCTTGTAAGAGCGCTATTTTTAGCAAATGATACCTCTTTGAGCGATACACAGTTCGAAAAAGCCGACATACCGATATTGGTAACGGTTGAGGGGATGGTTATTTTTGAAAGAGAAGCGCATCCGTCAAAGGTTTCAGTACCGATAAACGTGCATCCCTCGGGAATATTTGCCTCACCGAGCGAGGCGCATCCCTGGAAAGCATATGAGCCTATGCTCTTAACACTGCTCGGAATAGAAATAGACGTAAGCTCGGTACAACCGTAAAATGCATTGTCGCAGATAGCAACGGTCTTTTCGCTTACCGCGCATCTCGTTATGGTAGCATCCTTAGCCTTTACAAGGACAAGATAAGGATTTTCGTGGTTACCAAGATACAAGGCGTTATCGTGCTCGTTGTACTGAAGCTCGCCGCAGTTAAAAAATGCGTTATCTCCAACGCTTGTAACGCTGCTTGGAATAGTTATATTTTTCAGATGTGTTGCGCCGTTAAAGGCGTTTTCTACAATAGTTGTTATAGGCTTTCCGTTAAATGTTTCGGGGATAACTATTGTATCAAGATATCTTGAATTACCCGCAGTAACACCGTACGAGCCGTCGGGGAGAGGCATATAGGTAAGAGTTGTTTCCGATGAGGTTTCGCCGTTGACACCCATAGCACCGATATTAACGGGAGTGTCGGGGGCGTTACTGTACGTTACCCAGATGCAACCGTCCTTAATTTCGGTTTTGATGATGTAGTTAGACGCAACAACCGCATTATCGGTTGCTCCCTCCGCTTCATTTGAGGGCTTCTCACACGAAAATAAAAACGCAGAGCTTGAAAGCATTGTTGCCGCTAACAGAACTGATAATATTTTTGTTGATTTTCCCATTTTATTTACCTCCTTAATATTCATAGAATATTTTCGTATCATAATTATACCATTTTTTGCTTAATTTGTCAACTGTGAATTTTATTTGCCGTTTTGGCGTCTTTTTGCGGCGCTCCCTTTCCTATTTTTTTCGGTTGCTGTAAATATTTTTTTGATGATAGGAGATAAAAACGAGGGTGTGCGAAGTAAAACTATTTTCATAAAAAGCTCCTCCTTTATTGGGTTTCATTACAGTATATGCGTTTTTTTAAAAAGTGACTTATTTTTTTCTTGCTTGCGCCATAATATATATTGTATAAATGATTTTTCGATAGGGGATTTATTATGAGTGCAATAGGTGGGGTTGTAGATTTTAGAAACGGTAACGTCGGCTTTTTGGAGCTTAATGCAATAAAAAATGCGCAGACGTTGAGAGGGCGAGATTCGAGCGTGGAGTTTTTTGACAGCGGAGTAGGGATGTTTTATAATTCGGACGGAATTTTTGAATGTGAGCAGCCTATTATTTCCGAGCGGAGCGGATATAATACCGTTTTAGCAATAGATGCTCCCTTTTTTGACGGTAAGGCGGCTATTGAAGCATATCTTACTTACGGAGTTGAATTTTTGGGAATGCTTGCCCTTCCGTTTGCAGTTGCTTTGTATGATTCAAAGCGAAGAATGTTATTGCTTGCAAGGGATAAAAACGGGAAAAAGCCTCTTTTTTATAGATTGAAGTCGGGAAAGGTGTTATTTTCCTCTGAGCCAAAGGGAATACTTGCTATTGACGATAAGGAGAGCAGGGCGGTAAGGGTCAATAAGGAGGTGCTTTCGGAGCATCTTACCTCACCTGTCGGAGTATACGGTGCGGCAGACATTTACAGTGATATTTTTGAGGTGCGCAGAGGAGAGTGCGTTTTGTTTAGCGAGCTTGGAGTAAGTAGATTTTTTTATCGCGGCTCGACGCATAGGCAAATAAAGTCAAGAATAGGAGAGGGAGCAAAGGGGCGTTCTCTTGAGCCGTTGCCCGATATTTGCGTAAGCGACGTTATCGCATCTCTTGAGGATGCGCTTATAGCCTTTGATATACCTCAGTTTGACGTATCTATGCCGAGCCTTTGCCGTTTGTTTTCAAGTGTGCGCGATGGCTCTGTTTTTCGGTTTGACGATTATATAAAAAAAGAAAATCTTCTATATTCCTATGAGCGAGAGGACAGATTAAGCGCTTTTTACGGAAAAATGGGATTTGGAACGATTGTACCGCCCGATAGATACGAGGGACTTCGTATAAAATATGAGGAGGAGAAGAAGCGGAGCTTTGAAATTCTTGCGGAGCTTTTTTTATCCTTAGAAAGAAATGAAATTCTTTTTTTGAGAAGCATTATGGGTGATTTAAAATTAAACCTCATTTTAAAAAGACTCGACAAAGAAAGCATAAAAAAAGAGAATACGGAACAGATGGTCCGTACTCTCGGTATGCTCTATCAAGCCGCAAAGTGGTCTAAGCTTCGCAGAATTGAATTTGTCGGTATGTAGTCCTATCAATGACTGTCAGAGGACTCTATAATAAGCAGTCCGCCCTTTTTAACCGCTATAAAGGCGCAGTTTTCGGTTATTTCATTTGAAACGGTAAGTCCTTGCGATGCTTTTGTAAGATTGGCGTTTTCAAGGGGATACTTGCATCCTAAAATAGTAACGCCCTTTATCTTCTCGGTGCGTGGAACGAGCGAGAGATATTTAAAGTGACTTCTCGGAATGAGCGTGCTTGTATTTTCAATATAGCGAACTCTGTTTCTTCCGCTTGTTATGGTTGCGTATACTCCGCTTTTTGCAAGGCGCTCAACGAGTGAAAGATTTGTAAGCGTGTGGTCGAGTCTACCGTCAAGACCGCCTATTATCACTATTTCGGTTGCTCCCTTAGCCATAGCGGTTTCAATTGCAAGCTCGGAGTCGGTAAAGTCCTTCTCTGCGGGAACTACTGTTATTTCTGCTTTCGGAAAGAGCTTTTTGAGGTCGTCAAGCCTTGCCGAGTCAAAATCTCCCACAATAATATCGGGAGTATCTCCGAGAAGCCTTGCGTTGTCCGCTCCAACGTCTGCGGCAATACAAAGGTCGTCGGATTTTGGATGCTCGGTTATATTATCCGCATAAATCGAGCCTCCAACGTATATAAATGCTTTCATATGCTTCTCCTTATCGATTACCATTTAACTTTTACCTTAAGCACGTCATAAAGCTCGCAAAAGCTTTGGTGGCGTGTAGGCTCTATTGTGCCGTCATTAAGTGCTTTTATTATTGCGCAGCCGTCCTCCTTTGTATGAGAGCATTTCGTGTATCTGCATTCTCCTATGTACGGACGGAATTCTCTCATAGTGTAAACAAGGTCGTCCTTTTCAAAAAAGTCAAAGCGCTCAAAGTCAAGCATAGAAAATCCTGGGGTGTCGGCAATATATCCGATTTTATCTGAATCTCCCTCAAAGGAAATAGGGAAAAGCTCTACCTTTCGCGTTGTGTGCTTGCCTCGTTGAATTTTTTTGCTTATTTCTGAGGTTGAGAGCGAAAGGCTTGGAAAGAGTCGGTTTAAAAGTGTTGATTTACCTATACCCGATGCCCCTGCAAAAGCCGCAAGCTTGGAGGGGAGAGCGTTTTTTATGAAGGTGTCGATAGGCTCTACGTTTATGTTTTCTGCCGCGCTAAGGCAAAATACCGTAAATCCGCTATTTTCATATATGGATTTAAGCTTTTTTGCATATTCAAAATCAAGCTCGCATTTCGTTATAACTATAATAGGCTCTATTTCATTAAATTCCGCAATAGATATAAGCTTGTCAACGGTTGAAAGAACAGGCTTCGGTGATGCGGCGGCAAGGGTTATAAATAAATAATCAAGATTTGCAAGCGGGGGACGGATGAGAGCGTTTTTTCTATCAAGAATGTCTTCTATTACGTATTCCTCGACGTTTGCATCTCTATCGCTTCGTGTGCGTGAGAGTATTACGTTGTCACCCGCTAACGGAGAGAGATTGTTATGCCTGAATGACCCTCTTGCTCTGCAGGATACGGTATATCCTACGATAGCTGAGTCGCTTTCGGCTTCGGTAATACGAACCGAATATAGTCCGCCTACACCTTGCATTATTTTGCCGTATATCTTATCGCTCATATATTGTCCTTTCATTAATTGTATAAAGCATTGAAAAAAGCGTTATTTACTGTGCTATCCGCTAACGGAAATGGTTATTTTGCTACCCTCGCGAACAGAGCTTCCGCCCTCGGTGCTTTGCGCTATCACAGTTCCGAGAGGTAGGGGGGAGCTTTTATATATCACCTTATTTACGTCAAGTCCTTGCTTTTTTAAGCGTGATATTGCGGCGCTTTCCGACATTCCTATAAGGTCGGGAGCTATGACGTAATTTATTTGTTTTCCGAGGCTTGCGGTGATATAAACGGTATCGTTTTTGTTAATAAGACTTCCCGCTGTATGCGATGAGGAGATTATTTTGCCGATTTTAATTTCATCCGAATATACCTCGGAAAGCTCGACGTTTATTCCCGCATTTTTAAGCTCAAGGGCGACCTCGCGTGCGTTTTGACCGATAATACTCGGCAGAGTCAGTGGCTTTGGCGCTTTGTTTACGGTAAGCTTTAGGGTAATTCGCCCATTTATTCCGTAGAGTCTGCGAGCGCTTGACGGCTTTGGAATTTGCGAAATGACCCTTCCGTCTTCAACGCTTGGATTTTCCTTGTATTCGATTGAATAATCAAAGTAGGTGTATTGATTTTTGATAAGCTCAATAGCCTCTTTTTCGGATAATGATACCAGACTCGGAACGGTAACAGAGGTATATATTCCTCCGAATTTTGAAAACAGAGAGAAAAACGCTATGCCGCCCGAGGCTATAAGCACCGATAAAGCGCCGCAAAATATTCCGAAGAAAAATATTGGAGGAGTTTTTGGCGGAGCAATCGGGGCTCTTTTTTTGCGACTTTTTTTACCTGCAGTTTGTCGGTAATTTTCTCCCTCGAAATAATCCTCGTCAAATTGACAAAATCTGTCCGAGTCGGTTTCGTATATCTGCATTCCACGGTAAATCTCGGGCAGGTTTGAATTAAGCGAGGGACGGGTGTGTGCTTGTGCCTCTGCTTCTTCGTTTTTCGTTCTTTTCTTTTTTGAAAAATTTGAAAAAATGTATCTCATATTTTCTCCGCAATATAAAAATTAAATATTAAACCTTAAATATTTAATATGTAGAGAAAATATGACGTATTTTATGACCTTTCCCGTCTTAACTGACCGCAGGAGGCGTTTATGTCTGCGCCTAACCGTCTGCGCACCGTTGCTCGGATACCCTTTTGCTCAAGGGTAGCGGCAAATTTTTCAACCGCCGCCTTATCGGATGCCGAAAACTCGGTTTCGTTTACGGGATTGACGGGTATTAAATTAACGTGTATGGGGAATGAGTCCTTTTGAAATTTAGGACGCAGCTTTTTATTTAAAAGCTCTGCAAGCTCAAGAGCAGAGTCCTTGGAATCATTCTTTCCCGCTATTAGAGTATATTCAAAGGAAATACGCCTTTTAGTGGTTGTATAATAGCGCAGGCAGGCATCAAGAAGCGCGTCTATGCTCCACTTTTTGTTTACGGGCATTATAGAGCTTCTGGTTTCATCGTTTGATGCGTGAAGCGATATCGAAAGAGTTATCGGAAATGCCTCCTTTGCGAGTCTGTCTATTTTATCAACAAGACCGCAGGTCGAAAGTGAAATGTGGCGGTAGCCTATGTTAAGACCGTTTTCGTCACCGACAAGCCTTAAAAATCTTATTACGTTGTCGTAATTATCAAGTGGCTCTCCAATACCCATCATTACGATATTTGAAATTCTCTCGCCTATATCGTTCTGCGCGGCGAGTATCTGACCGAGTATCTCCGATGCCGAAAGGTCACGGACCTTACCTCCGATGGTTGAGGCGCAAAAGGCGCATCCCATTCTGCATCCCACCTGAGAGGAAACGCATATAGTGTTTCCGTGCTTATATTTCATTACAACGCTTTCAACGGTGTTACCGTCGGAAAGCTCGAAAAGATATTTAACCGTTCCGTCGATTTTTGAAACTAATTTTAGGCGCACCGTCGGTAAATAAAAATATGATGCCTCGGCAAGCTTTCTTTTCGTTTCCTTACCTATATTAGTAATATTATCGGGAGAAATACCCTTGTGTATTTGTGTGAAAATCTGATTTGCACGGTATTTCGGCTCTCCGAGTGATAAAACGAGCGCTACAAGCTCGTCGGGATAGAGCGAAAGAAGATCTTTTTTGTCTGTTTTATTCATTTTAATTAATTGACGGTAACTTATTAAGTAAATTTTATTACCGTTTACTTTCTTTTTAATTTAGCGATAAAAAATCCGTCTGTTTTGTGTATGTGGGGAAGAAGCGTAATCATGCCGCCCTTTGCAACGATATCTCCAACTTGCCATTCCTCAAGGTAGAAATCGGGGTGAGATGCAAGAAAATCCTCGATATTTTTCTCGTTTTCCTCGGGGAGAATAGTGCAGGTTGAATAAATAAGCGTACCGCCAGATTTTAAATATTTGCAGGCGTTATTAAGAATATCACGCTGGATTTTAGGCAGAGCCGCCGACTCCTCGGGATTTTTGTATCTTAACTCAGGCTTTTTTGCAAGGACTCCAAAGCCCGAGCAGGGAACGTCGCAGATTATACGGTCTGAGGCTTTCTCAAAGGTGGGTAAAAAATGCCGTCCGTCGCAATCGGAGGTCTGAATAATATCTATTTTTAACCGTTCCGCTCCATTTATTACAAGCGAAAGCTTATTTTCGTGAAGATCAAAGGAGTAAATTTCTCCTCGGTTTTTCATCGTTATTGCCGCTCCAAAGCTTTTTGAGCCGGGGCAGGCGCAGATATCCATAACAACGTCACCGCTTTTTGCGCCGAGAGCTTCAACGCATATTTGCGACGCCTCGTCCTGAACGAAAAACATTCCCTCGTCAAATCCGTAAATATCACGGACAGAGCCTTGAACGAAAATACCGTGGGGAGCGTTTTTGGTTGGAGCGCTTGACGGTATTTTTTCTATAAGCGTATTTCTGTCGGTTAAAAGAGTATTAACTCGCAGTGTTGTGGGTGGCGCTTGGTTTATTGCCGTTAAAAGCTTTTCTGTTTCATCTCTGCCGAATATCGATAAAAGCCTTGAAAGCAGAGGAATATCTATCGAATATGCGACCGAAAGATATTCAAGCGTATTGCTTTTGTCGGGTAGGGATACACCGCCGCGCCTTAAAAATGAACGTAAAATTGCGTTTGCAAAGCCTGCGCTTTTTCTTGAGCAAAGAGAAACCGACTCGTTTATTGCCGCGTGTGGCGGAATTCTGTCAAGATATATAAGCTGATAAAGTCCTATTCGCAGAGCATTGACGGTTTTTTCGTCGATGTCGCTTATATCTCTGGTGGCAAGTGACTTTATCTGATAATCGAGAGTTATTCGTCTTTCGATAACTCCGTAAAACAGAGCCGATACAAGTCCTCTATCAGCACTTGAAAGCTCGGAATTTTTTAGAGCATTATCGAGAACGATATTTGAATATTGCTTGGTTTTTTCTCCCTTCATAAGAAGTGAGAGTGTAAGCTCGCGAGCCGTCATAGCTTATCTTCGTCTGCCGTTTGCAAGTATAAGCAAGCGGAGAAGTGTAAGAAGTGAGGTGAGAAGCGCCGCAACGTATGTCATTGCCGCAGCATTGAGTACCTTTCTTGATGCGTATAGCTCGTCTTGATTTAGAATTCCCGAGGATTCAAGCACTGCCATCGCACGCGAGGATGCGTTAAATTCAACGGGAAGTGTCACAAGCTGAAAGAGTGTGACGAGTGAATAGAGAATTATTCCGAGTATTGTTAAAGGGTAGTAAGCAAAAAGCAAGCCAATGAAAAATAGGGGCATAGAAAGAGCCGAGCCAATATTGGTGACCTTTACAAGACCTGCTCTTAATTTTATCGGCGCGTAATTTTTTGCGTACTGTATTGCGTGCCCCGCTTCGTGAGCGGCAACTCCGATAGCGGCGGGAGAGGTTGCGTGATATACCGATTCCGAAAGTCTTATGACGTTTGCGCGTGGGTCGTAGTGGTCGGTAAGATTGCCGCGTATTTGCTCTATTTTAACGTGTGAAAGACCGTTTGCGTCAAGTATTCGTCTTGCCGCACCGTAGCCCGAAAGTCCGCGAGCGGTGGTAAGCCTTGAATAATTGTTAAAGGTCGAGCTTACCTTTATTTGCGCCCATATTGAAATTATAAGACCGGGAATAACTAAAAGTATTGTCCAGTCAAACGTAAAATATCCGAATAACATTTGTTACCTCTATTTTTTATTATTTTAAGATATCTCCGACAGAAATATTGCGTCCGCGTATAAAGTCTGCGGCGCTCATACGTGACTTACCCTCGGGAAGAACACGCTCAATATAAAGAGAGCCTTTTGCGCAGGCTACCTCGATTTTTCCGTCAAGCGACAAAACCTCACCTATACGCTCGTGAGGTGTTTCACGGTCTGCAATTTTCGACTCTATAAGCTTTAAAAGCTTTCCGTTTGGTGTGTGGGTAAAGCTTAACGGAACGGGAGAGAGTCCGCGAATGAGGTTGTGGACGGTTTGAGCGTCCTTAGAAAAATCGACCAGACAGTCCTCCTTGGTTATCTTTTTTGCATAGCTCGAAAGAGAATCGTCCTGCGGTACACGGACAGCCGCTCCGCTTTGAAGCATGGGAATTATTTCGACAAGCATTTCTGCTCCGAGCATACCGAGTCCGTCGTGTATGTTTTCAAAATTATCATTTTCGTTTATAATAAGCTCGCGCGAAAGAAGCATATCTCCTGTGTCAAGTCCCTCTGCCATATACATTATGGTAATACCGGTCTTTTTCTTGCCGTCGATTATTGCTCTTTGCATGGGAGCGGCGCCCCTGTACTCGGGAAGAAGTGAGCCGTGTACGTTGATACAACCGTATTTGGGATAGTCGATAACGCTTTTCGGAAGAATTTTTCCATATGCCACAACCGCGATAAGGTCGGGGGAGAGAGTGGAGAGAAGCTCGAAAAAGGCTTCATCCTTTAGCGTTTCGGGCTGATAAACGTCGAGTCCCGCTTCAAGAGCATATTGCTTTACGGGAGGCGGCATCATAGCATAGCCTCTACCCTTAGGCTTGTCGGGCTGAGTTATTACTCCGCAAATTTCTATATCGCTTTGCTTAGAATATTCAACCAATGACTTGAGTGAGAAAAGGGCAAAATCGGGCGTGCCCATAAAAAGAATTTTCATTATTATTTGATTCTCCTGAAAAAATTATGCATTTTCCATTTTGATAGCGCAATCGATATAAAGCTTGCCGTCAAGATGGTCTATTTCGTGGCATAACGCCTTTGCGAGAAGTCCCGAGCCGTTTACCTCGATTGCCTCACCCTTACGGTTTAAGGCTCTTACGGTTACGTGCATGGGACGAACTGTAAGACCGAATCTGTCGGGAATTGAAAGACAGCCCTCGTGCGTGCGTTGCTCACCTGCATAGGCAATTATTTTGGGATTTATAAGCTCAAAAAGTCCGTCCTCGGGTGTTTCGATTACAACTATTCTGCGCAATACTCCAACCTGCGGAGCGGCAAGACCCGCACCGTCGGCGGCACGCATGGTTTCAACCATATCATCAATAAGTTGAAGTGTTCTGGGGGTTATTTTTTCTACGGGACGCGAGATTGCGCGAAGCACAGGGTCGCCGATTTTTACTATTTTTAATTTAGCCATAAAATATATTCTCCTATGAGTTATAAGTATTAATTTAGTTATTTAAATGCTTGACGGATTAAAATCTACCGACATGCTTACCGATTTATTATTCATCTTCGCAAAGCTCTTTAGTAGAGTAGCAAAAAATTCACGCGAGCGCTTGTTGAGTCGGCATTTAATTACCGTACGAAGTCTGTATTTGTTTTCAACCTTATATACGGGCGCTTCAAAAGGACCGAATATAACGAGAGGTATATCCTTAAAGCTACCCTTTGAAAGCTCTGCTATTTGCTCGCTTAAAAGAGCTGATACACGTTGTAATTCTTTTTCAAGTGACGATGATAATGCTATAAGCGCTATATCGCAAAACGGTGGAAAGCATAGCTCCTTGCGCAGACGTATTTCACGTTCATAAAATTCATCGTAATTTTGCTCGCAGGCAAGCTTAATACATTCGTGATTTGGGTTTGAGGTTTGGATTATAGCCTCGCCCTCCTTATCGGAGCGTCCCGCTCTGCCTATTACTTGGGTAAGCATAGCAAAGGTTCGCTCTGCGGCGCGGTAGTCATCAAGATAAAGAGATGCATCTGCCGAAAGAACGCCGACTAAGGTTACGGCAGGGAAGTCGTGACCCTTTGTAACCATTTGAGTTCCAAGCAAAACGTCGGCTTCTCTTGCACGAAATTGACCGAGCAGCTTTTCGTATGCACTTTTTGACGTTGTGGTATCTGTGTCCATACGAATAATACGGGATATTGGAAGAAGCGTGGTAAGCTCTTGCTCAACACGTTGAGTTCCGAAGCCCATTTTCGCAAGATGCTCACTTCCGCATTCGGGGCAGACCATAGGAAGATGCATACGCTTGCCGCACCAGTGGCATCTTAGCTCTCCTGTGTTGTAGGCTCTGCCGTAGGTGTGATAGGTCATAGATACGCTACAAGTCGGGCAGGATATTGCACTGCCACAGCTTTGACAGCTTATAAAGTTATAATATCCGCGTCGGTTAAGAAAAAGAATAGATTGATTTCCGCTCTGTATGTTTTCTACGAGTCGCTCGCAAAGCATATTTCCAAGTGGAGAGTTTATCGTTCCCGACGAGGATTTTCTCATATCAACGATAGATACCTTTGGCAGCTTTGCTTTGCCGTAGCGGTGCGTAAGCTTTATTAAGGTATATTTTCCTTCTTGCGCCTTATAGTAGCTTTCAAACGATGGGGTTGCGGAGGCAAGAAGCATAAGCGCCTTCGAGTGTGCGCATCTGAAGCGCGCAACGTCACGGGCGTGGTATTTTGGATTTTGGTCAGATTTATAGGTGTGCTCCTGCTCCTCGTCGATAACTATAAGTCCAAGACGTGGGAGAGGGGCGAATATTGCGGAGCGTGTACCGATAACTATATCTGCGCCTCCGCTTTTTATTCTTCTAAACGTGTCGAGTCGCTCGCCTGCCGAAAGAGCCGAATGAATTATAGCAACTCGCTCACCGTATCTCGAGCAAAATATTCCAAGCGTTTGAGGCGTTAAGGATATCTCGGGGAGAAGCACTATCGCTTGCTTGCCTTTTTCTAAAACGTGGTCGATGGTCTTTAGCATTACAGAGGTCTTTCCGCTACCGGTTATTCCGTAAAGAAGCGCCGCCTTTGGCTCTCCACTGTCGGAGAGGTTGCGAAGCGTGTTAAATGCTGAAAGCTGCTCCTCGTTAAGCGATATCGGCTCGGAGGAGCGTTCATTGATTGCGGGGGCGATATGAAGAATTCCACGGTCAAGCTCACGCACCTCGCGCTCTAAAATTCCTTTGTCGAGAAGCGCTTTAAAGTGCGCATAGGTTGCGGAATATTTTTCGTTAAGCTCTCCGCGTGATACCTCGGCATCCTCGGGTAATGATAAAAGATGCTTTATAATCTTTATCTGCGTAACCGAGCGTATTTTGAAAAATTTGTCGCTTCGGTCGACTATCGATTCTGCATCCTCCTTTGAAATGGAAAGGGAATAATAGCTCTCGTATCTAACCTGAGGGTCGTGTATTTCGTAATCTCTGTAAATAATATTTTTATCAAAAAGCTCGTTAAAAAGGTAGTCAGCGGCTTTACCGTATTTCAGCTCAAGCTCATACATAGTAGTTTTACCTTTTTTCTTTATTTTATCTGCAATAAAGAGAGCCGCCTCGCTCACAAGCCCCTTGGGGATTTTTTTTGACATATATTCGTCGGATACCTTTATTATTTCGTGTGGGTCTGTGAGAGCCGCAGAGGGCATAACCACTTTAACAGTATCCCCGATAGAGCAGAGTGTTTGCTCCTTCATAAAAAGGCAGAGCTTAAGTATCTCCTGTGAGAGTGAGAGCCTTTTGTCGCATATCGATAAAATGGGCTTACAGTTTACCGCATTGTTATCGGGACAATCTTTAAGGGAGATCACCAAAGCAATCTCCCTTTTATTAGCATTTCCAAAGGGAACGGCAACAAAATCTCCCTCGCAAAGCGATTCGCGGAGATCGGGCGGAACAAAATAGTCATAGGTGTTATCAATATGATAGGGGTTCTTTAATATATGAAGCCCTGCATATTCCGACATATCGTTCGCCTCCGTTTCCTAATTTATACTGTGTTATTTATACTTTATTTGTTGTTATAGCCGATTAATATTTTTATCGCTTATTCTGCATCAGTTGCAGCTTCCTCTACAGCCTCGCTTATATCGCTGATTTCCTCGGTAGCCTCGGCATCGCAAGAGTCGGACTCGTCAGCTGCGCAACGAACTATTTTATATTCTCCGCGGTGAATACGGGTAATAGCGTTCTTTACTGCCTTTTCGTCACGGTATTCCTTGTTTATATTGTTGATAAGAGCGCGCTCGGTTTCCTTGTTTCCGCCCGCAGCCTCCTCAGCCGCTACTTTTTGAGCAACATATTCGTCGGTTATGATACGAGCGCATTTTGCGGTTGCAAGCGCAAGCTCATAACGGTTAAATTCGTCTTTTGTAAGTTCTGTGATTGTTGGGTAAAGCATAGATTTCTCCTTAAAAGTAAAATATTTATGTAAAATTTATTTTCTAAAATTAATTGTCGAAATAATTGACTTCAACGTCGGGATTGCGCTTTATCGATGAAAGCTCGGCGTCGATGATGTTGAGTATCTTTTGAGCTGCCTCCGCATCTCTGAAATCGTGATTATACACAACGTAATCATAGGCGTTTGCGCGCTTAAGCTCCTCTTTTGTGCGCTCAAGTCTTGCGCAGATCTTTTCCTCTGTTTCTGTTCCTCTTTTTCTGAGTCGCTGCTCTTGGACCGCAAAGGAGGGAGGAAGAAAGAGAATGAGAACCGCCTCGGGGTATTGAGCCTTTATATTCATTGCGCCCTCTACCTCAAGCTCGAGAATAACGTTCTTTCCCGATTCGAGCATAGCAAGAGTTTCCTTCTTCGGAGTTCCGTAAAAATTGCCGCAATACTCGGTGTGCTCAATCATATCTCCGCTCTCAATTCTCTCCATAAAGGATTCGCGGGTTATGTAATAATAGCTTTCGCCCTCAACCTCTCCGGGGCGAGGTGCGCGTGTGGTGGCGGAAACCGAGTAAACAACGGTTCCTGTTTTGATAAGGCGCTTTGCAACTGTGCCTTTTCCGCTTCCGGCGGGTCCTGAAACAACAATAAGTAATCCTTTTTTCATAATCTGCTTTATGCCTCGTCCTCTTCTTCTGTATCGTTTTCGCTTTCAAGACGGTTTGCAACCGTTTCCGACTGTATAGCGCTGAATATAACGTGACCGCTATCTGTGATTATTACCGCTCTCGTGCGTCTTCCGCAGGAAACGTCAATAACCCGTCCCTCCGCCTTTGCATCCTGCATAAGTCTTTTAATCGGTGCGGATTCGGGACTGACGATGGTAATTATACGGTCGGCGGCGACCATATTTCCAAATCCAATGTTTATAAACTTCATTTTTGTATCTCTTTTTTATATCTTTATATCCTCGACTTTAGTGTTTCCAAAATCGAAAGGGTTTAATTGCGTTTATTAAATTGTTTTATAGCTTAATTGATTGATTATTCAATGTTTTGAATTTGCTCGCGTATTTTTTCAAGCTCACATTTTATGTCTACCACTATTTTAGCAATAGAAGCGTTTTGACATTTAGAGCCTATCGTGTTGGTTTCACGGTTCATTTCCTGCATTAGAAAGTCAAGCTTTCTTCCCGCAGGCTCGTTAGATGAAATAATTTCTCCAAAGGTAATGAAATGTGAACGCAAACGAACGATTTCCTCGTCGATAGCAATTTTATCCGCAAATATAGCGCATTCGGTGAGAATACGGCTTTCATCAAAAACAAGCTTGTTGTCGGAAAGCATCTCGCGAAGACGAGCCTCAAGCTTTTGCTTATATCCTGCTGTGTCCGAAGCCGAAATAGCCTCAACTCTTGTGACAAGCTCGGAAATGCCCTCGATTTTGCTCTTGATATCGGACTCGATGTTTCTGCCCTCATTCGCTCTGCCCTCGATAAATCGCTCGATTGCCGAGTCAAGTACGATGCGGATATCTGCCCATTCCTTTTCGGTATCCTCCTCGGATTTTCTTATAACGAAGATGTCACGGTTTTGGGCTACCTGCATAACGCTTATATCGTTTTTGAGCGAATACTTTTCTGCAAGCGTGTTAAGCGTTTTAATGTACGCTTCCGCATATCCCTCGTCTATCGTGATATCGGGTAGGGGAGAGCTTATTACGTCGATTGTAATAAAAACGTCAACCTTTCCGCGAGATATGGATTTTGACTGAAGATAGGGCTTTATTTTTTCTTCAAGAAAGGAAAACGCTCTCGGAAGCTTTACAGAGCAGTCGAAGTATCGGTTGTTGACCGAGCGTATTTCGACCGAAATATCCTTTCCGTTAACCGTTGCTCTCGCTCTGCCGAAAGCGGTCATACTTTTTATCATAGCTTTTGCCTCATTAGGAAAATATTTTTAAAAATATACAGATATATTATAACTCTTTTTGACGGAATTGTCAACGAATTTTTAAATTTTGGGGGAATATATACAATAAATTATATATATACGCATTTTTTATGGGCAAAAAGACAATAAAACGGGTACTGTTTAAAGAGATTTGAGAAAAAAATAAAAAACATTAAAAAAAGACTTGAAATTTTTAGAAAAATGAGTTATAATGATATCATATGAAAAATAGACTTACTTTTTGGAGGTAAATAAAATTATGGTAGTAGCAGGCGATTTTAAGAACGGTATTACGTTCGATATGGACGGCGCAGTATTTCAGGTTGTTGAATTTCAGCACGTTAAGCCCGGTAAGGGAGCTGCATTCGTTCGTACCAAAATCAAAAACGTTATCACTGGCGCTGTAATCGAGAGAACTTTCAGCCCCACTGATAAATTCGAGAATGCTTATATTGAGAGAAGGGAAATGCAGTATTCCTATAACGACGGTGACCTTTATTACTTTATGGATATGGAAACCTTCGATATGCTTCCTCTTAACAGCGACAAGCTTCCCGATAGCTTTAAGTTTGTAAAGGAAGAAATGATGTGCAAGATTATTTCTTATAAGGGCAACGTATTTGGCGTAGAGCCTCCTACGTTCGTTGAGCTTGCGGTTACTCAGACCGACCCCGGCTTTGCAGGTAACACCGCAACCAATACTCTTAAGCCCGCAACTCTTGAAACCGGCGCGGTTATTAAGGTTCCGCTCTTCATTAACGAGGGCGAGGTTCTTAAGATAGATACCAGAACCGGCGAGTATCTTTCCAGAGCTTAATTTTAATATCATTGAGTACAATAAAGCTATAATAAACGTAATTTAAGGCGTAATTATAAGGAGGAACCTATTATGACACTTAGCGAAAAGGCTGCTTACATTCAGGGTCTTGCAGACGGTCTTGATCTTGACGAAACCACTAAGGAGGGTAAGCTTATTGCTGCTCTTATTGACCTTGTTGGTGAAATGACTGATGCTATCAACGAGCTCGAGGAGGACGTTGATACTCTCGGTGATTACATTGAGGAAATCGACGAGGATCTCGGTGCGGTTGAGGAAATCGTATACGATGATTGTGACTGCGACTGTGATTGCGACTGCGATTGCGATGATTATGACGATTATGATGATTGGGACGATGATGAATGCGATGGCGATTGCGATGATTGCGATTGTGATTGCGCTCTCGCGGATGAGGACTATTTCGAGGTTGAATGTCCTTCCTGCGGTGAAACTATTTGCTTCGACGGAAGCATCGATCCCGAGGAGCTTGCTTGCCCCGCGTGCGGCGAGAAGTTTGAGTGCTTGGTATCCGAGGAGGATCTCGAGGCTCTTGATGCAGAGTAATCAATAACTTTTAGCGTGATGGGATTTTTCCTGTCACGCTATTTTTAAAAAACGGCTTTACCTTTGATTTTAGCGGATGCCGTCTGCATTTTATGAGTTACGGTAATAAAATTGTAAAAAATAATAAAAACGGCAAAATTAATAAAATTGATAAAAATTATAAAAATGAGAAAAAAATCAAAAAAGCTATTGACATAAGCCTCTTGTAGTGGTATAATGGTTATACCTCTGCGGGTAGGCTTTTTTGTTGTGCAACAGAGAGCGCCATTGCCGAAAGGCACTGCTGCACGCCACTCGGTGAGGGAGGTACACGGACCGTTGCTTTAAACACGTTTTGATGCGTCGGATAAGTGTTCGGTCAAATATTTTGAAAATGGAGGTGCCGCAAAAATGGCTAATGATGCGAGAGTTAAGATTACTTTGGTATGCACAGAGTGCAAGCAGAGAAATTACGACACAAAGAAGAACAAGAAGAACGATCCTGACAGATTAGAGCTTAACAAGTATTGCAAGTTCTGCCGCAAGCACACTCTTCATAAAGAATCTAAGTAATTCGGGAGGGGTTAAGATGGCAGAAAAAGAAAAGAAATCCGCTGAAATCGAAACCAAAGAAGCAAAGCCCGAAAAAGCTAAGAAGGCTAAGAAGGGTAAGATAAAGGATGCGTGGAAGGGTTTCAAGAGTGACGTTAAGAAGATAGTTTGGCCCAGCTGGAAGCAGGTTCTCAAGGGAACAGGCGTTGTTTTGGTGATTGTTGCAGTATGCGCAATTGCTCTCGGTGGACTTGACTGGACGTTTAACAAGGCTATGGAAGCTCTTATCAATGGTGTTTCCAGTTGGCTCGGATAATTTACTCGGATAATTAAGAGAAAAACGAGGAAAAAACAATGAGTGACATCAATGAAATGAACGTAGGCGTGAGATGGTATGTGGCGCACACTTATTCCGGCTACGAAAACAAGGTAAAGGCAAGCCTTGAAAAGATCGTTGAAAACCGTGGACTCGGACATCTTATTTTTGATATTAAGATACCGATGGAAACTATCATCGAGCAGAACGGTGGTGAAACCAAGGAAAAGGAATCAAAGCTTTTCCCTTGCTACGTTCTCGTTAAGATGATAATGACTGAGGAAAGCTGGCACGCGGTAAGAAACATTACCGGTGTAACGGGCTTCGTAGGCCCCGGATCGCGCCCCACCCCCCTTTCTCAGGAGGAGGTAGACGCGCTCAATATCGAAACCAAGAGAGTAGAGCTTAAGTTCAAGGTCGGAGATAACGTAGTTATCATCAGCGGACCCTTTGAGGGCTCTGAGGGTATAGTTCAGGCAGTAACAGACGATCTTAAAACGGTTACGGTTCTCGTTAACAGAGGACGCCGTAATATGCCTGTTGAGTTTGATGCAAGCGAGATAAAGCTTGCGTAATTGTGATTTCTTTTTGAGGTCACAGTGGGAGGGAGAAAAATTTTTGAATTTTCCCGCAAATTTACCACAAGGAAGGATTTTTAATTATGGCAAAGAAAGTAATGGGCTACATTAAGTTGCAGTTGCCCGCCGGAAAGGCAACTCCTCAGCCCCCTGTAGGTCCGGCTCTTGGTCAGTACGGTGTTGCAATTCCCGTATTCACTAAGGAATTTAACGAAAGAACAAAGAACGATATCGGTCTTGTTATCCCTGTTGTTATTACAGTATATGCAGACCGTTCGTTCACATTTATAACCAAGACTCCCCCCGCTCCCGTTCTTATAAAGAAGGCAGCAGGAATTGAGTCGGGCTCTGCAAAGCCTAACAAGACTAAGGTTGCAAAGCTCACCAAGGAGCAGGTTCGCAAGATCGCAGAAACAAAGATGCCCGATCTTAACGCAGCAAGCATCGAAACCGCTATGAGCATGGTTGAGGGTACTGCGCGCAGCATGGGCGTAGTTATTGAAGACTAATTAAGGAGGGAAATGAAAATGGGTAAGAAGTATATTGACAGCGCAAAGCTTATTGATAAGTCTAAGTCCTATGATCCCTCTGAGGCATTGGATCTTGTATGCAAGACTTCTAAGGCAAAGTTCGATGAAACAATCGAAATTCACATTCGCCTTGGCGTTGACTCCCGTCACGCAGATCAGCAGGTAAGAGGAGCAGTTGTTCTTCCTAACGGAACAGGTAAGAGCGTAAAGGTTCTCGTATTTGCTAAGGGCGATAAGGTTCAGGCAGCTCTTGACGCAGGCGCAGAGTACGCAGGCGGCGTAGAGTACGCTGATAAGATCGTTCAGGAGAACTGGTTTGATTTCGACGTAGTTATCGCTAGCCCCGATATGATGGGCGTTATCGGTAAGCTCGGTAAGGTTCTCGGTCCTAAGGGACTTATGCCTTCTCCTAAGGCAGGAACTGTTACTCCCGACGTTGCAAAGGCTGTAACCGAGGCTAAGGCGGGTAAGATTGAGTACCGTCTTGATAAGACAAACATCATTCACTGTCCTATCGGTAAGGCATCCTTCGGCGTAGAGAAGCTCACAGAGAACTTTGATACTCTCGTTGGAGCAGTTATTAAGGCAAAGCCTGCTGCTGCAAAGGGTCAGTACATCAAGAGCTGCGTAGTTGCAAGCACTATGGGCCCCGGAATCAAGGTTAATCAGGCTAAGCTTGGCTAATTCTAACCGAATATAAAAAAGAGAGCAAATTTTTTGCTCTCTTTTTTGATTTATACAGTGTTTTGAATTAAAAGCACTTGACAAAATAATAGAAAAATAGTATAATTATATAGAATATATATGTCATAATGGCGATTTTTGATCATTTATGAGATAGATATATTTTATAATCTTTGACAAACGAATAAAGACAAAGGAGGTGTATGGGTTTGGAATTGATTTATGCAATTTTGTTGGCATTAGGCGCTTTTGCCGCAGGCTCAGTGATTTTTGCAGTTGTTTTCCGCAAGGTCGGCTATAACGCCCGTAAGCGTATTGCCGAGTCCGAAATAGGTTCTGCTGAGGAGGAAGCAAAGAGAATCCGCGAGGATGGCGCAAAGCAAGCCGAAACCATGAAAAAAGAAGCCTTGCTCAGTGCAAAGGAAGAAATTCTTAAGCAGAGAAATGAAGCCGAAAAGGAGCTTAAGGAACGCAGAGCCGACATTTCGAGAACAGAGCGCCGCTTGGTTCAAAAGGAAGAAAATTTGGACAAAAAGGCAGAAACTCTTGAAAACAAGAATGAAATTCTTGATCGAAAGATAAAGGAAAACGACGTTCTCAAGGAGCAGATTAACGAGCTTCGCTCAAAGGAGCTTGATATTCTCGAAAAAATTTCAGGTCTTTCCGCGCAAGAGGCTAAGGACGAGCTTGTATCTCGTGTAGAATCCGAAATTAAGCACGAGCTTGCTCAAAAGCTTGATGCGCTTGAAACACAGTTCAAGGAAGACGCAGACGCAAAGGCAAAGAACATAATTTCACTTGCAATTCAAAGATGTGCCGCAGACCATGTGGCAGAAACGACCGTTTCGGTTGTAGCGCTCCCCAGTGAGGATATGAAGGGACGCATAATCGGACGTGAGGGTAGAAATATCCAGATGCTTGAAAAGCTTACCGGTGTCGAGCTTATTATCGACGATACTCCGGAGGCTATTACACTCTCGGGATTTGATCCGGTCCGCAGAGAGATTGCTCGCATAACACTTGAAAAGCTTATTTCCGACGGTAGAATTCATCCGTCACGCATTGAGGAAATGGTTGAAAAGGCAACTCGTGAGGTTGAAACAGGTATAAAGCAGGCGGGCGAGAGAGCAACCTTTGACGTTGGTATTCACGGAATTAATACCGACCTCGTAAGAATGCTCGGAAGACTTCGTTACAGAACGAGCTACGGTCAAAACGTACTTAAGCATTCTATCGAGGTAGCGCTTATCTCGGGAATGATAGCAGATGAGCTTGGAGTTGACAGCTCTGTTGCAAAGCGTGCAGGACTTTTGCACGATATTGGTAAAGCGCAAACACACGAAATGGAAGGCTCACACGTTGAGCTTGGAGTAAATCTCGCAAAGAGATACAAGGAAAGCCGAGAGGTCATTCATGCAATTGAAGCGCACCACGGCGACGTTGAACCTCAAACGATTACGGCGGTTATCGTTCAGGCAGCGGATGCAATTTCCGCAGCAAGACCCGGCGCGCGTAGAGAGGATCTTGAAAATTATATTAAGCGACTTGAAAAGATCGAGGAGATTGCTAAGAGCTTTTCGGGCGTTGATAAGGCATTTGCAGTTCAGGCAGGACGCGAAATCCGCGTAATGGTTAAGCCTGAGGAGGTAAATGATGAAGGAATGAAGCTTATTGCCAGAGATATGGCAATGAAGATTCAGGAGGAAGTAAAATATCCCGGTCAGATAAAGATCAACTTGATCAGAGAGAGCCGCGCGGTAGATTACGCAAAATAATGGCGGTGGATCCGCAGAAATTGATCGAAAAGATGTTTATCCATAGATATTTCATATAAAACCATTTAGGTAA
>JAZRGA010000065.1:0-6308 GCA_045643945.1 Eubacteriales bacterium | reverse complement strand
CGGGGAAAACTTTCTTAAAAAAAGCTTTCCCCGAAAAATTTTCAAAGAACTCTCCACAGAGGGTTTATTTTTTGCCGAAATGTCTGCGCTCAATCGTTGAACAATTGATGTTCGCACCGCACCCACGCCGCAAAGTTTTGGTCAAGCTTTTTCAAAAGGTTGCGGGTTTGGGCAGCGCCCATAAAAACGACGTTTCTTTTTGCTAAGCTTTTTCTTTGCGCCCTGTGTGTCAAAGAAAAAGCGATATTGTGGATTATTGTTATTTTTACAGGAGAAGAAAACTTTTTGAAAAAAATTTTCTTCTACAAACCCCCATTTTTCAAAAGCTTTGAAACGTGGGGGTTATTTTTTCGCTAAAATTAATATGCTCTAATTTTTGAGAAAAGCAAACTAAAACCTAAAAAAACCGTTCTCGCTAAATTTAAGCAAAAACGGTTTTAATTAATTTATATATTTTTTATTCTGCGGAAATTATAAAGTCATAAAGAGGTTGACCGCCCGGGACAACAACGATTTCGGCATCAACAGTCTTCGCTTGAACTATCTCCTCCGCTTTTTGCGCTATCTCCTCGCTAACGTCTGCTCCGTAAAAAATAGTAATAAACGACGCATCGGTTATTTTATCGCAAAGCATTTCAAGACATTCGAGTGTACTGTCGGCAACGCACTGTATCGAGCCATTCATAAGACCTAACATCTGTCCGTTTTCTATTTTCTCTCCGTCTATCGTTGTATTTCTGACGGCATGAGTTATAGACATACTCGTAACACCCTCGAGAGCCGTATTCATAGCCTCAATATTTTCATCTACCGTTGCCTCGGGATTAAATGCAAGCATTGCCGAAATTCCTTGCGGCACGCTCTTTGTATTAAGCACCTCAACGTGACGGTCTTTAACAAGCTTTGCCGCTTGAACTGCAACAAGATATATATTTTTATTATTGGGAAGAACGAAAACTGTCTTAGCGGGGGTCATACGGATTCCGTCGATAATATCCTGTGTGCTTGGATTCATCGTTTGACCGCCGTGAATTACGTTATCTGCTCCGAGGTCACGAAATGCCTCGGTAATTCCGTCACCAAGACAAACTGAAACAAAGCCATATTCGTTTTCGGGAGCGACTGTCTTTTCTTCCTCTACTACCTCAACCCTTTGCGTAGCCTCATTTTTTCCCGAAACAAGCGCAGAGTGTTGATTGCGCATATTTTCGATTTTAACGCTTACAAACATTCCGTACTCTCCGACCTTTTCAAGCACAAGTCCGGGGTGGTCGGTATGAACGTGAAGCTTTACTATGCTTTCGTCCTCTATAAATACCACGCTATCACCGATAGAGCAGATAAATTCACGAACGGCATCGGCTTTTCCCTCTCCGTAAAAGGCATCGGATTTTTCAAGCACGCACTCGGTGCAGTAGGGATAGGTTATATTCTCTGTATCGAACTCCGAAAAGTCCGCAGCGGCAGAGTCGACAGAAGCGGGAGCGCTTATAAGCTCTACGGGGTCCTCACGCAAAGCGGCAAGCATACCGTTGAGCATCGTAACAAATCCCGCGCCACCTGCATCGACAACGCCTACCTCCTTAAGCACAGGAAGCATATCGGGCGTTTCATCGAGCGCCTTTTGCGCTACGTCGACGAGATATGCGAAGAACTCAATGAAGGTATCGTCGCTAAACATATTTGCCTCAAGAGCCTTTTCCGCCTCCTCGGCACAACGGCGCATAACCGTAAGAATAGTACCCTCGGCAGGATTTTGAACTGCTCTGTAAGCTTGGTCGCAAGCACTTCGAAGCGCCATAGTCATTTCCGCAACGCCTATGCTTTCGACAACCTTAAGCGACTTATAAAATCCTCTGAAGAAAAGTGAGAGTATCGCTCCCGAATTTCCTCTTGCGGAACGCATAATAAAGTCCTGAGCCTCGCGAGCGCATTCCTTAAGCGTTGTAATTTCTTCATCATTCATTTTTCTTACCGCGCTAAGCGTAAGAGCCATATTTATACCCGTATCACCGTCGGGAACGGGAAATACGTTCATATTGTTAATAGCGTCCTTATTATTATCAAGAGCATTCGCTCCCGAAATAAAGAGCGCAAGCAACATTTTTGCATCAATTCTCATAAAAAATCACCTCTCGGTGCCAAGATAAAACAAAGCCAACGTGCCGGGACCCGAATGTGAGCCTATAACCGAGCCTACGTAGCCAATAAGTACCTCCTTAAAGCCTACTTCCTTCTTCATTTTATCGGCAAGATATTTTGCGTCTTCCTCGCAATCGCCATGCGAAATAAATGCCACAAGCTTTTCCTTTACATCTATTGAGCTTGCCTTAGCCTTTTCGCAAAGAGCGTCGATAGATGCGCGTCTGCCTCTGACAGTACCAACCTTTACAAGCTTACCCTCGTTATCAACGTGCATAATCGGCTTAATTCCGAGCATCGTTCCGACAACCGCAGTAGCCGCGCTTACTCTGCCTCCTCTTTTAAGGAAGAAAAGGTCGTCAACGGTAAACCAATGGCAAAGTCTTAGCTTATTACCCTCTGCAAAATCTCTGACCTCCTCGATGCTCTTACCGTCGAAACGCATTTTTGCAGCATGATAAACCAAAAGTCCCTGACCGAGCGAGGCGCAAAGCGTATCAACCGCATAAAGCTTTCTTTCGGGGAATTCCTCGGCAAGCTCCTCGCAAGCAATTCTACCTGCGTTATATGTGTTGCTGAGTCCCGAAGAAAATCCAAGATAAAGGATATCCGTTCCTTTTTCAAGATAAGGGCGCATAACGTCCTTAAAATCTCCAACGTTTACTGCCGAGGTGGTTGCCTTTTTCTTTGCTCTGAGCATTTCGTAAAGCATCTTATTATCGACCTCGTTATTAGGCTTCGGCTCCTCACCCTCAACTATAATGGTAAGCTCGAGCTGAACTATTTCAAGCTCTTTTTTTAATTCCTCGGTAAAATCAGTGCCCGAGTCGGTTACTATAATATAATTTTGCATAAAGCTTCCTCTCTGTTATTTATATAACATATAAAAGTGATATAAATAATAGGAGTCAGGCTAAGACTAAAGCTTATGTCTTTCTGTCTTTATTATAAGCGCAAACTCCTATTTTGTCAAGTATTTAATATTTTATCTTATCATTTTACAAGATGACGCTTGATTTTTCTCGACGTAGTCTTTTCAAATTCCTTGTCGCGAAGCTCTACAAGCTTAATGTGCTTATAGGTTGGAAGCTTTTTGTTAAGCTCGTTTATTTGATGCTGAATTTCCTTATACATATCTTCCTTAGTAGCATTCGCAGGGAACTTTGTTGCGTCGGGATAAACAATTGCGACGAGGTGTACCTCAGAGCCGCTCTGTCTGCCAACAACTACGCTTTCCGCAATATATTCAATATCTCCGAGATATTCCTCAATTTCCTCGGGGAATATATTTTTACCGTTTTCCAAAACGATAACCGTCTTAAGACGACCTGTTATAAAGCAATAGCCGTCCTCGTCAAGATATCCCATATCGCCCGTTCTAAACCAACCGTCAGCGGTAAATGCGTTTGCGGTTGCCTTAGCGTTCTTGTAATATCCAAGCATTACGTTGTCGCCCTTTACCTGAATTTCACCCTCTGCGTAGCCCTTATCGTTCACGCTATGCTCGTCAATTCTTATCTGACAGCAAGGAACTGCAGGTCCTACCGAGTTAAATTTTCTTGCGTAATAGGGAGTAACGGCAACAAGAGGAGAGCATTCGGTGATGCCGTAGCCCTCATAGATGGAAATTCCTATCGTTTCAAAGAACTCTATCATTCTGGGGTTAAGAGCCGCACCGCCGCAGATTATCTTCTCAAGTCTGCCGCCAAAGGGCTCGTGAACGTCGGCAAATATCTCTCTGCGCTTGTCAATTCCTGCGGCACGAAGCGCACGCGATGCTCCAATACCAAGCTTAAGCGCCTTATCCTTACCGCTCTTTTTAGCCTCTGCCCAAATCTTCTTGTAGAAGGTGTAAACGTAAAGAGGAACGAGAACGAGCGCGGTGGGCTTAAAGAGCTGAAGATTTTTAAGAACTCTTGTAATAGAATCGTTTATACAGATGTGAATACCGTAGTCGAGCGCAGCAAGCATACAAGCAAGCTCGTAGGTGTGGTGTATCGGAAGAAGCGAAACGATTACGTCGTCAGGTCCGAAGTCAACTGTTTCTGCCGCAGAGGAAACCGCAGCAAAAATATTCTTCTGGCTGAGCATTACGCACTTGCTTGTTCCGGTAGTACCCGAGGTAAATAAGAACTCTGCAAGCTCCTCGCGCTTTTCAACGGGAGGAAGTGTATATCCCTTAGATGCTATGGGATAACCGTGCTCGATTATTTCCTTAAGCGGAAGAATTTTATCACTTAAAGCTAGCTCCTTGTCGGTAGGCTTTATCGGAATAAAGGTCTTAAGCGAGGGATGCTCCTTCATAGCATGCTCAAGCTTGCCGTTAAAGTTTGCGGAATAAATAATTGCATCTGCATCTATCTGCTCCATAAAGCCCTCGATAACCTCGATATCAAGCTCACGGTCAAGCGGAATAACAACTCCACCCGTTGCAAGTATTGCAAGATAGGATGCAACCCACTCAACGCTTGTTTCACTGAGAATTGCTATACGCTTTTTAGAAAGTCCCATCGTTGTAAGACCTGCCGAGATGCGAAGTATCATATTATAAAGCTCACGGTAGGTTATATCCTGAAGACGTCTGCCCTCACCGAAATAGCTGAACGCTACCTTGCTTCCGTGCTTTTGAAGAACACGGCAAAGGTCGCGCACGTCGGCTACTCTTTCATAATTTCTTTTAGTTTTCTTTTTATTATATACCTTAGGCATTTTTAACTGCTTTGCTGTGTTTTTTTCGTTTGCCATAATAAAACCCCTTTCAAGTTTCACGGTTAAAATATACCGTTGAATTGTTGTTTTGTTGTTACTGACGTGTTTCTGATGTGTTAATTATTACATTAATATAATACAACCATATAAAATAACATATTATTATATTCCCGCAATAGCGAGCATCATACACGGCGCTTGCCACTTTTTACAATGCTTTCGACCTCGGAATCGATAATCTCCTCAGATTCCTTAAGCCTTTCGCAAATAACGTCGAAAACTCGGTAAAAAACGTCTATCTCCTCGTCGGTAAAATCTCTGCTTACATAAGAATTGATTTTTAAAACGAGCGCATTTATCTCCTCGGCTATTTCCTTACCCATCGGAGTCAGCTTTAATCGCTTTTTATAATTTATGCTTTCGTCCTCAGTTTCTATAACGTAACCGCGTGCGCAAAGCTCGTTGATTATTCTTGAAACCTGAGCCTTGTCGATGTCGCATAAATGAACGAGCCTCGTTCTTGTAAGACCGTCGGGAGCTGCGTAAAGATGGCGTAAGCACATTGTATGAGCGCTTGCAAGCCCTATCGGTATCATAGCCTTGTTTTTAAGCTTTTGAATACTTTTAAGTGCACAGCTGGCGTGATAATAAAAGTTATCAAACCTATCCTGCTCCATTTTTTATTCTTCTCCTTATCATAATCTTAATAACGTCGCCTTATTTTAAAAACGCACGTTCATATATATAATACCATAAAATTGTTGAGTTGTCAACTGTTTTTAATAAAAACGCCTTTGAGTTAGAATTTTGTAGCTTAAAAAACAGAAAAAAAGAAAAAAATAAAAAAATATTGAAAAAAGTTTAAAAAATTTCAAAAATACTATTGACAAACTACTTGAAATGTGTTATATTATATAAGTCGCAATAAGCACCTTTAGCTCAGTTGGTAGAGCAACTGACTCTTAATCAGTGGGTCCCGGGTTCGAATCCCTGAAGGTGCACCAAACAAAAATCCGCTTTCGCAAGAAGGCGGATTTTATTTGTATTATTCATTTATTTCAAACGGATTTTTTAATGAATAATGAAAATGTTAATTTGTACTATATAATAAATAAAAAACGCTTTATTATCCAAATGGTAATAAGGCGTTTTTGCTTTTAATATTGAACTTGTAAACTTTTGATGCGCGTGAGTGCGTGCAAACATCTATTGTTCGTCGGTCGAACGCAGGATGTCCTTTAAAACATCCCCCGATTGAAAGTTTTCTTACTACCTTTTTTCAAAAAGGTAGCAAAAATCCTAACACAATCTAACTTCCTTATCCGCTTTTTCTTTGACACACAAGGCGCAAAGAAAAAGGCTTGGCAAAAAGAAACGCCGTTTTATGGGCGCTGCCCAAACCCGCAAGCTTTTGAAAAAGCTTGACCAAAACTTTTCTCCGTGGGTGCGGTGCAAAC
>JAZRGA010000064.1:0-5874 GCA_045643945.1 Eubacteriales bacterium | reverse complement strand
TTTTGAGTTGTCAATACCTTTTCGAAAAGTTTTTTAAGTTTTTTCAACTTTTTTCTTTTCGACCTTCGCGCTCTTCATGCGAGCGCTTGATTATTTTACCACTTTAACACCATTTTGTCAAGCACTTTTTTCAACTTTTTTTATTTTTTTATAAGTTTGCATACTTTGACGGATTTTGAGTATATATATAGTACCTTTATTGTTTAATTTGCGAGGTCGTATGAAAAAGTCACTTAAGCTTCTGTTATTCACCCTTATTTTGATATCAATCATAGCTCTTACGGCATCTTTCTTTATTCTAAAAAAGATAAATTCAACTTGTTCCCACGAAAGCATCACCGTAAGCACGCTTCTTCCAACCTGCACGAGCGAGGGTTGCACCGTACATTCCTGCAATACTTGTTCATACCGCTATACAACAGACCCTACCCCTCCTACGCCTCACAAGTACATCGAGCGAATTATCCCTCCCACCTGCGCAAGCGAGGGCTACACTCTTTATTTTTGTATTTGCGGAGATTTCTACCTTGGCGAAGATATTCCTACCCTTGAGCACTCATTTACCGAAAATTTAATAGCCGCAACCTGCTCCGAGGGAGGCTACACCGAGCGTTCTTGCCTTTCCTGCGGTTATAGCGTCAAGGAGCTTACCTCCTCCCCGACTCCGCACACCTACACGTCAACGGTATTTCGGCCGACCTCGCTTGAAGCGGGATATACCGAGCATATCTGCGCTTGCTCTGAAAGCTATAAGGATTCATTTATAAATTACTCGGAAATTCTTGACGGTCCATATCTCGAAGAATCCACCGTTCTCGCTCACGGCATTGACGTATCGCGTTGGAATCATCAAATAGACACCGCGAGCGGAGAATATCTTCCCTTAGATTGGCAAAAAATAAAATCAGCAGGCTTTGACTTTGTGATTTTGAAGGCAGGCAGCACACTTTCGGGAAAAGAACCAACCTTTGAAGCGGACTATGCCGACGCAAAAGCCGCAGGGCTTGACGTGGGAGTCTATTTTTACACATATTCCTCAACAGTTGACGGAATAAAAAACGACGTAAGCGCCCTGCTCTCCTATCTTTCGGGCAAGGTACTCGAATATCCCGTATATTTTGACCTCGAAGACCCGTCGCTTACATCAATAGGAAAGGATGCACTTACCGAGCTATGCGAGGTATTCATCTGCTCAATGCAGAAAAACGGCTACTATTCCGCCTTATACACAAATAACAACTGGCTCAGAAACATTCTTGACACCTCGCGAATACTATCACTGTTTGATATTTGGTACGCACGTTACCCTCTCACCGATGCTCCCGTCTGGAACGAAGAAAAATACGGCAAGCAGCTTTCTATGTGGCAATACACGCAAAGCGGAGAAATTGCGGGCATTGATGGATATTTCGATATGAATTTTTGCTACCGAGATTATATAAATATAATGAAGAAATGGAAATTAAACGGATTTTAAACGCTAAATGGATTTAAATATTGACATTTCGCCTATAATATGGTAAAATAAAGTGTTGCAAAAAATTAAGGAGGCGATATGAAAAATAAGCTTTTTAAGCGCGTTGTTTTATTAATTTCTACATTATTATTTATATTAGTATTATTTTTGTTACCGTCGACCTCCTGTGAGAAGCTTGATGAGAGCTTTAACTCGACTGATGATATCGACTCCACGGATAGCGAAGCCTGCGAGCATAATTTTTCAAAATGGAAGAAAACGTCGATAGCAACCTGCGTGCGCGAGGGTAAACGCATAAGGATATGCTCAAAATGCGAAACGGTCGAAACCGAAATTATAGAAATCCAGCCGCACGACGGTAAGCTTTGCAGAATAGTCAAGCCGACCTGCTATGACGAGGGTTATTCGGTTTATCTTTGCGACTGTGGATATATTTACAACTCAAATTACATATCCGCCTTAGGGCACACGCTCATAAAAGAGCAAACCGTTGAAAAGACCTGCACAACTCAAGGCTATACGCATTACCGATGTGAGCTTTGTGACTATGGCATAACTAAAGATATCGTTCCGCCATCGCACGATTTTAAGGTAACGGTAGTTCGTCCTACGGCAACCGCAAGCGGATTTACCAAGCACGATTGCGAGGACTGCGCATACCGATATGATAATACATTTATAAGCTATAAGGATATCCTCCCCTCTCCCTATCTCCAAAGCTCGGTTCCGCTCTGTAAGGGTATCGATATTTACGAGGGTGAGCATGAAACCTCGAACGGTACTTATTTGCCGATAGATTGGAAAAGCATAAAAGCGCAGGGCTACGATTTTGTTATTTTAAAAATAGGAAGCAGAAAATCGGGCAAGAGTCCAACCTTTGATATGGATTATGAGGGCGCAAAGGCGGCAGGTCTTGGCGTTGGAGCATACTATTACGCATATTCCTCCACCGTAGCGGATACCTTAGAGGACGCACGAAACGTACTTAAATGGGTAGAAGGCAAGCAATTTGAATATCCTATCTATTTTGATATTGAGGACGAAAGCCTTAAAACAGTTTCGCGAGGCACGCTTACAAAAATTATAACCGCTTTCATCGAAGAGCTTCAATCGAACGGATATTATTCGGCTATCTATGTAAATAACGAATGGCTCGTCGAGATACTCGATACCAACACTATACTCGACCGCTTCGACGTTTGGTACGCGCGTTATCCTCTTACCGACAATCCCACATGGAACGAGCAAAAATACGGCAAGCAGCTTTCTATGTGGCAGTTTACCGATAAAGGGCGCGTCAACGGATTCAGTGATGATATAGATGTAAATTATTGCTACAGAGATTACCCCGCCCTGATGAAAAGATGGGGTCTGAACGGATTTGAAAAGCATCCGGTCTTGGGTTAAATAGAAACAGCGAGATGGTGAGCATCTCGCTGTTTTTGTATTATATTATAATGAAAACTAATTCAATTTTTCGATTTTTACATCACTATCTCTATATCAAAAAATCTTTCTTGAAAATCAACTAAATTTGCAATTTCCTCTCTTGTGAAAGACTTATTCTCAGGCGCTACAATCCATTTATCCTCAACGTCATTAATGCGATGAACAATAGCAATAACCCGTCCGTAAAATTCAGCGATAGGAACATCAACACCTAATACATAAGCATCCTGTTCCTCACCGTCCGGAGCAATAACGTCGGGAATATAGCCGTAATTAACAGTGTAAATTATGTCCTCGTGCCTTGGATGATGAGAGCCGAGAGGTCTGTCAATAATTACCTTTACAATATTTCCAAGCATAACGTCAAATATCCATATTAGCCTTTGTGGTATTGATAGAAGAAATCAGCATTCGCCTAAGAGCTCCGCAATCATGCATATATGATTTTAAATTATTATCGACTAATATATCGGCTTTTTGTAACAATTCAAGCCAATATTCGGTTTCATAACATTCCTTTAATGCAATTTGAAGTTTGGATATAAAATCAGCTTTGCTATGAGCATATTTTGCCTCTCTTATATTAGCGCCGATAGATGTCGCACTACGCTCCAATTGATTAATAAGAGAATAATGACCCTTAATATTATCAGTCAATTTTAAAATATTAACCGCAAAATCCATAGATAAATCTGCAAGCTTATTTTCCGCCATAATCATCACCCCGATTTAAGTATATCATAAATAAAAAAGAAAAAAATGAAATTCTGCTTTGCAGAATGAAATCCAAGCGAGCTTGGATGAAATCTTCGACTTCGTCTTCAGATGAAATTAAATCCGCCTCTCTAACCTTGCGAAGCAAGATTTCATCGCGAAGCGATTTCATCCATAAAATGGATTTATTCCGACGAAGGCGGATTTAATCGAAAAAGACTCAAGATTGTTCCAATCCTGAGTCTTTTTCTTGGCACGGCGTAAGGGATTCGAACCCCCGACCTTTTGGTTCGTAGCCAAACACTCTATCCAGCTGAGCTAACGCCGCAAATATTAACTGTGATTTAATCTTTCGCTCTCACACCACGATATTTTATCACATTAAATTCGATTTGTCAATACCTTTTTTCAAAAAAACTTTATTTTTATTCTTTTTTGCTCCACTCATCACAAATTAAATAAAAAACTGTTGATTTTTTTAAAAAAATATGCTATAATTACTATAATTATAATTTTTCACACAGTGAGGTACTTTATATGAACAAAAGACAGCCCATAGTAGCCCTTCTTTACGATTTCGATAAGACGCTGGCAACCGACGATATGCAAAACTTCTCATTCATCCCCGCCTTGGGAATGACTCCCGCAGAGTTTTGGGGCGCGACATCTGAGTTTACACAAAAGACCGGTATGGAAAGCATTCTTTGCTATATGTATATGATGATAGACAAATGCAAGGAAAAGGGTATTCCATTAACAAGAGAATATTTAAACAAGCTCGGCAAGGACGTCAAGCTTTACGACGGTGTTACCACCTGGTTTAAGCGCATTAACTCGTATGCCGAGGAAATGGGCGTAACCGTTGAGCATTACATTATTTCAAGCGGCACAAAGGAAATAATCGAGGGCACGTCTATTGCTAAGGAATTTAAGGCTATATACGCTTGCGAATTTTTATTTGACGAAAACGGAATTGCTTCTTGGCCTAAGATTGCAATCAACTACACCGCAAAAACGCAGTTCGTGTTCCGTGTTTCAAAGGGTGCGCTTGACTCACACGACGTTGTTGGCGTTAACTCCAAGTCAAGCACAAGACGCGTTCCCTACGGTAATATCGTTTACCTCGGCGACGGGCTTACAGACATTCCCTGTATGACTCTCGTTAAGGAAAAGGGCGGAAAGTCTATCGCTATCTATCCCAAGGGCAAAAAGGAAAAGGTTTACCCCTTGTTCGAGGAGGGCCGTGTTAACTACATTTGCCGTAGTGATTACTCGTCCAACAGTGACCTTGAAAAGATAATCAAGCTTATAATCAATCAGGCATCTATCGTTGACGATTTGAACGCTAAAGAGCTTCAATTATCCAAAAAGTAATCGGTAAAGTCTATGACGCGCGATACTTTATTGAAAATTTCGGCTATTTCATTAGTTATAGGAGTATTTGCGGGACTTTTAGGCAGCGTTGCCGTCTTACTCGATAAGTCGGACTACGGTGGAAACACCCCCGCAATATACTGTGTCGCCTTTTTACCCCTCATTATAATAGCTATATCAAATTCGAAAAGGCGCAAAAATCTTATAATACTCAGAAAGCTGAAAAAATCAAGAATAAAAAAAGCAAAAGGAGAACCAAACGAAATGTTGGAGCTTGCAAAAAAATTCATAGACAAGGATTGCATTATATCCTTTTACGATAACACTCAAGTTTGCGGTGTAATTAAGGAAATCACCGACAACGGTATGCTTATTGAGGAAAAGGGCGAGCTTATCGCCATAAATCTTGAATTTGTTGCAAAAATCAAGGAATTTCCGAAAAATAAAAAAGGCAAAAGGAAATCTTTAGCGTATTAAACTGAAAAAGAAAGGATCTACAACTATGGCAGACGTAATAAACCCGATAGACGCAATTTTTGACGAAAACAACAACGACATAATCATTCTTTCGAACGAAAAAGGAGAACAGATAGACTTCGAGCAGATAGCCGTAGTTCCCCTCGCAGAAAAGGTATACGTTATACTCAAGCCAGTAAATCCTATGGAGGGCTTAGGTGAAGACGAGGGACTCGTATTTTCTATCGAGCAAAACGAGGAGGGCGCAGAATATCTTGCTCTTACTCTTGACGAGGAGATAATAGACGCGGTATTTACAGTCTATGATGCGCTTGTAGCCGCAGAATACGACGAGGATTGATTTTTAATTTTCAACAAAGCAAACACCCGAGGTTTTATGCCTT